>JAJEAX010000178.1 GCA_022822565.1 Candidatus Latescibacterota bacterium
CGCCCTGTACCTGGATCACTTAACGCGCGACACGGGTTGTTTGCGCGTCATTCCGGGGAGTCATCATCTCAAAGATCAATATGCAAATAATGTCGAAAACACCGTCCGAAATTCCCAGGATGAATGGGACATGCACGGACCTGACATACCCGCGTTAGCACTGGAAACCAACCCGGGCGACGTCGTCTTATTCAATCACAACTTAAAACACGCGGCCTTTGGAGGCAGTCCGCGGCGGCGGATGTTCACCATCAACTGCAGCGAACGCTTCCCCGAAGATGAAGAACATATTGACCTATTAAAAACACAGATCGCCGCACGCGCGCGGTTCTGGAACGATCGCGCTTACGGCAAAATCATGCTCGCAACCGCTGGACCCGAACGCAAAAAACATCTGGAACAAGTCCTCGCACACGACGACCACCTCGCCGAACTCTCCGCCCGCGCAAAAAAAGAAATGCCCGAACCATCGCGGGGATAAATCGCGGACATCAAAAAACAGAAAGCCCTGTGAACTCGAATCGCAGGGCTTTTTTTTATTTAGGAATCCGTGCTTTCGAGTCACATATATATAGCGGGCGGAAAAACAAGCGGTCAGCGATCAGCACAGCAATTATCTATCCGGAGTTATGATGAGCAAACGCGATGCAGAGCAAGTGCAAAAAATATTGGCTGGCGACCAGGCTGCTTATGAACCGCTGGTCGAGGCGTATCAAGGGCGCATCTTTGCCTTTGTGGCTGGACGGATCCGCGACTTTTCCGCAACTGAAGACATCGTACAAAATGCGTTTGTGGAGGCATACATGCACCTCAAGTCTCTAAAATCGCCCGAAAAATTCTCAGGTTGGCTGCGGGGAATTGCACTCAATTTGTCAAACAAATGGCTTCAACAAAAACGCCCAATCTTCTCGATTGACGCCACATCGCGGGATATAACGCCTGAAGTATCGGAACTTCCATTGCCAGACCTACCCGACGAAGCACTGGAAAAAACCGAAACAAAAGAAGCCATCATAGCCGCTATTGATACATTGCCAGACATTTATCGGGAAGCCGTATTGCTCCACTACATGGAAGGCATGACCTATCCCGAAATCGCCGCATTTCTCGACATCCCCGAAAGCACAGTAACCGGCCGTCTTCAAGTTGCACGCAACCGCTTGCGCGACGAATTGATGCCACTGGTAGAAGACACACTCCGCGAAAAACGTCCGACGCGCCAATTGACGCGCAAAATAATGGTCGCGTTACCCCCGCTATTGTACGCAGTCCCAACGCAAGCGAGTCTGCTCGCCAAACTGAAAGGAACAGGCATGATAAAAATAATGGGAATCATCGGCGCAGGTATCGCGGGAACGGGATTGTATTTCGGTGGGATTTCGGCAGTATTGAATTGGAGACAAGAAAACAATGAGCCATCCCAGGTGCCACAAATACAGCTCGAATTGGAAACCCCCGCTCAAAATGAGCAGCCAAATCCTGAGAAAACTGACGAAACAGACGGAACAAAATCTTCGCAACAGGATGTAAAACAAGAGGTCAAATCCGGTTCCAATACAAGTGGCGACACACAAACAGAAAAACTGGACTTCAGAATGGAAACTTCGCCACAAGATTCACTGGTAAAAATAGTGTACTGGATACCAGAAACGATTTATCAAGACTCCGTCTTTGTAGAAATAGATTTCTACAACCGTCACGGTGCAAGGGCGGCTAAGCCAGTCAATAAAACACACGCACCCGGTTCTTATACTGTCTTATTGTCTAAACAGGAACTTCCCGACGGAACATACTTTGTGCGATTAAAAGCAAATCGATCACAAAAAAATGCCCAGGTACGGAAATTGAATCTAATTTGGACAGACAGAAAGTGAGGTTCAGCATGTATTTCAACAAGTGCAAACTGGTAGCAAGTCTGGCGATATGTCTGAGTGCATATTCCGTGTGCTTTGCACAACAGCCAACCCATTCTAAAGAAGAAATAAAACGCTTTAACCAATTTAGGGGTGGATCCCCCCCCGAGACCACAGAGCAGTATTGGGAGAACATTCGGGGACTTGAGCAACTGCTTACAGATTATCCCAACACCTTTTTGAAAGGCGACATCTCCATCACCCTGTTGAATTATTATCAACACGTCACCGATGATCCACACCTGTTGATAGAGCTATCCGACAAAATGCTCGCATTGCAAATGTATTCCAACGGTTCTTATGAAACGGCTGCTCGGATACTGATAGATAAGAAAGTGCGATCTGAAAAAACACTGCTGTATGCACAAAACGCATTAAAAGAAGCACTGCAGAACCAGAAAAAATGGGAAAATTACGGTAAAAGAGAACTCATCTGCCGCGATCTATTGGCGCGTGCTCATCAACTCCTTGGACAACACGACCGTGCTGTTGCGGAAGCAAAGACTGTAATTCGCGGTTGGCAAACACGCAAGGATTTAGGCGACCTGGAACTGGCAAATCGGCAGGCATCAGTAGATAAAGCAAAGACCCACTTGCTTCGGATCTATATCGACCAAAAAGCCTGGACAGAGGCTTATGAACTCGCCTCAGAACTATTACTCACATCGGTCACCCGCACGGATATAGCAGAACTGTGGAGCCAGGCTTATGTTGGCAAATTCGGCTCAGGTAAGGGAATGAGCAAAACCTACGCTTCCTTAAAAGATGAGTGGGATAAAAAAATTATCCAAAGCGTCGAAAAAGAACGCATTTCACGCCCAGCCCCCACCTTTGAAGTCCAAAAGTTAGACGGCGAGAAAATCACATTGGCAGACTTAAAAGGCAAAGCTGTGGTCGTAACATTTTGGGCGGGATGGTGCAGCCCGTGTATTGAAGAACTGCCCTATCTCCAAAAGCTCAAAGAGCAGTTTCGCAAACAAAATGTCGAATTTTTAGCGGTAAATATCGACCAAGATAGCTCAACGCGCCGAGATCTGATAGCCAGCTTTCGGTACCAGAGCGCACCGCTTTTAACCTTTGCACTGGGCGATCTGGAAATGCGAAAAGCGTTTGGCTCCGCCGAGATCCCCTATACCTGCATCATCGATCAAAACGGACAGATTCGATATGAACGCAAGGGATTGGGTGCTGATTTCAGCGTGGCAATGGCGCATCAATTGCAATGGGTCATCGGAATGAATGGAGCGAAGTAGCCGAAAGCAGATTATGAGAAGCGAGTTGAGAGAGGATGCTATTATGAATAAAAAACCAATATCTACTTATGAGCGACTGATGCAAGACCCGGAGTTTAGAGAAGAATACAAAACGGAATACAAAGATTTTGCTCTTTCGGAATTGCTTCTGGCACTCATGGATGGCGATGACAAATCGGTTCGAAAGTTGGCGAAAGAAGCGGGCTTATCCGCCAATACAATTCAAAATATCCGATCTGGAAAACAGCAAGATATTCGCCTGCAGAGCTTTAAGAACATCGTACAAGCCTACGGATTTCAGATTATTTTGGAAAAAGATGGAGAGCGAATACCTGTTGCCTGATACAAAATCTTCAACTACTCAAAATAGAAAAGGGACGCACATTACTCTGCGTCCCTTTGTTTTATTTTCAAATCACTTACGAGAGAATTCCATCAATCTCTTCCATCTCCGCATCACTGAGATCCCAGCCAACAGTCGCGGCATTTGCCGTGACCTGCTCGGGCGTGGTAGCTCCGGCAATCACGGAACACACACAGGGATTGGCGAGAAGCCACGCAAAAGCCAGATCGAGAATGGTGTGATCGCGCTCCTGTGCAAATTCTTCCAACGCTTCCAGAATATCAAAATTCTTATCCGTGAACATACCCCGGTCGCGCTCTGCCAAACGCGTACCCTCGGGTGCTGGTTCATCCCGGCGATACTTACCCGTAAGAAAACCGCTCGCAAGGGGAAAATAGGGCAAAATGCCAATACCATAAGACTTGCAAAAAGGCACAAGCTCTGCCTCAACCTCGCGGTCGAGCATACTATAGCGGGGTTGCACAGTCGAAAACGCGACCAAATTCTTCGCACGCGAAGTCCATAAGGCCTCGCAGACCTCCCACGCCATAAAATTGGAACAACCGATATAGCGCACCTTGCCCTGAGCAACGAGATAGTCAAGCGCGTGCAAAGTCTCCTCAATAGGCGTATTGGAATCCGTCTGATGGATCTGATAGAGATCGATATAATCCGTACTGAGACGTCTGAGACTCTCCTCCACCTCTTTGAGAATATGGTACCGCGAATTGCCGCTCATATTCGGTCCATCGCCCATACTCATCGACACCTTAGTCGCCAGAATAAACGCATCGCGCTTGCCTCTAATCGCCCGGCCAATATAGGACTCCGACAGCGTATCCCCGTACATATTAGCCGTATCGATCAACGTAATCCCTTCATCCAGCGCCCGACCCATAACACGCGCCGTAGCCCTCGCGTCAAGGCGCCAGCCAAAATTATTGGTCCCCAACCCAATAGCCGAAACCTGAAGCCCTGAATTGCCGAGTTGCCGATATTCCATTTGAAGCTCCTTATCAAAAAACAACTTCTAAAAAACATCCCCCTGATACAACTGCTTTAAAAATTCCGCAACAGGCAAAACATCCACACCATCAAAATGATAGCTCCGCTTACCCGTATAAACCCCCACCATGCGATCGACGCAAATCTGTGGGGATAAACTCATATCGCGCATCTGACGTTCCCAACGCCTATCCCACCGATCGGACAACTTAACTTCGAGACACACCACATGCGCCCGGGAAGATACCGTTCGCTTGCGCGTTTCAATAACAAAATCGATTTCTCCTCCTGTAGCCGTGCGATAAAATGCAATAGGACGGTATTTTTCTCGCGTGTGATTGTACACGCGCAACTCGTGATAAATCAACGTCTCCAATGCAGTTCCCAACCAGACGCGGTCAAGCGGATCATCGAGCAATCCCGCGGCTGCACGCGCAACACCCGGATCGAACCAGTAGAACTTGGGTCGGGTCTGCTCTCGAACTTTAATATTCGGGCGATAAGCCAAAAGCTTGTGCCCCAAAAGCGTATCTTCCAAAATCGAAAAATAGATATCGATACTGCTGCGAGAAACCGCTGCATCTCGCGCGAGACTTTGCGCGTTCACCTGTTGGGCATTAATCTGACCTGCAATGCTTAAAAATCGGAGAAAAGGGGGCAGATTGCGCACAACCCCCTCTTCTTTAATCTCTTCTCTAATATAGGTATTGACATAAGCATCGAGAATATCGCGGGCATACGTGCGGTCTAATTGCACAGTGGGCAACATGCCGTATTGCAGTGAAAAATCGAGATCAAAAAGCGCACCGAGTTCTGCACTGCTAAACGATTCCATATGGCGAGTAATTGCGCGACCAGCAAGCAAATTAGTACCGCCCCGACGTAGTTTGCGCGCAGAAGAACCGCAAAGCACGAATCGCCACCGTTTATTTTCAATCAAACGATGAACCTCATTTAGCAAAGCGGGAATTTTTTGAACTTCATCCAGGACTACCCAGGTCTGCTCTGGACGATTACCGATCAGAGCCTCGAGGTGATGGGGCGACTGCGAAAGCTCAAGATAAAGTGAAGAATCGAGCAAATCGAGATAAATCGCATCGGGCAAAACCTGGCGCAAATAGGTGCTTTTGCCTGTTGAGCGCGGTCCAAAAAGAAAAAACGAGCGATCGGGTAATGCCAGAAGGCGTTTTAATAAGGGATTTTCCATATTGCAAATTTACAAAACTATTGTAAAAAAACAATGCAAATTTACAAAACTATTGTAAATTTGCAATCTCAGAAAATAAAAAAAACGCGATGTGTGACTTCAAAATCGCCACAGAATAATGCCGACAAATAGACATAAGAAAAGCCTGCCCCCCGTATGAAAGCACTACGGGGCTGGCTCTGCATGATTTTGAGCAGGGGTCAAAAACACTGGATTGCGGCTAACCCCCTGCCGCAATGACGGCTCTAAAATCCTTATTTTGCTAACTGCTGACCACTGATTGCTTGTTTTTTTCATCATTATTCTAAAGTCACACATGACGTAAAAAAATATGGACGATGATTAAAAAGAATAAGATGCAGAGAGGGACAAAGGCGTGTGAGAGCGGTTGAATTTGAGGCGGTCCAATGGGATAGACTGCCAGGTCTCATAGCTGGCGAGTTTGCCAATAATACTACCGACACCGGCACCGACCGCAGAAATAACAACAGTTTGTGGACTTAGAACAATATTGGCAAGAGCTGACCATCCCGTCTCGTTACTCCTGTTCAAATCGGACGAGGAAAAAATAACACCGATACAAAAACCCGTAACCAGACCGGCTTTGAATCCCTTCCGGATATGGGATGTCTTGCTCAGATTAATCGACAGTTGATCGAGTTCCGAAACTGTCAAAATTTTGTACTCATCGCGCTTATGTGTATCTGCCAAAACGATCAAAGAGTCGCTCACACTCGCAATAATACCCCCAAACCGACTATCTGCTGCTTCCGCAATGCCAATAACCGCCCGGTGCCCGGGTATAACGCCAGTCCGAGTCAAAAATCGACGCGCCTGGGGATTGAACTGCACGGCGATTCTTTTCGTCTTCTTTACGCGCAAATGATCAATAGACTGGTAGGTAATACGGCGTCTATAGGGCAATTGGTCCGTGATGATTGTAACCGCATAACCCTGTGTGCGATTGATATAGCCTCGAAAACGCCTTTTTTGCGCACCGATAAAATACGCACCCTCGACATACGTTCCGATATCGAGTTTTTTTACTCTTCCACTGACATCACTCGCATAACTTTGTGTACAAAGCTGTCCCAGCAGAAATATCAGAAGTATCGAACACGTCTTAAAAGCGCGAAAAAAAAGGAAGACAAGATAAACGATCCGTGAATGAAAATATTACGGTTTGTCTTTGGAAGGAATATAGCGGTTGGCAAGTTCGACATAATCTTCGCGAATCGGTGAGAAAATATCGAGAGCCACACAGGGACCATCTACTGCCTCAGCCCGGTGTGGCACATGGGCGGGAATCAGAAAAGCTTCGCCGGGTTCAACTGTGCGGGTCTCACCATCAATAGTGAACTTCATCTTCCCCTCAATCATCATCCCCCCCTGCTCGTGAGGATGACTGTGCATCGGCACCACAGCACCCGCATCAAACTCAACGCGCGAGAGCATCAAATTCTCACCATAAGGCGTCCGAATGCGCACGCCTGGCGCGACTTCATTAGCGGGATATTTATCCCAATCAATAAATGACATTTTATACAGCTCTCGAAAAGTGGGCAACAGGAATAGTTTCTGTTCTCTCAGGAGACTGAGCACCTGTAGCAATGTCGTGAACTGCGTGAAGAAGTTCTGCAGAGTAATAGCGATTGCCACATGAATCACAAACACCGATGGTGACATCTTCTAAAATTACAAAACCATTTTTATGTTTAAATACTTCGTTTTCTAATGGCTTAGCCTGTACTGTGCCATCACAATAATCGCATTGATATCCGTACATTTGCATATTATCCCTCAAGTTGAGTGATTTCATAAACAGTGATAATTAAAAATCTCCCATTCCCAGCAAATCGTCCAACAATACCCATCGGTGTTTTCTGATCTACAGCCGTGCCTTCAAGAATATATTTTGTTCCTCTGGGATCATTTCTTTCTATCCGTGCAATCTGTCCGTTTTGAACTGCATTTTCTACATCCACAATATCTAAGAGATCTTCTGCCATCTCTTCCATTGCATGTGCAGACATATCATACTGCCGAAGGCGAAATCGCTCCCTTATGCGTTCAATATCGCTTCTCGGCACGGACTTCCTCAAATATAGATTATTCTTCTACTTTTTTATATCGCACAACGCGATGTGTGACTTCAAAACCGCCACATACGTAATACCGATAAATAGAGATAAGAAAAGCCTGCCCCCCGTATGAAAGCACTACGGGGCTGGCTCTGCATGATTTTGAGCAGGGGTCAAAACCACTGGATTGCGGCTAACACCCTGCCGCAATGACGGCTCTAAAATCC
>JAJEAX010000093.1 GCA_022822565.1 Candidatus Latescibacterota bacterium
GAGACAGACATGCACGCGCTCTGCAATTTCCTCTTCGGACATCCTGGTGTGCATACGCAACCCAAAAGCCACATTCTCTTTAACCGTCATAGAATCAAAAAGTGCCGAAGACTGAAACAAAACCCCAATGCGCTTGCGCAATTCGATCAACTCACCATGGCGAATCCGCGCCATGTCATAACCGGCAACGACGACCTTTCCCTCATCAGCCCGCTCAATCCCAATCACATGCTTTAAAGTCACACTTTTGCCGCATCCACTCGGTCCCAAAATAGTCGTAATCTCAGACCAGGGAATCTGCAGGTCAAGCCCTTTTAGCACAGGTTGCGCCTCAAAAGACTTAAACACCTCGACAAACTCAATAGCCGTTTCATTTGCCATAGTTTAATACAACAACGCGTGTGTTAAAAAATAATCGAGAATGAGAACAAGCGCAGAAGATATCACAACTGCAGCCGTGGCAGCCCGTCCAACACCCTGTGCACCGCCTGCGGTACACAGCCCCTTGTAAGACCCCATAAACGTCAGCAGCCCACCATAAACAAAGGATTTGACCAACCCGACAAAAACATCATACACCTCAAAATAGAGCTTCATACCTTTGACCAATTCGGTAGGCGTAATAGCCATCTTGATCATCGACATACCAAACCCGCAGATATTCGCGACTAAAAAAGAATAAATCACGAGAACAGGAACCATAATCGCGCCAGCGAGCATCCGGGGCAACATGAGATACCCCACAGGATCCACAGCCATTGACGCAAGTGCATCCACTTGTTCTGAGACTTTCATAGTGCCGAGTTCAGACGCAACGCCCGCACCCACCCTGCCAGCGAGCACGAGACCCAACAAAATAGGCGACAGCACGAGTATCACAGAGCGCACCATCAGAGCACCAACCATATAGTCGGGCACATAAGCTTCCATCTGATAAGCCGTCTGAATAGCGATCGCCATCCCACTAAAAGCCGAAATCAGGCAGACCAGAGGCAGAGAGCTAACACCAATAGCATAACACTGTCCGATAATCTGATGTCGATAGAGGTAGAGATGCCGCATTTCCGTCACGCACTGGACACCATAGCAGAACATCTGGAAAACCTGGATAAAAAATGCGGCGAGTTGCCCACCGAGGAATGCTAATAATCGGCTCATAGTGAAGCCCAATAGAGAGGCGGGTAAAAGAATACAAAAAGCAAATAGAATCTACACTCCATTTTTGAATAAATCAACCCTTTTCGCTGAAAGAGCCTGCACAGTAAAGGCGGCTCTGGAAAAACCAGAACCGCCTTTACTATTCCGAAAATAAGATGGTATCAGACCAGATCTTCCACTTTTCCACCCGGAACATTTCTTCGAAAATATCGCTGCAACTTGGTAAGCGCGCGATTGCGAATCTGGCGCACGCGCTCTCGAGTAACACCCAGAGACTGACCAATGTCACTCAGCGTCTGGCGTTCATTTCCGTCGAGACCAAAATAACCGCGAATAACATCTCGCTCCCGGGGATCCAGAGAATCATTGAGAGACCGCAGTATAAACTCGGACTGATCCCGGTATATCACGAGCTGATCGGGATCCTCTTCATTGGCCTCGAGTAGATTCATAAGCGGCTGCTCGCCCGCCGTGTCTATAGGTGCGGACAAAGACAGGTCTGGACGCACACAGCGCAATGCCCGCTCTGCGCGTTTGTTGCTGATCTTCATATCGCTGGCAACTTCGTCCAGCGTGGGCACGCGCCCCAATTCCTGGGTCATCTGCCCCCAGCGCCGCGCCATTCGGTCCATATCCTCCTGGCGATTTGCAGGCATAACCACATTAGACGTGCGCTTGAGTGCATTGAGAATGCACTGTCGAATCCACCATACAGCATAGCTGATGAACTTAAACCCGCGTTCTTCGTCAAATCGCTTGAGCGCCTCCATCAGTCCCATATTGCCCTCGGCAATCAAATCGGCAAGGGGCACACCCCGACCCTGATACTCGAGTGCAACACTGACGACAAAACGCAAGTTTGACGTAATAATTTTATCAATCGCCGCTTGATTTCCCCGTTTGGCCTTGCGAAGGACTTTTTGTTCTTCTTCTCGGCTCAATGGGGGGTACTTGCGCAGTTCCCTGAGATAGCTCTGAACAGAAGCTTCGCGTGCGTACTGTGTCTCTTGTTGCGTGTATTCCATTGTATCTCCTACCACTTGTTCCTCTTTGCCCGACCCGGTGCGGGATTCTGTTACAACAGTTGGCGTTTCTACTTTTGCGAAAATGATTGTCACCCCCTCCCAGCAAGGTAATGAGTTGTTATATTCCTTATCTTAAACGCCTTTAACATTTACAAAGTTTCACAATCTCGAATATATTCCTCAATTGCTGTCCATCCCCTGTTACATCTTAGATACACGCCATATATCTAAAGGTTTCAAAATAGTGGATGCGCGAAAGGAGATCTTGAATTGCTTGCGGAACCGATGCCGAAAGGCTATCTTGCCCGCTGACTGCGGTGAAGGGAAATATCTCTAACGAAAGGAAAGACAATGCCCCGGCATAAAGACCACATCTTTCACAGAACCCTCAAAAAAGAATGGCCGAAGATATCACACGGAGAAGGCATTTACCTGTTCGATACGGAAGGGAAGCGCTATCTCGACGCCTGTGCGGGCGTGCATGTGGTCAGTATCGGCCACGGAGTCAAAGAGATCGCAGAGGTCATGGCCGAACAGGCGGAGAAGGTTTGTTTCACCTACGCCCGGTTCCTGACCCAGCCCCAGATCGACCTATCAGACAGGATCGCTGGCCTCACGCCGGAAGACCTGAACCGGGTCTTTTTCGTTTCCGGAGGATCCGAAGCCACAGAGTCAGCCATGAAAATCGCCCGGAAGTATCATATCGCAACCGGTAATCCCGGAAAGTACAGAGTCATCTCTCGGTGGCAGGCCTGGCACGGGAATACGGTTGGCGCCCTCTCCATGTCCGGGCGGTCGCCCTGGCGTGAGGACTATATCCCCTACCTGCTGAATTTCCCCCATATCCCACCGCCCTACCCCTACCGGTGCGCCTACTGTAAAGATCACTCGGAATGCCAGCTCCACTGCGCAGAGGAACTGGAGCGGGTCATCAAACAGGAGGGCAGCGAGTCGATCTCCGCCTTTATCGCCGAACCCATCCTCGGCACCTCCGCCGCCGGAGTGACCCCTCCTCAGGACTACTATCCTCTCATTCGGGAGATCTGTGACCGGCACAATATCCTGATGATCGTCGATGAGGTCGTCACCGGTTTTGGCAGGACAGGTCGCAACTTTGGCATCGAACACTGGGATGTGGTCCCCGATATTATGGCGACCGGAAAAGGATTGAGTAGCGGCTATACGCCCATTGCCGCAACCGTCGTCCACGAAAAGATCTACAACGCCATCTACAGGGAATCCGTCTCTTTTGTACACGGTCACACCTATGGCGGAAACGCCCTTTCCTGCGCCACGGCCCTGGCCGTGCAAAACTACATCCAGACGCACGATCTGGTATCGAACTGCGCCCGAATGGGCGATCTGATGCTGGAAAAACTCATGCCCCTGCAGGGCCTGCCGATCGTCGGGGGCATACGTGGGAAGGGCCTGCTGACCGGCATCGAATTCGTGGCCGACAAATCCACGCGTGCCCCCTTCGACCTCTCAAAAGGAGTGACCGCAAGGATCGTGGATCTGGCCTTCGAAAAAGGAGTACTGGTCATGCCCGGAGCACCCGGCCTGGTGGATGGTGTCGAAGGCGACCATATCGCCATCAGTCCCCCTTTCACCATCACCGAATCGGAAGTACAGCACGTTGTCGATGTGATACGAGAAACCATTGTGGAGGTCTCGGCACAGCTGTGCGAGTAATTCTCGGCAGTGTATTTGCAGAAACTACTGGCAATCAGGAATTTCAAATTCTCCAGGATGCACCTGGGCCAGTTTCTTGCGCAGTTTGGGAATCGCGCCTCCGACCATCTTTCCACCGCGCGACTTACCAAACAGGTGTTGGCTCACGCTGGGAACTGAGATACCGAGTTGCTGGGAAATTTCGTGTTCGGTCATTTTCCTGAAAAAGTAAAGGTGTACTATTTCCCTTTGTCTGGAGGTAAGAACCTCATCCATCAGCTTGAGAACCAGCGGTATTAATCGGGATGTCCACTCACGCTGACGAAATCGTGCCTGGACATCTTCCTCTGTCTCGTAGTGCGGATTCTGTTCAAGAGAGAACCGTTCAAGGATGTTCTGGTCAACCCGAACTTCCCAGAAATCGGGATTGAATTTCGTTCTGCGGGAAAGCCTATTTTGGGATTTGTTGTAGGACCTGCTCAAACCGACACCTCCTATCACTTCAGCGGAAAGGGGATGCCGGGGCAAAAAAAAACACGGTTGCACAGCCCCTTTCCTGAAAAGTGGAAAAGGCCCATCCAACCGTTATTAGCGGCTAAGGGGCCGGCCAAAGGCGTTCTCTTTGGCCTTTATTTTGTCAACCTCAATGTATCTCAAATCCTCTTTGGCGTCAAAGCTTTAGGAAGGCCCCGGCGGGACCCTTTTCAGGGCGGGCGACCGTTATTAGCGGCCGCCTCCTACCCACCAGGGCAATAAACCATAAAGGTCTTCACCTATACACAAAATATAAGGCACTTTTCAAAGTCCTATATGGAAAAAGAACAAACAGAGTTTGTCTCACTATGAGCAAATGGAGTTACCCCGCTTCGGATGCTGTTGCCGAATTCCGAGTTCTGTCCATACAGAGCTTATATTCAGGCCACAAACAGCCATTTTCCAACCGCAGACTCCTTCTTGACCAATTCGGCAACAGCATCGCTTCGGTGGAGAGTTTAGGGCTTGTGTTTCAAGCCTAAAGTTGCCGAGTGCATTTATGCCCGAGCGACAAGCCCAACTGCTTCAGCGTTGGGTAGTTGACTTTCGCGTCACCCGCAGCACGCCCTCATCGGCATTCACCACCACGTGGTCGCCCGTAGCGATCAGCTCAAACGGATCTCGTTCCAGCTCTGTCATCATCGGAATCTCATTGACAATACATCCAAGTGCGGCCAACCCATCCACCTCCACATTGACAAAAGCCGCAGGCGCATTGCCTTCGAGCTGTGCCAGATTTAAAACCATAGGCGTACCCGAAGACCCTTTGGTCGAGCGGATAACCAGCACGCGCCCCCCCAGAGAAATCCCCTCCAGAGGATGCCCCACGCCGATCACCTTGCCCGTAATTGCATCCACCTCACCCCAGAACGACAGCGTTGTATCAGCCACCAGCGCCTCGCCCTCCGCGTATCCCTTAACCACACCGTGTCCTCTAATATCAATGGTATCAGCCATCTCCAAGCCACCTCCCGGCAACTGCTGCGCGTATGCAAGCCTCCGTCTTGGCAATAATCACTTCCGCCCCCACCATCCCTCGCGCATAATGCGCCTGTTTAAAACCATGCGTCACAATGCGCTTCGCCGGAATCCGCATATTTGTCGGACAGGTATCGCAAAGAATGCGCCCGCCAGCCGCCTCAATAATCTCCGTATAGCCCATCCTGTCCGCATTCCCCTTGGTACCCCGCGCCGTATCGATCCACAGGCGCACGCCTTTTGCCACCTTCTTCCCCTTCAAAAGAGCGGCAATTTTCGACAATTCATTAATAGACGCATGCGGGCAGCCCAGAATTACGGAATCGATTTCATCTCCCGTGCGCACCCTCAGTGACTCATAAGTCTCCTTCAACGTCTCTGCATCAAACGTCAAATAATCCTCTGGAACATCCCCCTGAAAAGCCGCATCTATCGTAGGTGCCTCTGGCGTAACACCCGCGATATGACACATCGTCACCCCACCCGAAGTCGCCAGCGCCGCACACAGTTGCTTGGCCTCGTCCTGAGAGGGCCGTCGTATGCCATTGAACACCGGAATACCCAGACCCGCTGCTTTCCCCGCAAAATAGCCCAGAGCACCCCAATCCGGTGGATCCTCCAACTCCGCCTTCACCTCTATCCGAAGCGTACCCTTGCGATTCTCATCCAGCAACACGCCAAACTCCGGAACCAGACCCAGAAGCGAAGCTGCAATCGCGCTCTCCGTACCGTGTCGCGTCGTCCGCGCACCCAGAATAGAATTGGCATAAACCACCGCAGACGACTCCGTCCACGCCAGAATCTCCCCCTTAAGCGGTACATTGCCCACCAGATACGGAGCACAGGTAAAAGTGGGAATAAACCCCGCATCCGAAGCCAGAACCGCCAGATCCTTCTGCATCTGCACCTGTTCGGGATCATTCTCGGGCACATCCAAATCATCCAGAGTCACAAACGCCGCATGCACCGTACACGTACATCCGGGATGTGTCCCATGAGAACACGCCTCCACGAGATCGGCCATATATCGGTCCATCGTCTCTTTGGACGCCCCCTGAGCCATCAAATTGGGCACCGGCAGCAAAGCGTGTGTATTATCCACCTTAATCAGTCGTTTCGCCCCCATCACCTCGCCCCATTCAACCAGCCAGCGCATACACTTCGCCAGATAGTCTCCCTGTGACCCATCCAGAACAGCCTGCTGTTCTCCTGTCAGTTCCATAAAACGCTCCTCCTCAATTGCCGATCGGATCGATACCCGCCATCTCGTAATTCCTGAGCCAGTCGTGATGGGACCTCGCCACCTGCTCCGGATTGGTCCGACTACGCGCGATAAAACCCGGCACATTTTCACGACCGGTCGGAAGCCCAATGCGGCTATAGCGAACATCCAGACTCCACCTGACGGATTTTGTCATATGTGGCGTTGAACGATGAAGAACGCGCTCCATCGTCATCAACACATCACCCACATCCACCTCGCAAGTCACGACCTCAAAATCTGGAAGATCGCTCTCGAAGACCCCTTTGAAGTGGGGTGTCCGATAATCATGCGGCAAGAGACCGACCCGGTGGGAGCCGCGAAGCACCTGCAAACACCCATTATCAGCCGTCGCCTTAACCAGTGGGATCCAGAAATTGACAAACAGCGTCTCTCCTGCATCCTCCGGTATGAGATACGCCAGATCCTGATGCCACGGCACCACAGTCGCTTCCAGATCTGGCAATTTGGCGCGCAGATTGGACTGCGGATGCGCGTAAATTTCGGGACCAATCAGAGATTCAGTCGCATCCAGTACAGCGGGATGCGTCCTGAGCGCGAACATCCCGGGCGTCTTAAATCTCTTCCCCTGAAAATTCTTCCAGATCTTCTCCGACTCCGAACAGGCATTCGACACCAGAGCCAATCGAGTCTCAAAAGGTGCATCGGGAAAAGTATCCCCCGGATCAAGCAGCCCCTCATGCACCGCCTCGCCCACCACCTCATCAATTTTAACGACAAGTTCATCAATAAACGGCCGGTACGCTTCTTTGGGAAGCTGATCGCGGACGATCAAAAAACCATCGTCGTGGAACTGCGCCACCTGTTCTATGCTCAGTCCATATTTCATGGGAACCCTCCAATCAAATGAACAATCACCCTTCACAAAATCGCCAATAATTTCCCCACCTCATCCTCAAAAATCCTCTGCCACTCAGGCGCCAGCATACAATCGCTATCTTCTTGTGCCCTGCCCCGATTTTTGAGTTGCTCTGCCGTTGGCGTGTAATAGATGTAGCCATTTGTGACACCCGCTACAAAAGTGTACTTATGCGGGGACCTTTTCTTAATATTGAGACCTATCTGAACCGACAACTCACCCGGAAACGTGACCAGAAAAAATTCCCCAACCCTCAAACCCATCATCTCAACTTCAATTGTACTCTCCCCAGAATCTACATTCCGCGCCTGATGTTTTTTTAACAAATTCAGATTTATCTGGATCCTCGTCAATTGCTCCATCGCGTAAATATTCTCAATATACCGGTCCATATTCGCTCTGTTCTCGGCATCCAGCTTCTTCAAACCATCTCTACCCATCATCTCCTCATGCAAATAACGGTGAGAATAATAAGAAGGAAAATCGCGGGAAAGATTGTATTTCACATAAAGAGGAATAAACGTCTTCAAATTGAGACTCGTCCCCTTCAAAGCCTGAAGCAATTGTATCTGTTCCGCCTGTAGAGATTCGATACACCCCGCGAGGTCGGCTCTCGGTAGCTCGACGGTCTCACAGATAACCTTCAACTCCCCCCCTTCACTACTATAGATCTTCTTCAATCCCTGCAACGTGCTAAGACCCAGCATATTCCCCAGAACCTCGGCATCTCGGGGATTATTGACATCCTTGTACAAAATCGGATTGACATCGCCCCCGCAACCCTGTAAAAACAGCGCAATCGTATCCTCGCTCAAATTATCTTCAATCACCTTTGACGCAAACCCGGAAACATCCGCCGTATTCTCTCTGCTCGGCACCTCCAGAATCGGATGACACGCAAAATTGAAAACAACCGCCAGCGTCTCTCCATCCTCCCGGTCCAGCCGAAGAATGCCAATCTCCGGATCAACTGGCCCGACCGAAGCGACCTCCTCATCGGGCGGAAGCGAATACGCGTGGCGGACATCGGCCTCCTTTCCACTCTTCAACACAAGCCTGCGATTCTCCATAATCCTGTCCTCGCAGCCAGTGCCGGCACCGACACTTACGGGAACCATATTTTGCCACGCCTCTTTGACCGCCTGCACTGTTCGCGCTTCCACATCTACACAAACCCTGCCATGACAATGACTGGCATTGATCAAAACACGCGCGGGATCGAGCTTTAACTCCCTATTCAATCGCGAACGCACATTGGCGAGAAAATCATTTCTGATAGAACCGATCTCAGCTATCGCCACCGCATCTACAGTCACAATAACAGCAGTTTCAGCACCAGACCGCAACACCAGCGCTTTGACATAAAGAGGGTCATTAGCCGGTCCCGCTTCCGGATCGGTTATAACCACCTTTGCAACACCCGCCAAGAGATTTTTCGATGTATTCTCTTTTCGTCCCATATTTTAACTCTAAAAGTGGTCTCAAAACTGATCCAGATCGGCACGTAGTCCTTTAACCTCAGCCTTTAACTCTTCAGGGGTAATCTGAAAAGGCGATACATTGTACCGACCTAATTCGTTGAGAAATTCAACCCGAGAAATTCCCGCAAATTCGGCAGCCCGACCACTGGAAATACGCCCGAGTTCATAGAGCTTAACAGCCACCAACATCCGAATCTCTTCAGTGAGTTCATCATCTGTCATTTCTACATCTCCGAGCGGCTGGTCGGGAAGCGAGAGCGTAATTGTTCTCATAGATAGCTCTCCTCGTTTTATTGGTGTCATTATTTATCTCTGCCTTAGAGGCCGAGATCCTTGAGATTGTAATTTTTCAAAACACTTTATCTGCGTTCATCTGTGGTTGCTTTTACCATCCATGCGTCCAGTGTGGCGTTGACGGAAACCAGATATAATCCACAAGCGAAGAAAGCGCGCACCCCGTCACATAGCCAACGACGAGACCAAAGAAAAACGGACGCACGCGATTGTAAAGCGGGATACCACCAAACCGCAGAATCATATGCTTGGCCGACCACGTCAGAAACATACTGAACGCATACGTCCTCGACCCTATACTATTCTGAAAAGCCAGCCCCATCGGATGCAGCGGCCACCACGGCACGCGATTTCGCAAAAGCGTAAGCAAACCGGCAAAAAGCACACCCAGAACCCACACAGTCGCCTTAGCCGGATCGAACACCGTCTTATCTGCCTGCACAATAATTGAAACCATGCGATTATAGAGATTCCGATTGCCACCTTGAAATCCACCCAACCCCAAATTCTGCGCCGCGTTGTCATAGCCGAGATAAATCGTATAGAGCATAGACGCAAAAAAACACGTCGAAAAAGCCTGAAAAATCGTCCACACAACCCGCTTCCGTTTCACTTCGGACGAAAAAATTTTGAGATGATGGGGCAGCGAAGGCCAGACCGGAATGCGGTAATTCCCAAAAAACATATTGGAATTGACAAGACCCAGACCGACGACCTCCCTGCGCGTAAACGTCGAATAGCCAATCAAACTCTCAATAATACGCCCGCCCCGAACCGCCACCGGAAACAAATAGGAAAATCCACTCGCCGCCGTGTATTTCGCAATCGTAAAATAGGCAATATAGAGAAGCACCACCTGAAGAATCGCAAGGGGTAGCGAAAGCCCCATATACGTGACAAACCCCACCACAAAAACCGTAGAAAGCACCAATCCCACAAGCGCGAAACGGTAAGGGATAAGACCATCGTCTTTGGGAGATCGACAGCCTTCCATCGCCGCCTGAAACACCCTGCGCAAATGCCCCCGAGCAATCCAGACCGACCACAGCGCGAGAAAAACAAAAGCCCCGTGAGATTCCAGAAGCAAGATCTCATAGGCATCTGCCTGCTGACCCGTATAGCCCACCGTATATCCAACGCGATTGATAAATCCCTCTTTCAAAATCGCAAAAAGTCGAAACGCCCAAAAAGAAAGAAGAATATCGAGATTGCACAAATAAGTCAGCCCAATAACGGGCGGCATGATACGCAGCCTCAAAGGCGGGAAATGTTCTGCAAGAATAACATCCTTATTCGCGATACGCACCGAATCGTAAATCCCAATATGGGGCAGATTGGGCGCAAAATACGTGATGATATTATAGACATAAACCAGCAGCACAACCAGAACGCCCGCCCAGAAGATGCCGTCTTTGAACATCGCGGGAATGCGCTCTTTACCGTCAAAACCCTCGGTCAGCGCGACGGGAAAAGTCACCAGAGGAAACGTCAGCTTTTCGGCATCTTCCCACTGCCTCTGAAAAATAACCGAGACACAAAGCGCGGCCACCACAAGCGCGATAGACAGGCTGAACCACCAGCAAAGTGTGCCTACCCAACTCCCCCACGGAATGCTCTCGCCCGGCGGCAGACCCTCGTAAAAAGTCGTTATGGACCCCTCCGACACCTGGGGCAATACCCACCAGGGCATAACGTCAAAAAGAAACTCCTCCCATCGGTTTTCAGGCGAAGCATAATAAGTCGGGGAACTGACAATACCGCCCCAGTACGTGGCCCATCCCGCAACCGGAATCGTCCCCACGATCCACGACATACTGTAAATCAAAACGAGTTCAGAACTGGAAAGCGCAATGCGGGGCCAAAAAAATCTGAGAACGAGATTGACGCCAATCCATCCCACAAAAGGCAACAACACGGACATCGGGAGTTGCGACTTAACCAGCGCGCTATTGACGAGCACCATGCCCGTGTAATTGGTATAAGTATTGAGCAAAACCCCCGTAGCCACGCCCAATACAACCGCCCGCACGGTAATGACCGGCCGTTTTTGTTCGGATACATCCTCTGAAGGTTGAGCGTGTGCCATAACGACCTTAATCGTCATAAGTAACGACAACATCATCGCCATCAATCTCTACCGCGTAGGTCTTGACATACACCTCGGGATCCACTTTATGGGTATTTCAATACCCGTTAGACCAAAAGTACTGACACATCTGAACACTTGTCAAGACAGAACGGGCTATTTTTGTTGACGTATTGAGAGATTGGTAGTTATTTCTTATCCCCAAAATCATGTTCACGGATGAAAGGAGCGTATTATGTCAAACAAAATTCGAGTCGCAGTCATTGGCACAGGACAGCGCGGACCATCGCATGCGCGCGAACTATTGGGATGTGATGAAGCCGAACTCGCACTCGTGTGCGACCTGGACGAAGAACGCGCCAAAAACGCGGCTGAAAATTTCAACGTAAAATACGAACTCGACCACCGGGAAGTCATCGCGCGGGACGACATCGACGCCCTGGCAATTGCAACACACACCCGACACCACGCAGGCGTCATGCGCGATGCAGCCGCCGCAGGCAAGCCATTTCTGGTCGAAAAACCATACTGCGACAGCATTGAATCGGGCGTAGAAATCTGTGAAATGGCAGAAAAAAATAACGTCGTAGCAATGGTGGGATATCAATCTCGCTTCACGGCTTTTGCCCAGGAAATGAAAGCCCTTGCCTCACAGATTGACCTGATACAAACCAACGTAACACTTCAGCGCGGATTTTTTAACCCGCAGTATTTCTTCCCCGAACACTACAGCGGCATCCTCGACGCGCTCTCACACACCATGGACCTGGCTTTGTGGTGGACGGGGTCTTTGCCCGTAGAAGTCATGGGACACGAGTGTTGCGGCCTGTTTAAACCCGACAAAAACGCCGTAGAATTTGTCAACATCACGACCCGGTGCGAAAACGGACAAATCGTGTGTATGACCGGCAGCATGGCAGGCATCCAGATGCAGAACATCTATCAAATGGCGGGCTTGCGGGGAAATATCTCAGCGACAGAACGCAATCGGATCCGATACGTCACACATCTCGGATTTAATGAAGACAAAACACCGATTGATCTAAAATCGGGAGAATGGACGGGTTCGGGACAGCCGCCGACAGACATGTGGACGCATTTCGCGCAATGCGTAAAAGAAGGGCAAACCGATGTGTCACCCGGAGCGAGCCTGCGAGACGGACTCGCACAAGTGGCAGTAAGTGAAGGTGCGTATTTCTCTTCCCGCGAGGGAAAAGCCATCACAGTCGAGCTTTAGCCAGAGGAAAACAAAATGAAACTCGGATGTCAGGCGAGATCTTATAGCAAAGGCATATACCCCAACGAAGCGGACTTTCTCGCAGTTGTCCGCCAGATCGGAAACCTCGGTTTTGAGGGACTGGAAGCAAATTGGAAAAATCTGGAGCGCTATTTTCAAAACCCCGAAGCATTCAAACGCATCCTATCTGAAACCAATCTCGAACTGATTGGCGCGCATTACGGTGCCGCACACTGGGATGAATCCTCGCGCAAACAAATCAGAACTGAGGGGGATCAGATCGCCGACTTTGTATCCGCTGTCGGCGGACAGTACATCGTCTGCAGCGGACGGCGTCCAACAAAGGGATCCGTATCAGATGAACTATGGAAAAAAACCGCAGAAGGTCTGAACCTCCTGGGCGAACACTGCGTGCCCAAAGGCATCCAACTCGCCTATCACAACCACTGGTGGGAATCCGAGCAAGAGGGACTGGTCAAACTATCGTCATATACCGACCCGTCATACGTGGGATTTGCCTTTGACACCGGGCACCACATACGGGCGGGCAAAGACGCAATCGCATTGGTGAAAGAACTATCAGACAGGCTACACATCATCCACCTCGCAGACCACTCAGAAGACGCTACAGGCAATGCAGTCCGACCGCAATTGGGCACAGGCGTATTAGACCTATCAGCGTTACAAAACGCACTCAAAGGATTTACGGGCTGGCTGGTACTGGAAGAAGAAAATAACGCTCCTTCCCCGGAGGCACAGGTAGCCGAATGCATTGAAGTAATGCGGACAATGACTTAAAATCCCTTGAATCCATGCGAAAGGATAGTTTATGGAATTCGTTCAAAAAGATGTGCGGATAATACCGCATTATTTTCCAGACGACGGTACGATTCCAAATAGTATATTCCCACTCATCGTCTATCAAGGCGCACTGTCACTACCCGAAGACGACCCTGCGCGGGCTTATGAGCAGGTATTTGCAGCCAATCGCTGGTCGCGCTCGTGGCGCAATGGGATTTATCCCTTTCACCACTACCACGCCACAGCGCACGAAGTACTGGGCATCGCACAGGGAAGTGCCAGAGTATGCATGGGTGGTGAACAGGGCGCGCGCTTGACAATTGGACCGGGCGATGTCATGGTAATTCCCGCGGGCGTGGGACACAAAAACCTGGGCGCGAGTTCAGATCTACTGGTCGTAGGCGCGTATCCCGATGGACAGCACCCGGACCTGTGTCGAGAAAGTGCCCGTGAACACAGACACGCGCTGGAAAATATACCCAAAGTGTCAATGCCCGCCTCCGATCCCGTCTTTGGAATAAATGGTGCTGTAATGAATCTATGGAAAAAATAATGATGGGGACTGGACGCCTGCTTCAAACATGCAGGCGTGACGATTACCTATTGTCATCGCGGCATGATGTTGAGCCGCGATCCAGAAGGTTCTATCTGACTGGCTATGTTTTTGACCGCTTTCTATGAGGTTTTTATGCAATCGACAAACATGTTGTACATCATCTCCGATCAACACAATCGCAACCTGCTCGGATGTTATGGTCACCCGATGGTGCAAACGCCCAACCTGGATCGGCTATCCGAACAGGGCACGCGGTTTACCAATGCCTACACCAACTGTCCAATATGCGTACCGGCGCGCGCATCTCTCGCCACGGGACGCTACGTACATCAGATAGGCAACTGGGATAATGGACATCCATACATCGGAGACACGCCAAGCTGGCACCACCGCTTGCGCGAGCAGGGTTTTAACGCCACATCAATTGGCAAATTGCACTTTAAGGGCCAGGGCACAGATCACGGATTCACCGAAGAAATCGAACCATTAAACGTCGTCAATGGCACAGGCGACGTACTCGGCTGTATCCGGGAACAGCCGCCCTTTCGCAACAAACGACCGGGAATCCGAGAAGCGGGACCGGGCGATTCGACGTATTTGCAATACGACCATCGCAATGCAGACAACGCCATAAAGTGGTTACAAGAGCATCGGCACGACGAAAAACCCTGGTGTCTGTTTTTATCTTATGTGTGCCCACATCCACCGTATATTTCGCCGCCAGACTTATATGACATCTACGACCCGGACGAATTGCCCATGCCGCCGCAATGGCGAACCGAGGACTGGCCCGATCATCCCGCAATGGACTATTTCAGGCGATTCTTCACATTTGATCCGCAATTCCCCGAAGCCATCGTGCGACAACTAAATGCGGCGTACTACGGTGTTTGCACATATCTGGACCAGCAAATTGGTCGGGTACTCAATACCCTGGACCAATTGGAATTAACCGACACAACCCGCATAATCTATACAACAGACCACGGTGAACACCTGGGCGGACGCGGCATCTACGGCAAATTTACAATGCATGAAGAATCCGCCGCCGTGCCATTTTTGATGGCAGGTCCCGATGTCCCCGCGGGCAAAGTCGTGGAAACACCCGTATCGCTCGTCGATAGTTTCCCGACAATTTTGGAAGCCGTGGGCGCGCAACAAACCGAGGAAGACGCGGATTTACCGGGCGAATCCCTGTGGACCATCGCACAAGAAGAAGACTGCGACCGCACGGTCTTTAGCGAATATCACGCCATAGGCGCGCAGAACGGGGCGTACATGTTGCGAAACCAAAAATACAAATACATATATCACGTCAATAATCCCCCGCAACTATTCGATACAATAGACGACCCCGAAGAGTGCCGCGACCTCGCGCAATCCTCCGATCATCAGAAAGTCCTGGAAACCTTCGAACGCGAACTGCGCGACCTCCTCGATCCCGAAACTGTGGATGCTCAAGCCAAAACCTCACAACGAGAAATGATTGAATCTCTGGGTGGCGAAGAAGCCGTAATCCATCGGGGCGCATTTGACAACTCGCCCGTACCCGGCGAAGCACCAAAATTTCGGCAACACGGAGCGGAGTGAGCACAGGAGATCATCATGGCCGAAACAGTCAAATTATTCCTCAATGGCGAATGGGTGGCATCTGAAGCACCGGAAACAGTACCTGTTTACAACCCATCGGACGGAACAGAAATTGCCGCAACACCCTTATGTGGCGCATCAGAGATAGATCGCGTAGTGCAATCAGCCGCAGATGCATTTCCCGAATGGGCGAACACACCGGCCGTTGATCGTGCGCGCGTAATGTTCCGGCTCGTCGCACTCATGGAAACCCACTTCGAGGAACTGGCCCAACTCGTAACCCGCGAAAATGGCAAAACCATAGAAGATGCACGGGGTGAAATTCGACGCGGGATCGAAGTCGCAGAATTTGCCTGTGGTGCACCCGCGCTCTTAATGGGCGACGCGCTGGAAAATATCGCACAGGGAATAGATTGCGACACCATCCGACAACCCCTGGGCGTATCCGCAGGCATCACGCCATTCAACTTTCCATCTATGGTGCCCATGTGGACATTGCCCATTGCCCTCGTATGCGGCAACACCTATGTATTAAAGCCATCGGAGCGCGTACCCTTGAGCGCAATCCGAATTGGCGAATTATTGGCCGAAGCCGGATTACCGCCTGGCGTATTCAACATCGCACACGGTGGAAAAGACGCGGTAGATGCCCTGCTCGCCCACCCCGAAGTGAAAACCGTCTCATTCGTCGGATCAACACCCGTAGCGCGCTATGTCTATGAAACAGCCACCCGCAATGGCAAACGCGTACAATCAGCCGGTGGCGCAAAGAACTACTTAATCGTATTGCCCGACGCCGACCTGGACTCAACCGTAGCTGCCGTAATGGGATCCGCTTATGGCTGTGCCGGAGAACGATGCATGGCCGGCAGTGTACTCGTCTGTGCCGAAGGCGCGGGCGAACGTTTCCTGGAACCGCTCAGTGAAACCGCACGCGAATTTCGAGTGGGACCAACCGACCGCGACCCCGGTGTGGATATGGGACCGGTAGTGACCCGAACGCACCTGGACCGCATCCATCAACACATCGAAAACGGGCTGCAAGAAGGCGCAGAACTGATCGTAGATGGACGCGATGTAAAAGTCGAAGAAACACCACACGGTTTCTACCTGGGCGCAACAATTTTCGATCGGGTAAAACCCCAGATGTCCATTGCGCGAGAAGAAATTTTCGGACCGGTATTATCGACCATGCACACGGACGACTTAGAGGGGGCCATTGCCCGGTGCAATGCCAGCGGATACGGCAACGCA
>JAJEAX010000330.1 GCA_022822565.1 Candidatus Latescibacterota bacterium
AGATTTGTCCGGTTTCGTCGGCGACTTCGCACATTCGCTGGGCTGCTTTGACCGAGATCGCCATTGGTTTTTCGACCGAGACGTGTTTGCCTGCTTTCATGGCGTCTATGGCGATGCTGTGGTGGTTGTCGTGTCCGGTCAAGATGATTACTGCATCGATTTTGCCCTTTTCCAACATTTCGTTGTAATTCGTGTACACTTCTGTATCGCTGTCGGGATGCAGATCACTGATAAACGAATGCGGCGCATTGAGCGGGTCGCCGGGCGCGTCAACAGGTGCTGGACGAGGACCGGGACCCTCGCCTCGCTTGCGGAAGCGGTGGGCGTCTTCTTCTTTGCGCGCGCACAAAGCCGTGATCTGAAAGAGATCGCCAAAACCGTTTTCCTGCAGGATTTTATAGCCGCGCAAATGGGCGTTTAGTATTCGCGCACACCCGATGATGCCGATTCGTATTTTCATGGTGAAATTCCTTTTTAAAAATCAAAGTTGCCACACGATCAGTAATTGTACGACATTTTCGGTAGTGGTGGTGCCGAGTTTGTTCCACCAGTACTGGTATTCGATACCGACGAAGAGCGTGTTGCCCTCGCCGTTTATCGCTTTGCTCAAGTCATAGGTGAGTTGGGGCTGCACGAGGAGCCAGCTTTTGACTTCGTTGTCGAATTCGTTGGTCTGGGAACCGACGTATTCTGCATGGCCGAAGAACCCGAAGGTCTGACCGCCGGCCCCAAAGGCAGTTCCCCAATTGATGTCGAATAAAAAGCTGTTGCTCGTTGTGGGCGCGCCGCCATGCGCTGTGCCACTGCTGGCGTCGATCAGGGCGGTCAGGTCGGTGTTGACAAAGAAGAAGCCCGGTACGTTCCACGAAGCCCGGATGCCGGGCAGGTATTTGAGGACGTTGGCATCGGAGTCGGCATTGAATCCAGCGATTATGGAAATATCTCTGATGGGACCGAGGCTGAACTCTGTGTTCGTCAGTTTGCCAATGCTGAGGGTCGGGTACCATTCTCCGTAGATACTTTTGTCGTTGAAGCCATCCGGAACGCCATCATCCAGAAAGTCAATAAAAAAGAAACTGTCGCCATATCGCCACTGTGCTGCCTGTTGTATGGTGAGGATAGAAGTGTATTCAGCAGCCCCGGAAAACGGGTTTGTGAGTTTGCCGTATTGAAATTGGAATGAGGTTTGGGCGATTGCCGCGGTCGGTTGCAGGAGGATACAAGCGATCAGTGCGAGTAGGCCGCGGTGTTGTTGTTTCCGCATCTTTAATGTTCCTTTTTACCAATTTGTGTACGAGCCATCTTCGCGGCGGAATCCCGATCCTGTCGATGGTTCGGGAGGTGCCATGTCCGTGAGCGCGTCTTCATTCAACTCAATGCCCAACCCAGGTCCTTCGGGGACGAGCAGATGGCCGCTGGCGTAGGGCATTTGTTTGGGGAATACATCTGTCAAGGTGGTCATGGGAGGTCTGGGCAATTCTTGGACGCCGACGAGAGAAGACGATAAACACAGGTGCAAACACGCGGCTGTTGACACGGGTCCGAGTGGATTGTGGGGGGCCAGGTGGATATAATGTGTCTCACACCAGCCCGCGATCTTTTTCGCTTCGGTTAAACCACCTGCAATGCAGAGATCGACGCGGCAATAGTCCATTAAATCTTCTTCGATTACTTGCTGAAATTTCCACTTGCTATCGAATTGTTCGCCAATGGCTAAGGGCAGGTGCGTATTCTGTCGCACGAGGCGCAGGCTTTGTGTGCTTTCACTTCGCAATGGGTCTTCGATGAAAAATGGGCGATAGGGTTCCACGCCTTTGCAATATGCAATGACCCAGGCGGGATCCAGTCGCGTGTGTACATCCACGCAGATTTCCAATTCATCGCCACAGGCTTCGCGTACGGCTTTTACCTGTTCGATGCCGTGACGCACGGCGCGCGAAGGTTCAAATACATTGGGGTCTGTGGGATCGCTCATGCCCCATCGCACAAATTTCCAGCCTTCTTCTTGTCGTTGTGCACAATTTGCGACCAGTCGGTCGATATTGTCCCGCTCGCCAATATGGGGATAACACGCCACTTTGTCGCGGGTTCTGCCGCCCAATAGTTCATAGACGGGTACGCCCAGGGCTTTGCCTTTTATGTCCCAGAGAGCAATATCCACGGCGCTTACTGCCGATGATTGTACCACGCCGCCCGGGAAAAACCCGCCGCGAAACATGACCTGCCACAGGTGCTCGATCCGAAAGGGGTCTTGCCCGATTACGTCTGGTGAAAATGAACGGATTACTTCGGCAATTGCGGTTCCGCGACGCTTTAAGCCCGCTTCTCCCAATCCGTAAATCCCTTCGTCTGTTTCGACTTTGACGAAAAAATTTCCCGTTGTGGGCACGACGAATGTTTTTAATGCGGTGATTTTCATGATTATTCTCCTGATTTATCCAATCCACCCTGCTGTGCCAATCGCTTCTGCGATTGGAAGGGCGCGGTGCAGTTCTTCTTGTGTGAGTGGTGACATGTCTGACGTTGCTGTGTTGTCTTCAACTTGTTGCCGATTTTTTGCGCCGGCAATGACGCATGATACGCCGGGGTGATCTAATACAAATCGCAGGGCTGCCTGTGCCATGGTTCGTTGCTCTGTTTGTAAAAATAGAAGTTCGGGTAGTTTTTTCAAGCCTTCTTGCACTTCGGTGCGCTGAAACCGTTCGTACCGCAAATCGTTTTGTGGTATTTTCTCGGCATTTTGACCAAAGTATTTTCCGGTCAATTGGCCCTTTGCGAGGGGGACGCGGATGAGTGTGCCTATTTTTTGTTCTTTTGCCCAGTGCAATAATTCGTCGGCACTG
>JAJEAX010000396.1 GCA_022822565.1 Candidatus Latescibacterota bacterium
TTACTCACGCGGCCAGGGGCGTTTTTTATATGGTTTACCATGTTGATTGCCGCGTTCTTTCAACATGCAGCGGATCCGTTCAGCACGAAGGAAATGGCATTTCTGTATCTGGTTATTACAGGGATGTTTGTAGTTGTCGGATCAGGGAAATACGGGGTAGATAATCTGATACGATCGCGTGACTCACATTTATAGCACTTCCCGAGATAATAAAGCCTCTCAACGCGTCGCAGAAGAGCACCGCATGGTCACAAGACTCGCCAGTATGAAGGATATCCGCGCTTTGTTCCGCGATAAGCCGGATGTAACCCGCATACAGATCGATGCGCTTTTCGAGAAACATGGTTTCAGTTCGTCCCGGTCGATCAGACGCCAGGAAGCCAATTTTACGAACCAGATTTTTTGGGTGGAGACGCGCGCCCATGGCCGGGTAATCTTGAAGACACAGTTTCGCCAATCCCTCGGCTTCAGTTTGAAAACCGAGTTCATAGCCACAAGGGCATTGCGCGGCGTTGCCGGTGTTCCGGTATCTGAATCTCTGGTGTACGACAGCGATGAAGAACCACTTGTCTTTGAATGTCTTTTGATCCCATGTGAGCCGGGGGAATCGGGCCTCAGTTACTATCTGACCACATCCCGATCACAGCGGTTGCAGTTGGGCGCACTATTGGGACAAACAGTGGCACATATTCACAGCCAACAGTGTCCAGATGGACTTCAATCACAGAAGACGAGAGATCTTGCGTCGTGGGAAGGGACGATCCGGGAAGCAATGTTTGGAGATGAGGTGTTGACTTCTTCCATGGCGGCGACCTTGCCGGAACTCTGGAGCAGGCTATTGGCCGCTACGGACCCGGCGCCCGAAGTCAGGGTGCAGGGCGACAATGTATTCCTGTGGGGCGAAGCAGGACTCCACAACGTACTTGTGGAGAACAGTAACTCACTGCGCATTTCAAATGTCCATGACTTCCAATCGGCTGGCTGGGGTATCGCTGCTCATGACCTGCGACAAGCTGAAGGGGAATACGTGGCCAGGCCAGGTTCAGGGCATTTCGAACCCGGGTATGTTGATGCTTTTCGATCTTCCTATAATGCCATCACTGAAAAGCCCCTTACGGAGTTATCGCCTGTAGAGGAGAAGGTACTGTCAATTGTCGCGAATCTCCGGGGGATAAGGTTTTTCTGGGACTGCGGTCGTCTTCTACATCCCAAGACGCCTGAATTCTTGGGTGCAGCGGTTTCCGATATCGAGAGCTTGCATGGCGTGGGCTGAGTAAATCGGCTTGCCTCCACTTCTGCAATATGGAAACCATTTTGCCGCTAAAATTGTCACAAGAGTAGTAGGATTTTTGTGCCTGTCCACGCGATAAGTGGAGAGACTAAATTGCATGCAGCCGTATGAATCAATTAAGTGCATTGTTTTCGATTTCGGTTTTACGTTGTCATCTGATCTGTATTTCAAGGTATCTCCGCCTGAATGTCCTGAGTGGCATGATATTATTCAAGAGCATGTGTTCGCCAATCGGCATATTTGCAGGATGTGGATGACGAATGCCCTGAGTCTTAGAGATATTGCGGCTATTGTTTCTGATCACGCAAATATGGATCTTTCTGCGGTTGTGAAAACTATGGAGTTAGGATGCAGGGATCTTAATTTCAACGAAGCAGTTCTGAATTTCGCACTGGCGCAGAGAAGTCAGGGGAGACGTACCGCGATTGTAACTGCCAATATGGATGTTTTCTCAGATGTCGTCGTTCCAGCGCATAGATTGGATGAGAAATTTGACGTGATTATCAATTCTTCCAATTACGGAGAAATCGATAAGCGCGTACTCTGGCCTATCGCATTTAAGGCGCTGGGAGATGATATTCACTATAGAAATAGTCTCTTGATTGAAGATGGTAGGAAGGAGCCAGAGTTGTTCAGAGATTGTGGTGGCTTTGCTTATCAGTACACCAATGACGAGAGTTTTTCCAGGTGGTTGAATGAGGTCAGTTAAAAATCAAAATGGAAATGACTAAAGAGAAAGTGTATCTGGATACAACTGTTCCAAGTGTGTATTATGATACCAGAACTCCTGAACGCCAGCGACTTACCGTTCAATTTTGGCACGATAGCTTGTCAGAGTTTCAAGGTGTTGTTTCGAGCATCGTCTTGCAGGAAATTCGGGATACCCCAAACTCAGAAAGGCGAGCCCAAATGGAAAATTTGGTAAAGGGGCTTGAAGAGTTAACATTTGATGAAGAAGCGAACGTTTTGGCCCAAGAGTACATGAGAAACGGAGTTTTTCCTGAGAAATATGCATCAGACGCCAATCATGTGGCTATTGCGGTGACTAACAACATTGGGTATTTTTGCAGTTGGAACTTTAGACATATGGTCAAAGTGAAGACGCGACGAGAAGTCAATCGAATTAATGAATTAAGAGGATATGGTACAATTGAGATCATTGCTCCGCCAGAACTATAGGAGGCCGTTATGGGAAAGTTAACAAAAGCTGAAAAGTCGAAAATTTGGGCAGAAGTTTGCGAAGAATTTCCCGATGATGAGGTGATGCAGGAGATCCATTTCGTTCGCCAGGTACATTATTTACAAACTAAGGACTTGTCGGTGGAAGAGCGCCTTCGTTATTTTCGCGGTTTAAGCGAAAAGACCTCTGTATAAAAAATTAGTCATGTTCACAAACTGTCCAATAAGATGGTCCAGGGTTTGTACGCTGTGTTGCATATTGTGTAACACAGCGGTTTTTGTTGTGGCGCAATCGCGTCTCCACGCAACTCGCTACGCGGATGACGGATCGGGATATCGTAAATCTCCAGAGTTCGCTTGAGTTGTATCGTGAACATTCTTTGCTATATAGAAACCATTTTGCCGCTAAAATTGTCACAAGAATAGTAGAATTTTCGTGGTAAAACGCTATCTATCTGAGAAAGGGCGTCATTTCATGCAATCCCATTTGGCTTTTCTTCACACTTCACCAGTGCATGTCGATACTTTTAATCGGCTTATAGAGGACGCTTCTTTAGAATTACCCGTTAGACATATTATAGAAGAGCAATTTCTGACAGAGGCCCGTGACAAAGGAATTACTCAAAATTTGGATGAACGTATTCGGGATTGTATCCTCTCTGCGAGAAAAAAAGGCGCAACCGTGATACTCTGCACCTGTTCTACAATTGGAGCAAGTGCGGAAAAAGTAAATAATCTGACAGATGGTGTCATTGTTCGAATTGATAGACCTATGGCTGAGAAAGCAGTCGAAATAGGTTCTCGGATTATTGTTGCTGCCGCACTTGAGAGTACAATCGCTCCAACTCGTGACCTTATTATTGAAACCGCAAAAGCACGTCAAAAGTCCGTTGAGCTGATTGAGGTTTTTTGTGATAATGCCTGGAGCAGATTTGAGGCGGGAGACCACGAAGGATATTTTAGTGAAATAGCCCAAAATATAAAAGACAGAGCATCTGAAGGAGATGTTATTGTATTGGCGCAAGCCTCTATGGCGGGAGCCGCAAATTTGTGCCCGGAAATTTCAGTTCCAATCCTCAGCAGCCCTGAAATAGGCTTAATGCATGCAGTTAATGTTTGGAAACAAAAATGCTGTCAGAATTGATTAAAACAGACCGATTGATACTCAGGGTGTTTAGCCTTGTGGATGTTGAAGATGTCCTGTCATACGCATCCGATCCGGAATGGGCGCGCTTTCTTCCGGTTCCCCAACCGTACACGAGAGCAGATGCCGAAAAATTTGTAGCAGGTCAGGTGTTGCAGGATCACAAAACACGCGCATCCTGGGCGATTGAATACGCTGGTTCTGTTATTGGTGGAATTGATATTGGGTTTAATTTTGATCATCGCGTTGGCGAAATGGGCTATAGCATTGCCCGACGCTTTTGGGGAAAAGGACTGACTACGGAAGCTGCGGGTGCTGTTATCGACGAATCGTTTTCAGCCTATTCAGATTTGAATCGCATTCGCGCTGGTGCCGATGAGAGAAATGTCGGTTCTCTCCGGGTCATGGAGAAGCTCGGAATGGTCCGTGAAGGTGTCTTGCGCCAGGATCAATATCTGAGAGGCGAGTTTAGAAACATGGTGTGGTGCGGGTTATTGCGTTGCGAGTGGGAGGCGCGGAAAAATAGGTGAACTTATGCGGATCAGTTTAAAGAAAGCATCTATTAGAGATGCCGCGGCTATTCACCGGCTTCAGGTTGCGTCATTTTTGCCACTGCTCCATAAGTATCGGGATTACGACACGAATCCAGCCAATGAAGATGTTGAACGAGTTATCGACAGATTAAAGCAGCCTCATACCACTTACTACTTTATTATGCTTGATGGTGTGCAAATCGGAGCGATTAGAATTATCTACGACGACGAGGCGAGACGGGCGAGGATTAGTCCCATGTTTATCATCCCTGAGCATCAAGGAAGGGGGTATGGCCAGGATACCATCGCGCTCGTTGAGGATGTTGTTGATGCGGAGTGCTGGGAGCTTGATACGATCCTGCAAGAGGAAGGCAATTGTTATTTTTATGAGAAAATGGGATACAGGAGAATGGGAGTTACGCGAGAGATTAATGACAGAATGACTATTGTTTCTTATGAGAAATCACACAGGAGAAAAAATCAATGAGTGATTTAAAAAAGTATGTTGAGCAACGCAAAACACGAGACCCCGAATTTGCTGAGAATTACGAAGCAGGTTATTTGGAGTTTAAGAATAGAGACAAGTCTATGAGTTCAAAGCTGTGCATTATGACAGCTTATGCAGATGAGACGCGGGCGCTTCTTGATGTTCTGGGGCATGATGCGAGCGATTCGGTTGACTGGAATGGCAGGTTGCGGTTTGCATGGTGCGATGGAGATGAGAAGTGGGTCATAATGCAGTCGGGTATGGGTAAGGTGCGGGCGGCTTCGATGTGCCAGATGATCATAGACAAATATCAGGTAGATACATTTTTTGAGTTTGGATTTGCAGGTGGCTTAGTAGATTCATTAGGTATCGGTGACATTGTCGTAGTTACTGGCGTCTCTGAGCACGATGTACCAAATAGGCCAGAGATTCAGAGCGAGCAAGATACTTGGAGAGCGCGTCTTTTCAATGCCTCCGCCAGTTCGATAGACAGGTTCGCGACGTGTCTATCCAAAAATTCGGGTGCTACGGTCAGGAAATCTTCCGTGATTTGCGGAGATATGGATATCTATGATCGCGAAGTACGAGACAGAATCGCTATAGAGAGTAGTGCCATGGCTGTGAATTGGGAGTCAGCGGCTATTGTGGATGTTTGTGCCATTAACGAGATCAAATATGTTGGCATCCGCATTATATCTGATTTGTGTGTCAAAGAAGATCGTGGCCCCATATCCAAAGAGAGAAGTGAACGCTTGCGTAAATCCACTGGTGCGTATATAAATGCTTTGTTAGACTTTCATCAGGAGACCAACGCCTGGGGCGCTAGTACATAAAACATTTTAGGACGAAATATGGTACAAATAGCACCACTTGATCACTCTCATCTGCCTCAGGTTATGAGACTTGTGAACAGTCATCTCAACACTGTGGTACCCGGGTGGAACTTGACACCCGATTACTTTTGGGAGCATCTGAAGAGAAATCCTCGGGAAGAAGTCGTTGATCCTTGGGTTGTTGAAAGAAAGTCCATTGTCGGGATTGTCAGAGATCGCGTTTGCGCGGCGGCGCATCTCCTCCGATACGGCGATGACACGCGCTGGAAGGGCGTTGGAGATATTGCCTGGATCTTGTTCTGGCCCGGAGAGCGTGAAATTGGCGAGGCGGTTCTGACGGAGTGCCGGCGTCAAATGGACGCCTGGCAGGTCAAGGATGAAAAGATCTGGGGGAATGGTTTATCGGTTCCAATTTGCTTAGGGGTGCCAGAGGTCTGGCCACACATAATCGGTCTGATGGAACAATTTGGCTATTCAGCGAATGAGGAAGTTGACGAATCCGTCTATGGTGGCACGCTGAATGGTATCTCTGCTCCTGGTAAGCCGCCCGTAAGAGGTGTAACGATTGATCGCGATGTGGGGAGATTGGGTACGCGATTTGTCGTTCGGCTCGATGGACGAAACGTTGGGCAGTGTGAGTGTATTTCAGATCTCACTGAAGGCGGTCAGTTGCCTGCATTGATGGGATGGGCTGAGCTTTCGGAGGTCGAGACGAGCGATTCAATGCGAAATAAGGGGATCGGTTCGTGGGTTGTCCGCCACGCTGTTGAATGGCTACGGCTGGCTAAGTGCGACAGGGTCGTGCTGTCCGTTGCGCGGGAGGATGAACAGGCTGGCGCAGGAAGGTTCTACAATCGGTTTGGCTGGATGCCGCTGGTGCGACAAAAGCACTGGGGAAGAGAGAATAAAAAATGAGTGATACTGTTGCTCAGTTTGAGATGCCGACATGGGATCCCTGTCCATTTTGTGAAATAGTTGCTGGACGCGGTGAAATGAGGCATGTTATCAATTCAACGGAGAAGACGCTTGCGTTGCTCAATCCCAGGCAGTTTGAAATCGGACAGCTTCTCGTTGTTCCTCGCCGCCATGCGCCGACGATTTTGGATCTGACGGATGAAGAGGCTGGGGAAATTATGAAGACGGTCCGAATAGCGGCCGAAGCGCTTGTTAAAACTTTTAATCCGGATGGAATTACGGTCTATCAGAATAACGGCGTGGCCAGCTTGCAGGAGGTTCCGCATTTTCACATGCATGTTGTACCTCGTAGAAAGTCGAGCAAATGGGGAAGTGGACCACCTCATATCGCTGTCTTACAGCCAAAAGATGGGCGTATGAAGCAAAAGGTGACCGTATCGTGGGAACGGGCAGAAGAGATTGCGTCTATTATAAGACCGAATTTCAAGACGTGGTGAATTTAGATTCAGTAAACCGCTGTATAGTCCGCAACTGGGGAATTGACTTTTTTTGATGAGATGATAAATTTCAATTATGGATTGGTTGAATGCCATAAGACTTATCCCCAGACATAGAGTTCTCGTTGAACACGAGCCAGAAACAGATAGATACGCTCGCGCTCGCCAAAAACTGCAATACATCATTAAAGTTGGACAATTGGTCGGGACAAAAAGTACAAGTAAAACTGTGAGGGAACTTGCTGTATGGGCACCCTCAAACTCGCGTGGTCGGTCTGGATACTACGCATGTATCAGAGTCTTTCACAAAGATGAAGAGGTGCTTTACGCTATTCTTTACTGTTTTTACGATGGCACTGATGGTTCTCCATCGGTTACTTCGGTAAGTTCAGCACGCTTTATTGCCAGATCGGAAGGCTTTTTTGAGGAGAATGAAAATGCGCCGCCTGATTAAAAAAAATTACAAGTATCGGGTAGCTGGTCGAACCTGGCTTGTCCCGAAACTGCATCTTAAAAAGATGCCAGATGGGACAGTCGCAATCTCACAGGATGAGATTGACAGAATACACAAAGCAATTGCAAACCAAATCTGTGGGGCTTCAGATGTACTCAGCTTTGTAGAGTTGGAGTTCCTTTGTGATGTCAGCGAGACGCCATTCTATGAAGTCGCAAAACATATTGGTATGCACAAGAGTGCCCTATCTAAGTGGCGTAAGACAGGGGTAGTGCCAAACCATATTACGAGTATATTTCTAAAGCGGTGGTTTTGGTTCAAGCTCTTCGGACATGTGCTGAGCGACAAGACGGTCAAACTGAAAGATATTCGTGATGAAATAGAGTTTCTTAATCTGGCAAAGTCACATGCAATTGGGCAGAGACTCACAGAGTCAGTTACAGAACTGACGCCAGGAATAACACATTGATTTATCAGGATATACAGCCCGAATTGGCTATAGCAATCGGTGTCCTAAAGATGACGCCAAAACAGCCTGAAGACTTCACGATTTAAAAATCCATCAAAACATCACTATGTACGATATCACAAAAGAACACGCGATTGAGCGGGGCATACTCGTTGGGCTTGCTTTGCCCGGTGTCTCACTTGAGGAAGCACAGGACACGCTTGACGAACTCGGGCTTTTGGCGGATACAGCGGGTGTCGATGTTGCTGTGCAGGTGATTCAGGAACGCCGGCAGAGGGACTCTGCGTACCTGATTGGCCGCGGCAAGGCAGAAGAACTCGTCGAACAGGTCGCAGAATACAATGCACAAGTCGTTATTTTTGACGAAGACCTCTCGCCGGCACAAACCCGCAATCTCGAAACCCTGCTTGAAGTTAAAATTATCGATCGCAGCCGACTTATTCTGGATATTTTTGCCAGCCGCGCCAGAACCCGCGAGGCGCAAACACAGGTCGAGTTGGCACAACTCATCTATATGTTGCCCCGGTTGACCCGTCAATGGACCCATCTTTCGCGGCAGGCCGGCGGTACTGGTGGCACTGGCGGGGTGGGTACGCGCGGACCGGGTGAAACGCAGCTCGAGGTGGATCGCCGCGCGACCAATCGCCGCATTACCATCCTCAAACAAGCACTTGATCGCATTGCCAGACAACGCGCGGTTGCCCGCAAACAACGCACCGATATTTTTCGCACGGCACTTGTCGGCTATACCAATGCGGGAAAATCTACGCTTATGCGTGCTCTTTCTGGTGCCGATGTACTGATTGAGGATCGGCTCTTTGCTACCCTCGATTCCACCACGCGGCGCGTCTCTCTTGGTTATAACCGCGATATTCTGTTGTCCGATACTGTTGGTTTTATCAAAAAGTTGCCCCACCATCTGATCGCTTCTTTTCACAGTACTCTCGAAGAAGCAATTGAAGCCGATCTTTTGCTCCACGTTGTTGATGTCAGCCATCCAGCTTGTGAAGAACATATTGCCACGGTGATTGAGGTGCTTGGCGAACTCGATGTAGCCGACAGGCCGACGATGCTGGTGTTTAACAAAGATGATCTGTTAGACGATCAGGCCCGACGCGAATATCTAATAGCGACATATCCCGATGCGGTCTGGCTTTCCGCTGAAACGGGCGAGGGACTCGAAGATCTGCGGTGGGCGATCTACAACCATCTTGAGGGTGAACGTCTGACGCTCGTGGTTCAGATTCCGCAACGCGAGGGCAAGCTCCTGTCAGAACTCTACCGAATTGGCGAAGTTTTGCACACGGACTACAAGGGCAACGATGTTTTAATGGAGGTTAAACTCAGCCAACACAATGCACAGCGTCTTTTGCCCAATGGTCGTTATCAAAGCCTGTGCTGAACAAGATGCAGTATCAGCGGGTTAGCTTCTGCAGAAACAAAAAAAACGCGCGTCATAAACGCGCGTTTTTTTGTCTATCACAGTGTCGATCAATCTGCTACTTGCTTGACATTATCTTGTTTCGCTATATCCATATCTTCCTGCTTTTCTATATCTACAGTATTGGGTGCTACAGCACATGTTCCGTGCAGCACAGCACCTTCTTCGACCACCAGTACCTGAGTCGTAATATCGCCATTGACCTCAGCACTGGAGCCAAGCCTTACTGAACGCGAAGCATCCAGAGGTCCTTTGACACGTCCGTCAACAACCGCATCTTTTACCTGGATCAAATCAGCCTCCACCTCACCCTGAGTACCGACGACAAGTGAACCAGAAGACGTGATTTTTCCGCGAAAAGTTCCATCTATGCGAATGCTATCGGTGACCTCAAAGTGCCCTTCCACAACCGATCCTTCGCCCACAATTGTATTGATGGCTTTTACGTGGTTTTGTTTGTTAAACTTCGCTATTTTTGAGGTAAGAAATCGAGCGGATTGCATGCTCGCCCCCCTTCGATAATTTCATAGTGTAAATGAGGCTCCTGGCTTTGCGTTGAGGTACCCACCAGTGCAACGTATTGCCCTTGCCTGACATACTCTCCTTCTTTGACCAGCAGTGTGCGATTGTGACCATACCGCGTCGTATAAATTCCACCGTGGTCAATAACCACCATATGCCCCAACTCGGGATCGAAATCTGCAAATGTCACCTGTCCATCGGCTGTGGCCTGCACAGGCGTCCCTTCACTGGCGGCGATATCAATCCCCGAATGACGGTTTTTGAATACGTCCGTAGGGGATAGCCCGGTGACGCAGTTGTCACTTGCTTCAAACGCGCGTGCTACCCATCCAACAGAAGGGGATACAGGCCAGATTGCGGGAACCCAGTGCATATCCAGACCACCACGTGGCTTGTTTTGCACCAATAGCGTTGCAACTGGATAGTCTCCCTCAAGGTACCGTGCTTCAACAGGTGTTGGCGACAAGTCGGTGTGACTGGCCAATATAGAACGCAGTGTTTGTTCTTCGACCTTCAGGCGCGTTACCACTTGCGCCAATTCATCCACGCGGGTAATATCGGCGGACAGGCGCTCATTGTCCTGTTCAAGCATTTGTGCGGTGTGTTTCCAATACGTGGCTCTCCAGAAAAAAAACAGACCGAGAAGTACCATACACAGCGCAAAGGCCGATCCCAGACCTATCCCCAATATCATGTGATAACTGAGCTTAAACTTCAGGGTTCTCGAGCCATCGTCTGGGATGACCAGCACAGAAAAATTTTTGCGTTGCCAGTTCAACATGTCTCCCAATGTTTTTAGCACAGCGAGTGTGCAATATAAGGGGCACTAAACCAGAAGTCAACGGGCGTTTTTAAGTGTGTGATCGGCCAAAATGTGAAAAAGATCGGGCAAACACAGCCCCGCAAGTGCCCATATCACGATTCTGAAATCCATGTCCTTCAAGTCGTCAAACGACATTTTCCAACCCAGATCAAAGAATGCGTTCGCCATAGCTGCGAGTGCGTACACCACCACGAAAATATAAAGCACGCGGGTCAGGGTGCCCACAATCGGCGTATGGGAAAGCCCTCTGTGTTTAAAAATATGGGAATAAGGTCGCCACAGCAAACGCAAAATCCCCCAGTTCTTCAACGGGTCACTGGCTTTTAAGTCCAGATCGGGCGATAGTAAAAACGTGCCAAATAAATAGGCAATCACAAAAACAGTTCCGTATTCGACCATTTCATCGCGTCCGAAATATTCGACGAGGGATCCCCAAAAACAGGCTCCTATGCCGATGATGACCACCAATAAAAAAAGATCAATCCGCGTATGTGTCTTACCCGACGGCATGTCTAACGCCCTCCACAAATACCATGCAAAAAAGGGTCAACACTCACGCGAGCATTGACCCTTTTTTTATTTTTTTTTCTTCAAAATCCTTTTTTCAATTGTACCTGCATCTTTCTTTGAAATACATCGCCTTTTATATCTACTGCCACACCCTTGATGTTCACGATGCCTCGATCCATCTTCGGGGGAGGCAAACCAGCCTCATCTTCTTTCAGAAACAGATGCACGGCAAAAAGAATGGTTGCACCGCCAGCCACACCCAATACTGCGGCGCGGGTGTCATGGCGCTTGGAATTATCGTAAAATTCTCGTGCTAATGCAGAGGTGCCGGCTTGTTTGTAAAGATCATAAGCATCATTGGCCTCTTTTTTTGCATCAAATGCTTCCTTAACCAGAATGCCGCCCAGGCCCAGCATCAGCGCGCTGTGAAATTTTGATCGCATCAAAAAGTCCTTGCCCACAGCCTGGGCAGGGACAGCCGTGCTCAAGAGCAGAGCAGCCGCAACCAATCCCATACCAGTTCGATAAAACATACTCATAAATTCGCCTCCGTATTATTCAGGATTTCCGGCAACGGGCGTGCCGACTTCGTTTTCCAAATTCGCCATTTCGATTAGATAGTTGTATTTTGACTGCACCAGATTATTGCGTGCATTAAACAAATCGCGCTGAGCAGTCAATCGCTCGAGAAATGTTCCCCCGCCAAAATTATACCGCTCTTCTTCCAGCTTGAAGTTTTCTTCAGCCGCTTCCACAGCCACTTCATTTGCTTCGATCAGGCGCCGAAAGCGCTCCAGGTTGAGATAGCGTTGCTGAAGGACCAATGCTTTTTGTCGTTTGGCCTGATCTAACCGCTCCTGGCTGAGCAAGTATTGCAGCTTTTGGCGTTTCAAATTGTTGCTCGTATTGAAGTTAAAAATGGGCAAGTTCACGCTGAGACCAATACCATAGCCATAGTTCTTGAGGAATAGGTCTTCTATACCGCCAAATTCCTCATCCTTACCGATACTCCAGCTATAGGCATTCATGTTCATCGTTATTCTGGGATGGTACAAACCTTTTCTCGTCGCATTATAAGTGTCTCGGGATGCCAGCATACCGTACTTGCTATCCAGGATGTCGGGGTGTTCTTTAAGGGCTATAGACAGCGCATCGGTAAAAGAATATTTCGGAGACAGGAGTTCAAACTCTTCTTCTGATGGAATAATATCTACATCCGTGCCCAAACCCATTGTAAATGCCAGATTCGACTGGGCGATGCGTACATCATTCTCTCGCTGAATCAGGGTTGCGCGCAAACCCGCCAGATTTGATCTCGCATTTGTCACCTGTAAAATCGCTGCGGATCCAATTTCATACAATGTCTCTGCCCTGCGCAGGCTTTCTTCGGATACTCGCACGCGCTCTTGCTGGACTTCCAATAGTTTGATGGCCTGTAACAGTTGAAAGTAGCGCTGTTTGGTTTGAAAAATGATCGTTTGGCGAGTGCCTGCTTGCTGCATTTGCGTCTGCATCAGACTGTTTTTCGCGCTCGATAGCTGGGAGATAATTTGACCGTCATAAATCGGCATGGTCAGGCCACCAATTCTGAAATTTTGTCCACCGGTAATGCGGTCTTCCCCCAATAACTGCACCAGAGTGCCGGTCGTCTGATCCAAAACCTGTCCCTCACGAGGTCCCTGAACACCTCTGCTGATGCTCCAGGACATATTAGAAGAGGTCGGGAAGAAACTGTTTCGCGCATTATCTACCTGGGTCTCGGCAATCGCAACTGTGTACTTAAATTGCTCAATTTGGGCACTACTCGTCAGCGAGATCTCCACGCACTCATTGAGCGTGAGGCGCATTTCCCTGCGTTCTTCCTGGGCACTTGTATTCACACTGGCAAAGATTATTGCCAATACTGCGATATATCTAATACAATGCATCGTTCAATTCTCCCTGTTTCGGCAAATCGGGTGACTATTGTTGTTACAAGGGTTAGACGAAAAAACGCCAAAAAAGTTACCGAGTATTTGCTTGCTTTGCCACAAAAAACTACAAGTGTTTAAGAAAATGGAAAGTTGCCAAAAGTCAATTGGAAAAAAATAGGGGCTGGAGACTGGGGGCTATTCATTCGCCCCGATCCATCAGGGAATATACCGTTGGAATAATTATCAGTGTTAAAATGGTGGAACTGATTAGTCCGGCGACGACGGTGATCGCCATTGGGGTGCGGATCTCTGCGCCATCGCCCAGGCCGAGAGCCATGGGCAATAATCCCAGAACGGTAGTCGATGTGGTCATCAAGATGGGGCGCAATCTCACTTCGCCTGCCTGCACAATTGCTTCCAATTTGGACAGACCACTGCGCCGCAGGTGGTTGATATAATCTACGAGTACGATGGCATTGTTCACGACAATGCCCGCCAGCATGATAACGCCCAAAAAGACCACGACCGAAAGGGATATGCCCGTGAGAAATAGAATGACGATTACGCCAATTAGTGCCAGCGGAATGCTAAACATAATTACGAATGGATGGAGGAATGATTCAAATTGCGAGGCCATGACGATGTACACGAGAAAAATTGCGAGGCCCAATGCAAAGGTCAGACTGTCCAAAGATGTCTCCATTTCCTTGTTTTGCCCGCCAATGACCATTGACACATCCTGGGGTACTTCCATTGTTTCCAATGACCGCTGAATCATAGCTGTCATCGTTCCCAAATCTACACCGCTCACATTGGCCGAAATTAGCACTGCGCGCTGTTGATCTATGCGCCGAATTTCACTGGGTCCTTCGTGTACTTCAATATCGGCCACTGCAGATAGGCGAATGGGCACTTGCTGTCGCCCCGGGTTTACCACCAGCCGACGCAACTCAGTTACTCCGGCGCGGTCGGCTTCATCCACGCGCACCAGTACATCAATGCGCCGGTCGGCTTCTCGAAATCGCGTTACCACATTGCCCTGTACTTTTTCGCGCACCAGCGAGGCGACCTGACGCACATTTAAGTTGTATTTTGCCAACAAGTCGCGCTTATAGACGATTTGCACTTCTGGGTTGCCGCGCTGAAGGCTCGATTTTACATCGTAAAGTCCGGGAATTTCACTCATTACCCGCTCGGCTTCGCGTCCCAATTGGGTCAATGTTGGCAGATCATAACCGCGAATTTCCACTTCTATAGGCGTCTTAAAACTAAATAGTGCGGGGCGTGAAAAATCGGCTTTTATCTGCGGCAAATCCGAGAGTCTGTTTCGCAAATCAGCCATCAATGCGTCTTCGCGCTGTGCCAAAACACTTTCCCCTCTGATGCCGCCCCAAATACGCGCGGGCAATGTCAGGAGATCTTGTCCCCAACTCGCCAGTACATTTTCTCGTCCCTCTGTTTCGATATTCTCCAGCACGACAGACACAACCCCGGTGTGCTCGCCTTGATCAGACGATGAGATATCGGTTTTATCCACGCCAACGGTCGAAGAAATCGCCCCCACGTCATAAGTATCCATCACCCGCGATTCGATGAGCTTCATGGTTTCGTCGGTCATTTCGAGCGGCGTGCCCACAGGCAAACCAATATCCACATTAAATTCGCCCTGATGTACCTGTGGGATCAATTCATTGCCCAATCGGGGCAACAAGACCATCCAGCATATTGCAAAGGGCACCACAGCACCTGCTATAATACTCAGTCTGTTGTGCAAAGCCCAGCGGATAAAAGGCGTGTAAGCGAGCCGAATGGCTGCAAAACCGCGCTCAAACAAAAATAGCACTGGCGCGAGGAGGGGCAACAGGACAAGGGCGATTACCAGCAATGCAACCAGTCCGGTTAAAAACACAAACATAAGCGTCAAAATTAGTATTTTGCCGATCAAGATGAGTGTTGTAAAGATCAGGAATCGAAGAAGAAAATAAACTGCGCCGAGGACAAAGAGCAGCAAAACGCCCACTGCGCCGAGGAGCACCGGTGCGGTTTCCAATACGCGCTTCCAGACCGCGCGTTTCCAAATCCAGCGGAACAGACGCTTCAATGTCCTGCCTGTCCATTTCGTTTGTACACTCAGGTCGCGTCCCAAATTTTGGGGCGTCACAAATGCCAGCAAATCGTCCCATATTATCCGTACCCATGCTTTGCCAAACAGGTCGCGTTCCTCAGCCCAGGCGCATAGAGGTCCCCACAGGCGATTTATTTCCCGACGCCATAATGGTCCGGAACCGAGCCAGCAATAAAATCCCCATCCGGGATAGAGGATAGGGTATAGAAGAACCGCCAATACGGTGAATACGGCTTTGAGTGCCACGATCGCGATTACACTTGCAAGCCACAATGTGCGGGCAACGTATTCGCCCAACAAATAGATAAAGCCAATTGGCAAGCGTATCAACAGCGTGCTAAAATTTATGGCGTGATATTGAAGTGCCTTTTCGTCCCTGTTTTTCAGACCCATGCCTTCGAGTAACCACGCGACTGAACGCAATTGCAATACTTCAGACTTCATCAGACGCCCGCCCTGTCCTTCGCTATCGCCGCGTGACAGATGCACTTGCCGCGAAGCCAGCATGGGGATAAAGAATAGCGCGACGCCCAGAGATGCCAGGAGTGAAAAGACAACGGTTAGTGCCATGTCGCCAAAAATCTGCCCGGCCACGCCCTCGACAAATACAATGGGAAAAAATACCGCCACAGTTGTCAGCGTGGATGCAAAAACCGCCCCGCCGACTTCCCCTGTTCCCCGGATGGTGGCTGAAATCATATCGTCGCCTTCTTCGCGGCATCTAAAAATGCTTTCCAATACGACAATGGCATTGTCAACCAGCATTCCAATACCGAGTGCCAACCCGCCCAGAGACATGATATTCAAGGATACGCCAAAGATGTTCATAGGGGCAAATGTCGCCACAATTGAAATTGGGATGGCGAGTCCCACAATAGCGGTGTGAGACGGATTGCGAAGAAAGATGTACAGGACGAGTATCGCCAACAACCCACCCACCACCGCGGTTTGTTTGACCTCATTGATCGATGATTCAATAAATGTCGATTGATCGGACAGCAGTTCCATAGCCACATCTTCGGGCAATGTAAAAGCGATAAAACTCGTCATTTCTTTCATCTGCACAAATTGCCGCACCTGTTCCCGCCGGTCGTTGGCTTTGGCTGCTTCGATTTCGCCCGCTTTGAGTTTTTCTACATAAGCCAATTGTTCGGGCGTGCCAAACAGGCGGTCGCGCACGCGCTGTGCTGTCGCCACGATATTGGCGTCGGCTTCCTTAAAAATTTCGATTTCTACACTTTCTACACTATTGACCCGCGTGATGATCTCCCGCTCTTTGTGCGTGCGATAAACCTGTCCCACATCCTTTACCCGAATTTCAATATTGTTGCGGTCGCCTACTACCAGATTGGCAATTTCGTCAATGGTGCGAAACTCATTCAGCGTACGCACGAGGTACTGTGTCTGTCCGTCTAACAAGCTGCCGCCGGCCAGGTTGACATTTTCCTCTTGCAATCGCCGGTTGATGGTGTTGATATTGAGTCCCATCAATGCCAATTGCCTCTCGCTGATTTCAACCCGAATTTCTTCTTCGAGTCCGCCTTTCACACGCGCAGCAGCTACGCCTTTGAGCGCTTCCAATTCTTGCTTGATTTCTTCTTCGGCAAGATGGCGCAATACGTACATATTCTCGTTGCCGTAAATCCCCACGCGCATGATCGGGTCTTGTGTGGGATCGTAGCGCAATATCAATGGGCGATTGACCCCGCGCGGCAAATTGAGGCGGTCGAGGTTTTCGCGCACCGTTTGCACGGCGTCATTCATATTGGTGTCCCAGCCAAATTCCAAAATCACATCGGACATGCCAGGTCTGGAGATCGATGTGATACTCACGAGGTTGCTCACCACCCCCAGGCGCTGTTCAATTGGCCTTGAGATCAAATTTTCAATTTCCTCGGGCGCGGTATCGGGATATTCGGTACGCACTGTTAGCGTTGGATATGAAATGTCGGGCATCATATTTAGCGGTAGTTGCTGATAAGACACATAGCCAAATACGGCAA
>JAJEAX010000199.1 GCA_022822565.1 Candidatus Latescibacterota bacterium
CCCAAAAGCGTGCCAATATCGCGGTCCATGCGCGTAATCATAGCCGCCTGCGTCTTCTGATTTTCCGTCCAGGGCTTGTCTTCATATATATCGAGAGATGGAATTTCGAATCTGGTGTGTGGAATCGTATAGGCCAAATAGAGGAAAAAGGGATTGGATTGCTGATCTCGCACAAATTGCAAAGCCTCAGCCGTGAGCAGGTCGTGTGAATACGATTTGCCGTAGAGCATAATTTTCTGATCGTTTCGCCAGAGGTGCTGAGGATAATACGTATGGGCTTCGCGCTGGCAATTGTACCCAAAAAAGTGATCGAACCCCTGATTGTTGGGATCGCCTTCAGATCCCGGGTACCCCAATCCCCATTTGCCAATACAGGCAGTGGCATAGCCGCCCTTTTTGAGCAATTTGGCAACCGTCTGCGTCTCCCCGGGAATGGGCACATTGCCCTCAATGAGCAATGCGCGATTGTCCCGCACATAACAATGTCCCGTATGCAGACCCGTCATAAGCACACACCGCGAGGGCGCACACACCGAAGATCCTGCATAGTGATCCGTAAACCGAATACCCTCTGCTGCGATGCGGTCAATATTGGGTGTATAAATAAACTCCTGCCCAAAACAACCCAGATCGCCGTAGCCGAGATCATCTGAGAGGATGTAGATGATGTTGGGCAGAGAATTTTTAGACATGAATTATTTCCTCACCATGTTCTATACGATCAGCAATGACCCGCAGTGCCAGCACCTTTACTTTCTGAATCGCGTCTTCTCGATTTTTTCCATAGACCATTACACCCGGTAAATCAGGCACTTCTGCAATCCATCGACCATCTTCTTCTTGTTCCGTTTCTATTTTCATTGGATTCTTATTCTTCTCCATCATAGCGCATCTCCTATTTCAGCTCTTCCATAACCCTGCGCGTAATTTCCCCGATGAGATCATCCTGGGAAGTTTGGGCAGTGTCACTGGCACTCAACGTGCGAATCGTGGGAATGCCGTCGTTAGTGGTAGATTGCGTTGCGGGTGCATCGGGGATATCGCATGCTGGATCGGGACCGCGAAGCCCCATGCGATTGCGAATAGCGACCAGTTTATCCACCTGTTCCGCATTGAGTTCGTTATAACCGCCGAGTTGTTGTGCCACAAAAAGTATTTTTGCAAAATGCTCCAGCGTCTCCATCTTGTAATAGGCATTCATCACATCGCTGCCGATCGTAGTCGCACCGTGATTTTCGAGCAAATAGGCGTCGTAATCTTTGACGTATTGCCTGATCGGTTCAGATATTTCTGGTCCCCCTGGCGTACCGTATTCTACAATGGGTATAGCACCCAGCGTGATAACCACCTCGGGCAAAACACACATGGTAAGGGGAACGCCAGCCACCGCAAAACCCGTAGCCGTTGGCGGATGCGCGTGTACAACAGCGCGCACATCGGGACGCTCGCGATAGAGAAAAATGTGCATGCCAATCTCCGACGAAGGTCGCTTTTGCCCACTCACGAGCGTGCCGTCCATATCAGTAATACAGAGATCTTCGACCTTGAGAAATCCCTTGGACATACCTGTAGGCGTAGTGAGAATGCGATCTTCTTCAATTCGGCATGAAATATTGCCATCGTTAGAAGCGACAAAGCCGCGTTCGTACACGCGACGCCCGGCTTCAACAATATCGAGTTTGGCCTGATGGAGATTCATTTTTTGTATCACTCCTTGATATCAATATCGTCCACAACACCGACAATAACGGAACGCACCGCAGGCAATTCCACGTTGAGAACGAGACCTGCTGCGACGCCCTGACGGATCACGAGAACAATTTCACCGCGCCCCACGCCTGTGGCATCGACTGCGAGCGCTGATGCGCCGTCATCTTTACCATCGGGCATAATGGGCTGTACGACCATGAGCTTAGTGCTGTTGTAATCGCTGTGTTTAATAGTCGATGTGACGCTGCCGAGTACGCGAGCCAGGAACATTATAGAATTTGGGATTCGGGATTTAGCTGCATTCTCCCCTTCTTCTTTCTAAGGGGAGCCGGAGGGTAGGCTACTTCATGCATCAACCTGATCGACAATGCCGACAACTGCCGCATCAACCGGACCGTATTTATCGGGCAGGGCGTTGGGAGCTTCTCGTGAACCAACCCAGTAGATGGTCTCGCCATCGCTGGCATTGACCACATCAACCGCGACAAACGCATCCCCTGCTTTTTTGTGTTCATGATCAATCGGTTCAATGACAAGCAGTCTAAAACCTTTGAGCGAAGCATCTTTGCGCGTCGCCCAAATTTTGCCAATGACGCGGCCGAGAAACATTTTTACCTCGTGGGATGCGGGAGCTATACAATTCTGAAGTAGTCTATTAAGGCACAGCGACGCTGGCGAGTAAATGTGCGGGCAGACGTGCAGCCTTCGCCTGTAGGCGTGGCAATAGAGAAAGACGTATAGCCTTCGCCACCTGCACCCAATCCCGCAGATGACGCGCCGTTTTTCACAAAAATCGTACACTTACACCGGCGGGCCATAACCGTCATATTCTCGACATTCTTAGAATGCATGACCGCTGTGTGGCGATACCCCTGTTCGGCTCGAATAGCCCAGTCAATCGCCCTGTGTACATCGGGTGTGCGAACAATGGGGACAAACGGCATCATCTGCTCGTGTTGAACAAAATCGTGCTCATTCTCAACCTCGCCAATTAAAAGTTCTGTATCGGGCGAAATATTGAGGCCAATTTGAGCAGCAAGCACATGCGCGCTGCGACCGACGAGATCGCGATTGAGCGTCCAATCGCCTTTTTCATCGCGAGGAAAAGCGATTTTGGTCAGCGCATCAATTTGCGAGCGATCGAGTTCCACACAATTATTTGCCTTCAGATGACGCATCAGATCATCGACCACGGATTGAACAGCAAAAACTTCCTTTTCACCAATACACAGAATATTATTGTCAAAACCGCCACCCTCAATAATACTGATAGCGGCCTTTTCGATATCGGCGGTCTCATCCACCACCACAGGTGGATTACCAGGACCGGCTGCGATCACGCGCTTGGGCGCTTGCATGGCTGCCTTGACAACACCACCTCCACCGGTGACGAGAACCAGATCAATGTCGGGATGCACAAAAAGGCTCTGCGCTGTTTCTATGGAAGGTTCCCGCACAGCGACGAGCAAATTTGGTGGCCCGCCCGCACCGACAATGGCGCGATTGAGCATTTGAAGACCCAGAGCCGAAACATCTTTCGCGCCTGGATGGGGTGCAAACACCGCACTATTGCCCGCAGCGATAAAGCTAATGGCATTGTTGACCATCGTGGGCACTGGATGCGTAGATGGCGTGACCGCTGCAATCACGCCAAAGGGTGCCATTTCAACAACCGTCAAACCGTTGTCGCCCGTCCACGCCGTGGGCTGCAAATCTTCAACGCCAGGTGTGTGCTGTGCAACAACCTCGAATTTGCGTATTTTGTGCGGCACTTTGCCCATGCCAGTTTCTTCAACGGTTTTTTGCGCGATACCCTTTGAATGCGCCATAGATTCGCGGCGAATTGCAGCAATCAGATCGCGGCGTTGCTCCAGGCTCATGGATTCGAGTGCTCGCTGGGCTTCTGAAGCCGCGGCAATAGCTTCTTCGAGATCGCCAAAAAGGCCATCGTCGCCTTTGTTTTCATAGCGAGCGGGCGGCGCAATAACCGCAGGAGCTTCGCGCTCAGCCACAAGGCGACGCACAACCTGCTCAACCACCGATTGGATTTGGATTTCGTCTAAGTTCATATCTCACTTCACACTTCTCATTTCTGGTAAACCGCTTCACCATCAATTTCTGCCGTGTCGATAATAGCGACAATCACAGCATCGACAGGACGATCTTCAGTCACACTCGTCATACGGGCGGAACTCCCACTACAACAGAGCACGACTTCGCCATCGCCTGCACCAACAGCATCTACGGCGACCAAAAAACTTTCTTTAAGTTCGAATGCGGGCAAATCGAGCGTTTGGACGATCTGGAGCTTAAAACCCGCCAGGCCGCTGTCTTTTTGGGTGGCAACCACCGTTCCCACCACCTTGCCGAGGGTCATAGTTTAGTCGTTTGAAGAGCCGATAGGCAGAATATTTTCAAGGCTACCATGTGGTCGCGGAATGACGTGTACGGAAACGAGTTCACCAATTTTGCCAGCAGCAGCAGCACCGGCTTCTGTTGCGGCTTTGACCGCTGCCACATCGCCGCGCACAATAGCAGTGACATATCCCGCGCCAATGCGTTCCCAATTGACAAATTGGACATTGGCGGCTTTGACCATTGCATCTGCCGCTTCAATCATCGCTACGAGACCTTTGGTTTCAATCATACCGAGGGCTTCACCCATGTTGCTATTCCTCCTGAAAAATGATCATTGAGTACTGAAAATAATTGCTTCTACTTGTGGATCGAGACTTGGGATAACGTGAGCGGAAATGAGATCTCCAACGCGCTCGGCAGCTTCTGTTCCCGCTTCGATAGCTGCGCGAACCGCACCCACATCGCCGCGCACCAGTGTAGTGGTATATCCCGCACCGATTTTTTCGTACTTTTCAATCGTGACCAGGGCTGTCTTGACCATCGCATCGGCAGCTTCTGTTGTGCCAATAACGCCGAGTGTTTCAATCATACCGAGTGCGGTCATTAAGCCCTTCTTATCTTATCATAAACGCCGTATCACCGCAGACGAGATCGGCTGCGTTGGCATCGTCGGTATCCAGATGGAGTTCTGGCAAATAGCTTTCGTCAATTTTGAGACGCACATTGTCATATACAACGCCTTTTTCGCCTCCCACGCGCACCCTGACAGATTCCCGTCCGTGAAAGCCATAATCTATTACATCAGATGGACGCAGGTGGATATGGCGCGCAGCGCGAATAGCTGCATTGACCGTGACCGCCCCCCTGGGACCAATAAAAGTAACAGGTGGCGCATCTCTCAGGTCTCCTGAATCCCTCACAGGCGGATCAACACCGATATAGATGGCATCTGTTCGGGCGAGTTCAACCTGATTATAGTCGCGGCTGGGACCGAGAATCCGCACGCGCTCGATCGCGCGCAGCCGGGGACCAACAACAGAAATGACTTCCTCGGCGGCAAAAGCGCCCGGTTGGTAAAGCTCGCGATAAGGCGTTAAGGTATGACCCGCGCCAAAAAGGATCTCCAGAGTTTCGGCATCGACATGCGCATGCCGGGCAGATACACCTGCGGAAATGGGAATTTCTGCACCATCTCCACCGCGTATCTGGCGCACGACTTCTCGTGCAATGCGGTCAATCGCATCGTTTTCCCCGCTGTTTTGCCCGAAAGAACAAAGACCGCAGTCATCGCACACAGAGGCATTTTTTCGCATTGGAAGCATTGTCTAAAGTTTTGTATCAGGTGCTATTTACAAAAGGCGAAAAATAGCCCATGACTGCTGTAAAGTCAAGGGCTAAACACGCTATGAAAAGCGCGATGCTTGACAAGTTCCGCGCTTTGAACCAAATTCAGATAAAATCTTTATTTTCTCTAACCATCAGGAGAAATATACACTTGCTACTCAAATTGCTCACGTACATCCTGGTGTTCTTCTATATCGCTGGTCCAGTGCTATGTGAAGATGCTTCGCCCGATGTCCCATTAAACCATCCCGTGTATTCCCTGTTAGATCGCCTGAATGCGCGAGGTTGGATTGCCGTACCCGATATGCGGCCCTTGACCCGGATACAAGTTGCACAGATACTCTCCGCCGTATCAAATCAATCTATGTCGGCAACCGAGCGCGACCTCACCAACCGATATATCGCAGAACTGGAAAATCGCGCGGCTTTTACACGCGAACCCCGCTGGATCTGGCGCGACTCAGCGGCATCCGTCACTCTCGAACCGCTGGTGCGGCAACAGGTGATTGCACGCAGGGGTGATGGCTTTGTGAACGAGACCGCGTCTCAAACCCATATTGGCGGTTCTATACGCGGGCACTTCTACACATTGGGATTTTATACCCGCCACTTTGAAGCCCGCGAATGGAGCAACCAACCGCGTCTTCGCCGAGAAGATGTGCTGGCTCACCCCATTGAAGACGTGCAACTCAAGGACAAAAAGGCAGATTTTCGCGAAAGTATATTTCAACTGGCCTGGGCAAATTCATGGATGCGTATAGATGCGGGGAAAGGAAGCCTCAGTTGGGGGCCTGGGCGCACGGGGAATTTATTGCTCTCCAACAATGCGCCTTCTTATGGCCTGTTTCGATTGCAGGCATCTCGCGGACGACTGCGCTATACCCATATCGCTTCATCACTGCGTGCGCGCCCGGGATTAATCGACACAACGCGCCGGTGGATCGACAATGGGCATGTGCGTATTTTTTTGCGACAAAAGCGACTGGCCGCGCACCGACTGGAAATCGCGTTCTCAAAAGTGCGAATTGGGTTGCAGGAGGCCGTGGTATATGGCGACCGGGGATTTGAGCTGCTTTACGTTCTGCCGGTGGCTGTATTTGCCGGAACTCAAAACCATCTGGGTAATCGCGACAATCTCGTAATTGGAGCCGATATATCGGCTCGCATCCGGACGGGACTGACACTTTACGGCGCATGGTTTTTCGACGATATGGTCAAATTCGACCCCGATGCATTTGCCAATCAATTTGCCTTTCAAGTGGGCGCGTTCTGGGTTGATCCGATGGGCTTGCGAGATACTGATGTACGCGCCGAATACGTGCGCGTGGAGCCTTATGTGTACGCGCACAATTTTGACATCAATACGTATGAACACTACGACACCCTGCTGGGCTATCCAACCGGGCCAAATGCAGACCGATATTTTGCACAAGTGACACACCGCTTTTCATCGAGCTTGAATGTGTCTTTAACTTTTGCAAGAGAGCGACAAGGTGAAAATCCAGTAAATCCAGATGGAACAATTGTCAATGTGGGAGGCAATGCACAACTGGGGCGTCGGTTACAGGATGCACCCACGCGAGACTTTATGTCAGGCGATGTGGAGACATACCAAAAAATAGGTGGCCGCGTGGAATTTGCACCCGTGACAAATTGGACTTTACAGGTACAGTATCAACACCATCGCATTACAACCCCGCAAAATAGAACAACGGGGCATGAATGGACAGCGACAATGGATGTGAACTTCTATTGATCGGAAAGAGAATGAGTCATCGCCAGTGCCTGTGGGGCCTTCTCGCATTCGCATTGTTATTGCGCGTAGGCTTTGGGTTGACGCAATCCGATTTGACCAATGCATCTGATGAGATGCACTGGGACCGCCTCGGGCAGGCTTATGTCGCCCTGGGCATTTTGCACCCCGATACTGGAATGTACCGTCCCCCATTATACGGCTTATTTCTGGCGGGCATGTATCGCACATTTGGTCATAATCTCGTCATGGTGCGGATTGTCCAGGCCATCATGGGCACAATCACATGCTATCTCATCTATGTTCTGGGCTGTAAAATGGGCAAGGTAGTGGTCGGCTTGTTCGCTGCTGGTTTATGCGCTATTTATCCGTTATTTGTATTTTTTTCTGGCGTATTGATGGCCGAAACCCTTCTGATTTTGCTGACGACTATTAGCTTTGTGTCTTGTATTCAATTTTGGCAAAAGAGCACCGTCACAATGGCGATGGTATTGGGCGGAATTGTGGGGCTGTCCGCACTTTGCAAGCCCATTTTATTGCCCTATCTGCCTCTTGTCCTCTTTTTTTGGTGGCGAAAATCGAGCCTGGCACCTGTACAAAAAGCAGCGCGTGTACTAACTGTAATCGGCGCACTCTGCCTGATTATTTTGCCGTGGACAGCGCGCAATCATACCATCTCGAGCGAATTCGTTCCCATCTCGACAAACCTGGGGATCAACTTGCTGGTAGGGGCACACCCCGAGGGACACGGCGTTTACGACAATCGCATCGATTATCTGGCACTTTATCACACACTGGCCGACACATCTCAGGGCGCAACCGCCGACCGCCGCGTCGCAGGCATTGTGCTGAAGTGGATCATCGCACAACCACTGCACTATCTGAGTTTGAGCATTGACAAACTGCTCTATTTTTGGTGTCCCTGGGTTCCGGGAGAGCCGCCATTATACAATGCAATTGCCGTGCTTTCCTGTACCCCCCTCCTGATACTGGGGCTTGTCGGCACATTTAGCCAACGCCAAAGACCCGAAGGTCTGGTACTTATTCTTCTAATAATTTGCATGTCATTATTGCACATGGTATTCTTTGCCCATACGCGTTTTCGGCTACCCATTGATGCTGTTTTGTGCGCGCCAGCTGCGTGGATATGCGTACAGTGGATCAACCGAATAGGACGGAGGACGTGATACTTCGAACGGATTTTTTTGACCCTGCAAAATCCCACCTGTTGGTCCTGGTGTGTTTGGGGCAGATATTGTTAATAGCACTACCGTTTTTAGTAAATGACGCGCTTGCGGCGATTCTCGTCTTGAGCTTGTTGTCGGCAATCGCACTTTTTGGCTCTCTCACGCTGTCAGTGCTCTATTTGTGTTTCACCGCCGCGGTTGTGCCTTCCTGGTTCTATGAAGACTATCTGGTCTTACCTCTGGACTTCAAATTCTATGAAGGACTTCTCGTCGTGGTAATGGGCATTGCCTATCTCAACTATTTGTTGGAAGGCCGATGGAATTGGCGACGGCATACGTTTTTGGATCGACCAATGTGCGTATTGCTGGGGCTGGTCGTATTTTCCTGCTTATTGGGATTGATCTACGGACAATCGATCTCGCAAATGTTACGCGACGTGCGCTATCCATTGTACTATACGTTGTTCTTTGTGGTAACATGGTTTTTGGATGTGCGGCGATTCTCCACATTCCTGCATTTATTTTTGCTCATCGCCGCAATTGTCGGCATCGAGTATTTGTTTGAATTCCTTTTACAGGTGGATACGGACATTGCGGGTGGTTTCGTTCGAGTCGCACGGCTCGAAGGCATTGTGTTGCCAATGGGCATGCTCATCATCGCCGCCATTTTGTTATTTGAAGCACGGGCATATAGACGAGCATGGGCGTGGGGCGCGATATTGCCTATCGGGCTGGCCCTGGTTTTGACAATGGG
>JAJEAX010000320.1 GCA_022822565.1 Candidatus Latescibacterota bacterium
TTGCATACCCATGCTTTGTACATGATAGATGCCCCATCGCGCCCATAATCCGACAGCGGTAGCAATACACCCGTGTTGCACTTCAAACACTGTGGAAACGCTTGCTCCATAAAACCCTCCTCTTATCCACCGGCGTCGTTAGAAATCCCGCCATGCACACAATTCTTTCAGCCATAAACAGAGCTGATTATGGCCAAAGGGTAAATTTGAAGATAATGTAACAAACTTATGCACAAAGTCAACTTGTTTTATCCCATTTTCCCGTGTTTATCCCGCGCTAAAGCAATTGACAAGTGCATTTTACCGCCTTATTTTGGTGTGTCTCCTCACCTCATTTTTTCATCTTTATTCCGGAGGAAGTATATGCCTACAGGGATTCGCAATTTTGTCGTTTTTGCCATCGCCATAATCGTATCGTGGATTGTGGGGTCAACTGTGCCAGCCACCTGGACCGTTGAGCAAATCACTCTGGATGTTCTCACAGACGATAGCGGTCAACTATATTATATCTACAGAGGCAAACCCGCGTATTTCGATGCGGTGCCGCTTGAAGAAGCGCAACTCAATCCCTCGAGAATACACGGCTCTAATGAAACGCCTCCGATCAAAGAGGAATTTGTCTCATTTGTAGAAAACGGAGAAACAAAATACAAACAGCTTCTTGCAAAACACCACTGGGGCTACTGGTCCTTGTTGCCCGCGGTGGTGGCTGTACTCTTGTGCTGGATTACCAAAGAACCCGTCACAGCTCTTTTGGGCGGTATTATTTCGGGCGCGCTTATTTTGACTCGCTATGATTTTACGGGCGAGGTTTTAATCCCCTCATTATCAACGACAAATGCCGCGAGTATCTTATTGCTCTATTTGTGGCTCCTGGGTGGGCTTATGGGGATATGGTCGCGCACGGGGGCAGCGCAAGCTTTTGCCGAATTTATGACTGTGCGTTTTGTCCGCGGTCCCAAAAGTGCCAAGCTCGTCGCCTGGATGCTCGGTGTCATCTTCTTTCAGGGCGGCACCGTCAGTACGGTGCTGGTCGGCACAACTGTCAAACCCATTGCCGATAAGGAAAAAATCAGCCACGAAGAACTGGCCTATATCGTCGATTCAACGGCTTCACCGATTGCCTCACAACTCGCTTTCAATGCCTGGCCCGGCTATGTTCAGGCATTTATCTTTGTCGCAGGCGTCAGCTTTTTAGCTACCGAAGCCGATCGTCTTCTCTTCTTCTTTAAAAGTGTTCCCTTCTGCTTTTACGCGATTTTCGCCGTGTTGGGCACGTTCTTGCTCAGTATTGAAAAACCCCTCTTTTTGGGCAAGCAACTCAAGGATGCTATGACGCGCTCTCGAGAGACGGGGCAACTCGACGCCGATGATGCCGATCCTTTGAGTGCTAAAGAACTGCAGGGAAGCAATGTGCCCGAAGGCTACACGCCGCATGTTCTCGAGTTTTTCCTGCCTCTGGGCGCGCTTATAGGTATTGCTATCGGGACTTTTATCACCAGCGGATCCCCCAATGTGCAATGGGCTTTTGGCTTCGCGCTTCTCTTAGCCGTGGGTATGGCTCTCGCCAAAGGCATGTCGCTGAAAGATATTGTCGCGGGTTTTCACGATGGTCTCAAAGGCGTAGTGCTCGGCTCGGTTATTCTCTTACTCGCCATTACTATAGGGGGCATCAGCAAGGAAACGGGTGGGGGCATCTTTTTGGTCGAGCAACTCGGGGATACCATTCCGTACTTCATTTTGCCGGTTTTGCTCCAAATTCTCACGATGGCGATTGCCTTTTCCACAGGTACGAGTTGGGGCACGTATGCGGTGGCTTTTCCACTGGCTATGCCACTGGCCTGGGCGGTCGCAACGGCAAATGGCCTGTCACATCCCGAACTTTTTATGACGCTGTGTTTTGCCGCTGTCATAGACGGTAGCGTTTACGGTGACCAGTGTTCACCTATTTCAGATACTACGGTTCTGAGTTCCATGTGTACGGGGTGCGACTTGATGGATCACGTCAAAACGCAAATTCCGCAAGCCTCTATTGCCGCCGGACTCGCCGCAATTTGCTGGACCGTGGTCGCTCTCTTCACAGCGTAATGGGATTTTCTAAAATTCATTAAGCCAAAAGGAGGCACACAATGCCTGTTGGAATGATTCTATTTATGACGTTTATAGTGACGCTCTTCATTATTGGTTTTATCGTTATTTCTTCGGAACACAAATCTGATTGAAAAATTCAGTGATGAATCGCCTTTTTCACACAGAACTTGAATTGCCCATTCGCGGCAAAAGCCAGCGCGTTACCCGTCGTCCGAATGTGGCTCCTGGCGAAACGGCTGTTCTTTTTGATGAGGAAGGTGCTGGGTGTATCCATCACTGGTGGCTCACTTATGGGTATAAGCGCGAAGGCGATGTGCGCGATCCCATCCACGATTTGCAACTTTGCCTCTATTGCGATGGGGAGGACGATCCCGCTGTGGATCTCCCCATCGCCCATTTTTTCGCCATTCTCTTTGAACACGATATTTATCCCATTGATAGCGCGGCTATCAAAATCCTTCCCAAAAACGCGCTCAATTGTTATTTGCCCATCCCCTTCAAATCGCTACGTCTCGAAATCACAAATAATAGTGGTCGCGCTATTTCGCTCTGGTTCATGGCCGACTGGTCGTCGTATGCCAATACCGAATTAACCCCATTGCGTCTCCAGGTTACGCACAGCGGCGAATACCCCGCTCAATCGCTGGGTAGTATGCTGATGGCTGACTATTCGGGCAGTGGATTTATCGCGGGCATGGTCAAGGGGGTGATCGTAAGGGATCGCGCTGATGCCTGGTATCATACCGGCGGAGACCTGTGGTTGCTCGATGGAGAAAGCGTTCCCCACGCCCTGCGCGGCATTGGAGGAGAAGATATTTTCAATATGAGCTTTGGGATATGGAAGATACAAACTGACTGGGTCGGTGCGCCGCATATCCATCGGAGTACTGAACACACAGCGGGTGGCTCTGGTTATGAAGGCGTAATGTACCGCTTTTTTGGTCCCGATCCCGTATGGTTTGATCACTCGGCTATTATCCGGTTTGGTTCCCGTGGGAATGATCTGGAAAGCGTTATCTACGCCTATGTCAATCCCGCCGAACCTCCGGCTATTCTCACCCCAGATCAATGGCAAATCGCCGGGCCTTTTCCCTGCAATACACGCGAAGATTTCAATCGGTCCGAATGGGCAGAGAAATCCGTCTCCGATTGGCCCAACACGCATACCGCTGACTTTGATATCTACATGGGGGAGAATGCGCCCACCACGTTTTCACTACCTATTCAAGCGGATTCAGAACGCGGTTGGTGCGATTTCACACGGCACCTTCGTGGGCGCAAACGCACCAATGTCGGTACTCAACCCGCCAATGTCTCGGCTTATGCAGTGGGACAAATTACCCCGCCCGAAGGGGGAGCGTACACTCTCGCTGTTGGGTATGACGACTGGATTCGCGTGTGGGTCAATGGCGAGGAGACCCATGCAGGGGAGCATAACAATGGGTTCGCCATTGACCACATCTCCTGTAATCTCCCATCCGGATCTTCTGAAATACGAATCAAACTCTCAAATTTCGATAATGCCCAATGGCGTCTCTGGACCTTCCACACCGCATTGCAAAAAAAATGAAGAAAACCGCAGGACATTCTACGCCCTGCGGTTCGCGTTTCTTTAAAGATTTCTCGCTATTTTTTCAGCGCGAGGCCAGGGCAGATGGGTCGCCTTCGATCCAGGCTTCACCTCCGTCTGTCCACACTTCTTTTTTCCAGATAGGCACGGTCTGTTTTAAGCGATCAATCGCGTAGTGACACGCTTCCAGAGACGCTTTGCGATGCGGAGAAGAGATCGCGATTAGTACGCTGATTTCCCCAATTTCCAACCGGCCTACGCGGTGCAGTATTCCCACGCAATCCACCTCCCACTTTTCTTTTACTTCCTTTCCAATTTCACGCATTTTCTTTTCAGCCATGTCTCTATACGCATCATAGACGAGATAGGAGGTTCCGCGCCCTTTGGTGTTGTCTCGCACCACGCCCGCAAATGTGGTTACAGCGCCGTCTGAATCTGCCAGCACCGCATTGTATAATGCATCTGGTTTTATTTTTTTGTCCTGAATTTTATACACATCACCAGCCATGATAATTTCCTCTAAAGACAAATGGGTAGGCCCCTATCCACCACTCACAGGCGGGATAAATGCGACCTCATCGCCGTCTTGAAGTTTCGCATCCCGTTCTACATACGCCTGATTGACCGATACCATCAAACTCGGTGCCATGTCTGTAAATCGCGCCTGTTCCATTGCGAGCTTTGATATCAAATCCGTTACTGTCGCGCCATCTGGTAGTGTCATTTTCCGCTCACCGGTACCTATCAAATCGCGACAAGATGCAAAAAATAGTACTTTGATATTCAATTTTCACTCCACAAGAGACGATTTTTTAATTTTTTTAAGCCGTGAGTTGTCCTGAATACCCGCTTTGCGACCGCGTTTGGCGATGGGTTTGCCGTCAATTTCCTTAATATCTGCCGTAAAATCAATTGGCGATGCGCCGCTGATCGCGCTGCCCACGCCAAAACCGGCAATTGGACACTTCAATCGCACAAATTCTGAAATCCGATCAGGCGTTAACCCGCCACTTACAAAAATACCGACCCTGTCAAAACCCGCACTGTCAAGTGCCCAGCGCACGCGCCAGACCAGATCGGGTGTTACCCCACCCAACTCCGAGGGGGTATCCAGGCGGACTCCCCACAATCGCCCGGTCATTGCTCGCGCGACGCGCACGCTTTCTTCGACTTCGTCTCGAAATGTATCTACCAGTACAATACGTCGCACGGAATCGGGCATGTGGGTATCAAAAGCTCGGATAGCGGCTACTGTATCGCCGTAAATCAACATCAAAGCGTGTGGCATGGTGCCCGCTGCTTTTTGATCGGATAGGGCAGCACCTGCCGGTGTTGCACAGGCAGCACATCCTCCGATCAATGCGGCGTATTCCATGCGGTCTGATACGGCGGGATGTACGTGCCGCGCGCCAAAACTGATTATGGGTATCTCACCCGCAGCTTCCACACAGGCGCGCGCCGCAGTGGCCCAACCGCTGCCATGCGCGAGCGTGCCCAGCATTGCCGTTTCAAAAATTCCGATGGCGCAATAATCTGCGTGAAGGCGCAGCACTACTTCTTTGCGCGCCATTGTCGATCCTTCATCCAGCGACCAAATTTCTGCATCTTTGGGCAATGTCTGACGCAAAATTTCTAGGACCTCGCGGATGCCGCACAAGAGTCCATCGGCATTGGGAAATACCTCCATAACTACCGATGGATTGCGGTTTTCGGCTTTGAGTACTTCGAGGGTATTTAGAAAATACTGATCTGCCCGGTTTCTGTCCAGGAATGGGATGTCGGTCATATCTAAAAATACGGAACAGGTAAAGTTCTACAACCCTATTGCGACAATTGTTTTTTCATCGCATCCAAAAATGCCAAAGGAACCCGAACGGTTCCCATCACGGCTTGACCGCGACCATCGCCGTGGCAATCCGATCCGCCCGTTGTGAGCATGCCATAGTGTTTTGCCATATCCGAATAGCGACGCATATCCGATCGGTCGTGTTTGACATGCATCACTTCTATACCGTCTAATCCCTGTTTGATCAGGTCGGGAATCAAAGCGTCGCGGCGGTACAAAACGGGGTGTGCCAGACTTGCCAGCCCACCAGCCGCGTGAATGACTTCTACCGCTTCG
>JAJEAX010000043.1 GCA_022822565.1 Candidatus Latescibacterota bacterium
CGAATTGCTGCTAACCATTTTTTCTTACCGGACTGAGGAGGCCTGATACAGGAACTGGCAGAGCCAACTTAGCGACATCACACCAACCCAAATCAGAGGGTCTGTTATGCCGACTTATGAATATGCGTGTACTGCATGCGAACACGAATTTGAAGCGTTTCACTCCATCACTGCCGAACCCATTCGCCTGTGTCCCGAATGCGGTGAGCAAAAAGTTGAGCGTCTCATCAGCGGTGGTGCAGGTCTGATCTTTAAGGGGTCGGGTTTTTACATCACCGATTATCGAAGTGATGGATACAAAGAAGCAGCTAAAAAGGATAAAGAAGCATCTAAAGAAAAGAAATCTGACGCAAAAAAATCAGAGACCAAAAAGACCTCTGAATCAAAAAGCTCGGATACCAAAGCAGCATAAAAATGGAAATTATGTTCTATCATTTCCCAGGCTCTGACATGGGAACCAAACAAGGAGAATCTACATGAGCAACGTAATAGGCATCGATCTGGGAACGACCAACTCTTGTGTCGCCGTGATGGAAGGCGGCGACCCGGTTGTTGTTCCAAATTCAGAAGGGGGGCGCACCACGCCCTCTGTCGTTGCATTTGCACAAGATGGGGAGCGCCTCGTTGGTGAAGTTGCCAAACGGCAGGCGGTGACCAATCCGACCCAAACCGTTTATTCTATCAAGCGGTTTATGGGGCGTCGCCGAGAAGAGGTGAGCACTGAAATTTCCGAAGTGCCTTACACGGTCACGAGTGACGCTAATGGACTGGCGTCTGTACAACTCGACGACAAGACATATACCCCGCCCGAGATTTCGGCGATGGTGCTTCAAAAGATGAAGCAAACCGCTGAAGATTATCTCGGCGAAACAGTCACGCAGGCTGTGGTCACGGTTCCCGCATATTTTAACGATGCACAGCGACAGGCCACCAAAGATGCTGGCAAAATTGCGGGTCTCGATGTGTTGCGTATTGTCAACGAGCCAACCGCTGCATCACTGGCTTATGGTCTGGACAAAAAGAGCGATGAAAAAATCGCGGTTTACGATCTCGGTGGCGGCACGTTTGACATCTCTATTCTCGAACTGGGCGATGGCGTCTTTGAAGTCAAATCGACCAATGGTGATACCCATTTGGGCGGCGATGACTTTGATCAGCGCGTTATTGACTTTCTGGCTGAGGAATTTCTGAAAGAAAATAGCGTGGATTTGCGCCAGGATCCCATGGCTCTGCAACGCCTGAAAGAAGCGGCGGAAAAAGCCAAGTGCGAACTGTCGAGTTCCGCATCTACCGATATCAATCTGCCATTTATCACGGCTGATGCGTCTGGCCCCAAGCATCTCAATGTCAATCTTTCACGCGCGAAATTTGAGCAACTCGTCGATGATCTCGTCGAGCGCACCAAACAGCCCTGTTTACAGGCTATTCGAGATGCCGGTCTTTCGGCTTCTGATATTGACGAAGTGATTCTGGTGGGCGGCTCAACGCGTATCCCCAAAGTGCAGGAAATTGTGCAGGAAGTTTTTGGCAAAGAGCCTAATAGGGGGGTAAATCCCGACGAAGTCGTCGCCATTGGCGCGGCTATTCAGGCGGGTGTGCTTTCGGGCGATGTGACCGATGTGTTGCTGCTCGACGTGACGCCGCTCTCGCTGGGTATTGAAACACTCGGCGGTGTGATGACGCGCCTTATTGATCGCAATACTACGATTCCGTCAAAGAAGACCGAAGTGTTTTCAACAGCGGCTGACAGTCAGCCCTCGGTGGAGATTCACGTCTTGCAGGGCGAGCGCGATATGGCGTTAGATAACCGCACCATTGGCAAGTTCCATCTCGATGGCATTCCACCTGCGCCGCGCGGTGTGCCGCAAATTGAAGTTACATTTGACATCGATGCAAATGGCATTCTCAATGTCTCGGCAAAAGACAAGGGTACGGGCAAAGAGCAGAATATTCGCATTGAAGCCTCGTCGGGGTTGTCAGATGCAGAAATTGACAAAATGGTCAATGACGCACAGGCAAATGCAGCCGAAGACAAGAAGAAACGCGAGGCTGTGGAGACCAAAAATGCGGCCGAGCAGCAGGTGCATCAGACTGAAAAACAGATGGAAGAGATGGGCGATAAGGTCAGCGATGAAACAAAGGCCAAAGTGACAGAGGCCGTTGACAAGGTCAAAGATGCCCTCAAGGGTGATAATGTCGATGCGATCAAATCGGCGAATGAAAATCTCACCCAGGTCTGGCATCAGGTTGCGAGTGAACTCTATCAACAAGCCTCAGCAGATGAGGCACCGCCTCAAGGTGCGCCAGGGGAACCGCCACCAGGTGGTGCAGAAGGTCCCAAACAAGGCGATGATGGGGCTGTTGACGCTGAATATGAAGTTGTGGATGATAAGAAAAAGTAAAGGCTGGATATTACAACAAAACGCCGAGGGTGAATAGCTCTCGGCGTTTTTGTTTTTCGGAGAGGGCTAACCGCTGATTGATCACGACGCTTTTTCAATTGTTACGCGAATCGCACTCAGGGGTTTGATAAAGCGAAATCTGACGGTTTTGCTGCGCGTGTCAAATCCGCCTGTGCCAACATCCTGGCTCGACAATTCCCGCAAAAAGTTTGCGACCCAGGCTGTGTCGCGTTGCCATTGTGGTACGGCATTTCGAATAAACAAGCGCACGAGGTCTGCATTGCGGTTCAAGTCGGCATCGGATATATCGAGCACTGTTACCATAATTTCGGAGCGCAACAAGTCGGCTTCTGGACCCCAGAACTCCAGGACGACCTGTCCACTACCCGTTGCGCCAAAATGGCGTGGTTGTCCCTCAAGGGGATCTACTTCTTCCAGTATCAGGTCTTCGGGCATCCCCGCGATCATGCCATCGATGGATAGGGCGCCGGGAGAAGGTGGTATTGCTGGTACCTCTTGCGTCGTTTGCGGTTCAGTTGCAGGCTGAACGGGTTGCGTTACAGGCCGTTTTTTCCGCGTACTTGAAGAACGACGCGCGAGGTCTTTTTGCAAAGCTGCGCGCACGGCTGCGGCGTCTCCGACATAATTGCCATGTACCCATCCCTCAGTTTTTCCATCTGTGCGTACACGTAACCAGGGATTGGCTTTTTCAAAAATCTCCAGTTCACGACCGCGCTGCAAGCGCTCAACCACCTGCGATTTTGTCGTTGGCTTCTCGCGCAAATTCAGAATGGGAACGGTGACATAGACTGTTTCTTTTGGTAATAGAAAATCGCAACCGCTTAAACTCGCCATGAGTACACAAAAAAGGCCGACAAAAAATCGGTCGGCCCAAAATTTCAACCGCACCATCAATCATACCTCCGTAAAAACTCCTGTGGATATTTTTTTGATGGGTTGAAAATATCGGAAATGCGATTGTTGATCAAGGATTAAATTTCATTTTCAATCCAGATATGTCATCCCTGGGGTTTGAGGCCACTGGCATTGTTCGGGTGCATTTGTCGCGCTTGCCCATTCCCGAATGATCTCCAGATCCCTTCTTTTTTCCAGCATCTTTTTCGCAATCCACTCAGGGTCCCAGCCATCCAGTACTTTTGCTGTTAGTTCTTCTTGAATCGCCCGACAATCTTCGTCGCCCGCCCGATTGTGCAATTCTTCAGGATCTTCGGATAGATTGAATAATTGCGGATCATAGCCGTGATAGTAAATCAGTTTCCATTCGTCTTGTCGAATCATGCGCTGGTAATGGCCTTCGTAGATACAGTATTCTGAAAAGGCTATATCTTCCCACGTATCTGCCTCACCGCGCAGCAATGGCAACAGGCTGCGCCCGCGCGAATGGGGCAATTCGGGTGCGTTCAATGCGTCGAGCATGGTCGCATTTAAGTCCAATGCGCTGATGACGCGGTTGTTGACCTGTCCTTTGGGCAGCACATCGGGCCAGGAAATAATTGCCGGTACTCGAACGGATTCTTCGTAAAATGTTCGTTTCATCCACAGTGCTTTTTCCCCCACCTGTTCGCCGTGGTCTGATGAATATACGATCATTGTGTTCTGTGTAAATCCATTCCGCTCTAATGCCTCCAAAAGTTGTCCGATCATGCGATCCATCGCTGTGACCAGTGCCCAATAAGCTGCGCGAGCGCGCGTGGTATCGGTATCTTCTATTTCCCCAAAACGGTTCCGTTCGCGCCACCACTGAAAAAAGGGATGCGATTCATCTCCCATTGGCTTGGGATGTTTTGGAGGTGTAATCACATCGATGTACTGATCGTAATCTGCTTTTCGCGCAATGTACGGCGAGTGTGGAAGTATATATCCCACGTGCAAACAAAAGGGGGTATCCGTTTGTCCACTGCGTTTTTTTATGCCCTCTCGATTGATAAAATCAATTGCTGCCGCTGTCACATCTTCATCGTGTACTTCGTAACTGCTCTGACCCACACCCGATTTTTGAACCGAGTGGATTAAGTTGCTGGGGGCATCGCCTTTGCCCGGATAATTTGAAGAATGATCCCCAATGGGACGATCCACATATCCGTGCAACTGGTCTGTGCCCAGGGCGTGCATGCGCCCTGTGAGCACGGGATGGTAGCCCGCCGCGCCCATTGCATGCGCGATTGTTGGCCGCCCCGAATCCAGGATGTGATGGTTTGTCCACACTTCATTTTCATACGGATATCGTCCGGTTAACATCGACATCCGCGATGGCGTGCATACAGGTGATGGGCAATAGGCATTGTTAAATCTCACGCCCTGTGCAGCGAGTGTATCCAGATGGGGTGTTTGAACGAGTGGGTCGCCATAGCAGCCGAGCACTTTTGGGCTGTGTTGATCTGAGTGGATGTAGAGCAAGTTTGGTCGGTTCATGTTTTAGTCCTTTTCACCGGTACACAGAAGGCAGGCAGCGGTTGCCCGTGCCTGCCATTATTTTGTCAATCAAGGGTGAGACTGCTATTTCTCACTCGCAGCTACTGTATTTACCAATCGTCCAATACCCGAGATCTCAATTTCTACCTTGTCACCTGGTTGCATATAGGTTCCCGTTGTATTACCTACGCCCGAAATTGTACCGGTGCTGATCAGGTCGCCCGGCTCGAGTGTGATAATTGCCGAGATGTATTCGATAATTTTATCTACGGGATACAACATCTGTCCCGTGTTGTTGTGCTGTTTGCGGTCGCCATTCACATACGTGCTGATGTCGAGGGTGTGTGGATCTGTGATTTCATCTGAGGTTACAATCCACGGTCCCTGGGGCGCAAAGGTGTCCAGCCATTTGCCGTTTAACCAGTCAAACCATTCATCTCTTGGGCGGCTATCTGTGCGTTTTTTAATTTCCAACGTGCGCTCGGAAACATCATTCATGACCGTATAACCCGCGACGTAGTCCAGCGCATCTTCTGCTTGTACGCCCTTTGCCTCTCGGCCTATTACGACAGCCAATTCGCCTTCCCAATCTACGCTTCTTGCGATGGGGGGGATCAAAATTTGATCGCCTGGCCCGATTACAGTCGAAGTTGGGGGCTTCATAAACACGCGCGGGGTTTCCTTGTCCTGAATTTGCATCTTGGCCGTTCCGCCTTCTTCAATGTGATCCTGATAATTACCCGCCAGGCAGAATAATTTGCGCGGATTGGGTACTGGTGCGTTCAATTTGACTTCGCTGACGGCAAAGCTGGTCTCGCCATCTGGTGTGCCATTCAAACGCTTTTCG
>JAJEAX010000252.1 GCA_022822565.1 Candidatus Latescibacterota bacterium
TGAACCGCGCGAATCAACCGATCCGTAGCCTCCTTTTCAGTCATTGAAAACTTCGAATGTACAGACGCAACCACCAGATCAAACTCAGACAAAAATTCATCGTCAAAATCCAACCGCCCATCGCTCAAAATATCCACCTCAATACCCTTCAACACCCGAATACCTTCCACTGCATCGTTGACCCGATCGATCTCATCCCACTGCAACCGCACGCGATCTTCATTCAGCCCATTGGCATAAGCCGCGGCCTTGCTGTGATCGCAAATACCGATATACGTATAACCCAACGCCTTTGCCGCCCGTGCCATATCCTCCACGCTATGCCGTCCATCGCTATACGTCGTATGTACATGAAGCGTACCCTGCAGATCGGATTGCGCGACCAACTCGGGCAACGGCACTTGTTCTGCGCGTTCGATCTCATCACTTCCTTCGCGCAACTCGGGCGGAATATAATGCAAACCCAACGCGGCAAATAACGCTTCCTCATCGGCACAAACCGCGCTTTCACCCCCCTTGAACAAACCGTATTCATTGAGCTTCATACCCCGGTCTTTTGCCCGCTGCCGCATCGCAGTATTGTGTTCTTTACTCCCAGTAAAATGGTGCAATGCACAGGAAAACGCCGCATCCGGCACAATCCTCAAATCCGCGCGCATGCCCGAATCCAGCACAACACTCACCTTTGTCTCGCCGCGCCCCGTAACCTCCGTCACGCCGGGATACGCGACAAATGCCTCGGCAAGCGCGCCCCCGTCTTTCGCACTCACAACAATATCCACATCCTTGCTCGTCTCCATACACCGCCGCACACTACCCGCCACTGCCAGACGCATCACTCCAGACTGATCCGACAGATAAGCGCGCAACGCCTCTGCCTCATCTCTTGCCGTACGGCTCAAAAAACGCCCGCGGTGTTGCTGCAAATAAGACACCCCTCGCAAAATACTCTCAGCGGTCTTCTTCCCGAACCCGCGCAATTTTTCGATCTCACCCGCCTCGCATGCTTTTGCGAGCGCATCCACATCGGCAATACCCAACTGCTCGTAAATAGACCGCACCCGTTTCGCGCCCAAACCAGGCACCTCAATCATCTCCAACAACCCTTCGGGCAGCGCGGAACGCAAATCGCCCACGCCTGGCAACTGCCCCGTTTCAATAAGGATTGCAATATTTTGCGCCATCTTCGCACCAATACCGCGCACAGATTCCAATTCGCCGCGCGCGCTCAAATTCGAAGCGGGTTCTTGCAACAACTCAATCTGTCGCGCTGCATTGACATAAGACCGAATGCGAAACGCATTCTCGCCATTCAGTTCCATCAGCGTGGTCATCTCTTCCAATGCCGCGGCAATATCTTTATTATCCATCAAAACCACCGGGAAATGTAGTGGACATTTAACAATTCACATGGTTATTTTAACTTCACTCGCTTGCGTCAAATTTTGGAGAATATAGATACAGAATGGAGCTAAGTCAATGAACCAAATCACAAAAATCGCCATCGTCGGACTGGGGCGCATCGGCTGGCGATTTCACTTTCAGCAAGCCCTGTCATCCGACCAATTCGAACTCACCGCCGTTGTCGATCCCCTGCCCGAACGCTTATCCGAAGCACGCGCAGCAGCGGGTTGTGAAACCCATACCGATTTTGAATCTCTCTGGTCTGGCCCATTGCCCGATGTGGTCGTCATCGCCACCCCCACCACACTACACGAAGACATGACCATTCGCGCCCTCAACGAAGGTTGTCACGTCATCCTCGAAAAGCCCATGACCACCTCCCTCGCCTCGGCAGATCGCATGATCGCCCAGGCAAAAAAAAATAACCGCCGCATCTTCCTCTATCAACCCCACCGCCTCACACCCGAAACGCAAACCGCGCGAGAAATTATCCAAAGCGGCAAACTGGGACCCATCTACGCCATACACCGGGGCGTATATCGCTATGTGCGCCGAAACGATTGGCAGAGCTTGCGAAAAAACGGCGGCGGCATGCTCAACAACTACGGTGCGCATTACCTCGACCAACTCATCTATCTCTCCGACGACTCGGCAATCACAGAAGTCGATTGCAAACGCTGGGCAATAGCCACCCGCGGCGACGCCGACGACGTGGTCAAAGCCTGGGTAAAAAAAGAATCTGGGCAACTCTTAGATGTGCAAATCAATCAGGCCTCTGCCTATACAATGCCCCTCTGGCATATTTGCGGGAAATACGGCACGGCCATCCGCGAGGACAACGTATTCAAAGTGCGATATTACGACCCCGCAGAAGCGCCTCCGCTCAACGTCGTCGAAGGCGCGGCACCCGAACGCAGCTACGACAATCGGGACCGACTGCCCTGGCGGGAAGAAGATATACCCATTACCCGGGACAAACAGCGCGATTTCTACGCCAACATCCATGACGTAATCGTCAACAACGCCACCCCCTATATTCGCATAGAAGAATCGCGCGAACTCATGCGCGTCATGGACTTATGCCGCCAAACCGGATCAGGATTTTCAGGATTAAAGGATGAACAGGATTCCCCACCCCACCGCCAGTAAACTGCTGCGGATAATAACCAATAACCAAGGAGCACACTATGGTCCCCCTCATCAGCAGCCTCGCCTATGGCCCGCTCGGCGCGTGTCAATTGCCCCGAACATGGTGGAAAGTCCTCACGCGCAACGCCGGTATTTTAGACGGCGAATATCCCGACGTCAGCGATGGCCTGGACCGCAGAGTTCTCGAAGTACTCGGCCTGGACCGCGAGACCACATTGGCTTACCTGCGCGAAAACATGCCCTCGTACCTCGAATTTGAAGCCTGGATTCTCGAACAGAGAGGCGACGACTTCTGGGGCTTTGAGCAACAAGACGCTATCGTCAGATGGAATGCGTCTGTTCGCGCACGGCGGCACAGAAGCCCTGAAAAAATCGAAGAAACGTACACAGACACGGGCCTGCCGCGAGATGCGGGCATCGACTCTGCAACCGTGCTCAACAGCCTCCAGGATTGGCAATTATTTTACAAACGCGACCTATCCGAACTCAGCGGAAACATCGTCCCCCTCGTCGCCACAATCGACTACGGCCCCCTCGGCGTGCGCCAGTTGCCCCGCACCTGGTACAAAATCCTCCTCCGCGCAAAAGGACTGCTACACCCCGACTATCCCGACATGACGGAGAGCGGCCTTGACCCCCGCGTACTGCGCGCATTAAATCTGGACATCGACGCCACATTAAACCACATCCGCGAAAACCTGCCGTCCTATCTCGAATTTGAAGGCTGGGTACTCGAACAATGCGGCGGTCAAATTCCCGCGCAAGCCGTTGACGAATGGAATGACTACTTGTGCAATCGCATCCACAACGACGCCAAACGCGCAGAAATCCGCGCAACCGTGGGTTGTGGCGACATATCCTCAGCTGTCGTACTCAACCACATTGAAGACTGGCATTTCGCACACCAGTGGCTCTTAATATGAAAAGGAAAAAAGAAAATGTCTATCGAACTCGGTGAATTATCCAATGGCGTGTCCCTCACACAGGTGACCACAGACACACGCGACAAATCCAACATCTACTGCGAACTGCCCTACTGCTCTGCTGACTCGCGCGTCTTTGTCTATGAACAGAAAAATTCAGACACCGCGCCCAACACCACCGAATACGTCGCCTGCGAATTTGGCACCTGGGAAACCGAAGTCATCGGCCGCGGTCTGGGCGGACCTGGCATGACCCACAGCGGTATCTTCTTTTATCGGCGCATTGTCCCCAACAAATGCCAGGAACTCGTGCGCGTTGACCTGCGCACGGGCAAACAGCGCGTCATCCATGAATTTCCCGAAGACCTTCAAACGCGCGGACTGGGCACCTTATCGCCCAATGAACGCTATTACGCTTATGGCGTCACCATCTCCTATCATCCCAAAATGTTTGGCATAGAACTCGTCGATCTCCAAAAGGGAACGCGAGAAATCATCAACACCGACCCCGACATCTGCAACCCACACACGCAATTTGAACCCACAGAAGGCAAACAAATCATGGTTCAGCACAACCGGGGTTGCGAATTTAAACCCGACGGCACCCGCGTCAAACTCGTCGGCGACGAAGGCGCCAC
>JAJEAX010000133.1 GCA_022822565.1 Candidatus Latescibacterota bacterium
AACCCCCGTACCCAGAGTCACACACAAAAAGTGATCAACACCTCGACCAGCTCCCAGCCACTGCTCGCCATAAGCCGCTAAATTTGCATCATTATCCACCACCACGCCCAGACCGAGCAATGCCTCCAGGCGATCCTTTAATCGCACACCGTGCATACACTGCAAATTCTCGGGCGATATGATCACACCTTCAAACGGATCTAAGGGACCTGGCGCACCAACCCCCACACCCTGTATTTCTCCCAGTGAAATTCCGCCATTCCGCGCAGCCGCACGCGCACATTCGGCAATGCCATTTACCACACCCTCAGCACCCAGATGCAATCGCGTCGGTCCCCGCGCCCTGCCCACAATCTCACCCGACGCTGTCACAAGCCCCGCGCGCGTATTGGTGCCTCCCAAATCTATACCAATCGTCAGACTCATTTCTCCGCTCGCGCCTGAGCCACGGCATCTACAAACGATTTTGCCGTTGCCGTCAAAGATGCCCAGTCTTTATTATTCACAGCCGCCTTATCCACCATCGCGCTGCCAGCCCCCACAGCCACCGCGCCATTCTTGATAAACTCGGGCGTTGTATTGGCATCCACCCCACCCGTGGGCATGAGCTTCACCTGCGGCAAAGGACCCAGAATATCCTTAAAATAAGATGGCCCGCCCACGCCAGCGGGAAACACCTTGACCACATCGGCCCCTGCTTGCCACGCCGTCAAAATTTCTGTAGGCGTAAACCCGGCGGGCATCACGGCCTTCCCATACCGCTTGCTCATCTCAATCACCGCCGTATTCAAAATGGGACTCACCACATATTCTGCGCCGGATAGAATTGCTGCCCGCGCCGTCTCTGGATCGAGCACAGACCCCACCCCAATAATCGTATCTTCCATCTTTGCCGACGCTTCTTCAATCACCTTCAGCGCTCCCGGCACCGTCATCGTCACCTCAATCGCCACCACACCACCTTCGCGCAACGCTTTTGACACATCCATCAACTGAGACGGATTATCTGCCCGCAACACAGCAACCACGCCGCAATCAATAATGCGATCCACAGTACTTGACATTTTTCCTCCCCGCAAAATGAAACCTCTCTCCAAAATAGAGAGAGGCGTTATGTTATTGGCGCATTCATCTCGGACTCTACCGTCTAATCCGCGCACTCTCACCCTTCATTGCACTCTCGGCTTCCGCGCGCGTAGCCCAGTTCACATCCCCGGGGAACGTATGTGCAAGCGCCGAATAAGCCCCTGCAAAATCCACGATATCCTGCGCGGGATTGCCCTCGAGCATCCCGGCAATAATACCCGCTGAAAAATTATCGCCACCACCCACGCGATCCACCATCTCTAAATCTTCATAAATGCGCGAAAAATAAAACTCACTGCCATCGTAAAGCAGTGTGCGCCAGTCATTTAGCAACCCGGTCTTCGCAACGCGCAGGGTTGTGCCCACAAGCGTCACATTGGGATATTGCGATACGGCTTTGCGCGCGACATCTTTATAGCTCTCCGGATCCAGCGCATCGTAATCGCCCGATGTGCCTTCGGCTTTAAGCCCCATCGTCTTTTCAAAATCCTCTTCATTGCCGATAAGCACCTGCACATGCGGAATACACTTTGCAATCGTCTCCTGCGCTTGTTCTGTACTCCACAATTTGGATCTGAAATTGAGATCAAAACTCGTAGTCACACCTGCATCGCGAGCGGCTACCAGCGCTTCTACTGTAGCCTCTGCCGCACCTTCGGACAACGCGGGCGTAATCCCACTGACGTGAAACCACTTGCTCCCTTCAAAAACAGATGCCCAATCCACCATGCCGGGTTTGATATTCATAATCGCTGTATGGCCCCTGTCATACGTCACGGCACTCGCACGCGGCCCCACCCCCACTTCCATATGATAAAACCCATTGCGTTCAAGCCCCACACCATCAAAATCCGTCCACAAAATATTGGACATATCCACCCCGTGCTCGCGCCCCTTGTTGCGAATAATCCAACCCGTCCAATTATCGACCAACCGGGACACCCACGCCGCCTTCAATCCCAAATGCGCGCAACCGACCGCGACATTGTATTCCCCTCCACCGATCTCGACATCGAGCTTACTCGCATTCTCCAATCGGCGGTATTCTGGCGAAGACAACCGAATCATCGCCTCGCCAAAAGTCACGACATCGTACATATAGTCCTCCCTAAAAATTAGCAGTCAGCTACTCATCCGAACCGCCCAGAAAGCCCGCCATCCACAACAGGCGCAACAACTCCAAAATCGCCACCAGTGCCGATGCAACATAAGTCAGCGCAGCAGCATTCAAAACCTTTCGCGAAGCGGGAATCTCCTCAGGCGTCAAATATCCGCCATCGGCCAAAATCTGAATGGCCCGACTACTCGCATTAAACTCAACCGGCAGAGTTACAATACTGAAAACCACAGCCGCGGAAAAGAACACAATGCCAAAAAAAATCAGTTCCAACCAACCGAAAATAAACCCGGCAATAAGAAAAATCCACGCCATCTTCGACCCAATATTTGCGACCGGAACCAGGCTTGTTCGAAGAGACAGAGGCACATAGCCCTGCGCGTGTTGAAATGCATGCCCGGCTTCGTGAGCAGCCACACCAATCGCGGCTAAGGAACGATTCCCGTACACACTTTCCGACAGACGCAACATGCGATCTCTCGGATCGTAGTGATCTGTCAAATGCCCATGCACAGGCTCCACGCTCACGGGCAAACCACCTCGACGTAAAATATCTCGCGCAACCTGATCTGCAGTCGCACCGCTTTGTGCCACAAATTCATCGTATTTGCGAAACGTGCGCTTCACCTTGAATTGCGCCCACAGCGTAATAGCTATTCCCACAAACATCACCATCAAACCTTCCAGCATGACATCTCCTCCTGAATCAATTAACCAAATCTCTCCCCAACCTCAATGCGATATCCCCGCACAAAATCATTACCAGACATCCGCTTTTTACCTGCCGGTTGCACCTCGTCCAGCGCGAGAACCCCTTCGCCCGTCCCCACAATAAGTCCGCGCTTGCCATCTGCACCAATCACAGTACCCGCTTCTCCTTGCCCCGTATCAACCGTTGCCCTGTGAACCTTCAGTAATTTATTGCGCCAGAGTGTAAACGCCCCCGGAAAAGGATTGGTTCCCCGAATGAGATTGCGAATATCTCCAGCGCCTTTTGACCAATCAATCTCCCCATCTTCTTTCTCTAATTTTGGAGCGCGACTCACCCCTTCATCCGTCTGCGGCACGGGTACAACAAAGCCATCTGCCATGCCATCAATAGCCCGAATAAGCAACTCAGCACCCTTCACCTTCAACCGCTCATAAAGTTCGCCCGCCGTCTCATCGTCCCCAATCGCCACCTTTTGTTGAATTAAAATATCGCCGGCATCCACGCGCGGCGACAGTTGAAAAATGGTCACACCCGTCTCGGTCTCACCATTGATAATAGCCCATTGAATAGGCGCTGCCCCGCGGTATTTAGGCAATAGAGATGGGTGGACATTCACAGAGCCCAATTTTGGAATCGCCAGCACAGAACGCGGCAAAATCAGAAAAGCCACCACCGCAAGTAAATCTGGTTCCAGATCCTGCAACCGCGCGTGAAAATCCTCATCTCTGAGCGACTCGGGCTGCAAAACCGGCACATCTAATCCCAGCGATGTAACCGCAGCCTTCACATCAGTCGGTTGCATCTGCTGACCCCGACCACGTGGCCTATCTGGCCGCGTCACCACGCCCACAAGATCATAACCGCTTTGAGCCACGCTCACAAGCGACGGCACCGCAAAATCGGGCGTGCCCATAAACACTACCCTCATCGCCAACTTTCACCTCTCTACTATTTCTTCGCCTTGCGCTCATCTACTCTCGAAATAGACCCCCGCGACACCTCAATCTGCACCTCTTTGGCGACCTGGACGACCAAAATACCCTCTTGCTCTTTAATCCCCGTAATAGTCCCATGTACCCCACCCGAAGTCACAACGCGGTCGCCTTTTTTCAATTCATCAACCATCCTTTGATGATCTTTTTGTTTTTTCTGTTGCGGGCGAATAATCAAAAGATACAGAATCACAAACATCAAAATGAACGGAAACATCGTCACCAGCATATTGGGAGCTTCTCCACCTTCCTGCGCAGGTTGCCCACCACCAAATGCAAAGACTTTACCCGCAAACAACAAAACACCAAACACTCCAAAAAGAAACCCAGTCTTCCACTTTTTGAATATCGTCACCACGCTCTCACTCTTGAATTTCTCCATCTTCATTTCCTTTGTAAAAATTTAAGAAGGTCCTCTGCCACTGTGCAAATTCACCCTCGATAATTGCCTGTCTCATCTGTCGCATCAAATTTAAATAAAAATGCACATTGTGAATTGTAGATAACCGCAACCCCAAAATCTCTCGCGTATGATGCAAATGCCGAATGTACGCCCGCGTGTAATTTCGACACGTATAACACGCACATTCCGAATCGAGCGGTTCAAACTCGCGGGCATGGCGCGCCGCGCGAATGGATAATTTTCCGCGTTGTGTAAACACCGTCCCATTGCGCGCATTGCGCGTTGGCATTACGCAATCAAACATATCAATGCCACGCATCACGCCCTGAATCAAATCTTCGGGCGTTCCGCTGCCCATCATATAATGAGGACGGTCCGCGGGCAAAATAGATACCACAGTCGAAATCGCTTCCCAGGTATCTTCCTTTGGCTCGCCCACGCAGGTGCCCCCTATCGCATAACCCGGAAAATTGAGCGCGACTGTTTCCTCGGTAAAACGCTCGCGCAAATCGCGGTACGTACTCCCCTGCACAATGCCAAACAAAGCCTGCGCGTGTCCCGCCAGACTCTTTCGCCCATATCCATCATAAGTGTCCAAACACTGCTTTGCCCATCGCATCGTGCGCTCGCCCGCTACCTGTGCGTAATCCCGCGAACTGGGGTACGGCGTACATTCATCAAACATCATCGCAATATCTGCACCGAGCACATGCTCTATCTCAATCACCTTCTCTGGCGTAAACAGATGCGTTGACCCATCAATATGCGACTGAAACACCACCCCTTCTTCGGTAATTTTATTCAAATCGGCCAAACTATGCACTTGAAATCCGCCACTATCCGTCAAAATCGCCCGATCCCAGTTCATAAACTCGTGCAAACCACCAGCCTCAGCCATCAGATCCATACCCGGCCGCAAATAAAGATGGTATGTATTGCCCAGAATAATACGCGCATCTAGATCTCGCAACTCTTGCTGCGAAAGCGTCTTAACCGTGCCCAGTGTACCCACCGGCATAAAAACTGGGGTTTCCACAATCCCATGCGGCGTGTGGAGAACCCCTGCACGCGCGTGTGTTCCGGCATCGGTGGCAATCACCTCAAACCGGAAACCATCGACGTCAATAACGCACCTCCAAAAAACGCTAAAAACAATCGCTAAAAAGAAACGCGGCTCAATATAACATCCCATCTCTCATGCGTCAAGGATCAGAAGGGTGAACTGCTTCTTCAGCCAGCACAAATACAAACCCCTGTTCTGCCAGCTCGGGTAACATGCGTTGCAATGCCCGCAGCATATTGGGTTTTGCATGCCCAATGCCAATCGCCGTACCTTCATGCCGAGCGTGTGCAGCGAGCCTGTACAGTCGCTTGACCACCGCGTCCTCATCTTCGAATATATCCAAAAATAACGCATTGCGACCACTGGGAATACCCATATCCCGCGCGACTGCATAAGCCACCGATTGGGATGACGTGACACTATCGATAAAAAAGAAATTCCATCGTTTCACGACCCGCAACACCGCTTTCATCGCTTCAAAATTTTGTGTTAAGCGAGACCCCATGTGATTGTTTATCCCCTTCGCATAGGGCACGGACGCAAGGGCATCCTGGGTCAACTCAGCAATCTTTTCCGGCGCGTAATCCGAAAAAATCGCATTGGGACCTGGATCGCGCTCTGGATAGTCTATCGGTTCCATAGGCAAATGAACCATCACGCCGTGATTTTTCTCAATAGCCTGTTGCGCTATCCATGCCGTATGCTTCTCTTCGGGAAAAATCGAAAATGTAATCGGCTGTGGCAACTCACAAAAAGACAGAATTAAATTCTGATCCTGATATCCAAAATCATCGATCACAATGGCAATGCGTCCCGCGAATCGCTCGAGTTCTTCACTCTGCTCGAGCCTGAATAAATTGGTCTGTTTATCATTCAAACCCACGCGAAGCCACAACTCATTGCCCTGTCGATCCTCGCTACCTTCAATTACCACCCCACCCAATTGATGCGCCAGATGGGTCAAAGACAAATTGCAAACAGCCAGCGGCAAAGCACCGGGCACTTTCGACCGCACTTCCCAACGCAAATGGGGATCCTCGCCTTTGGACAAACGCACCTCTTTAATCACTTCGGGAGGAACCCCCAGCCCGATCAACACATCTTTTGCCTGCACGACCATCGTATCGGCAAATGCAAGAACGTCTTCTGGACCGGCTTTCCATCCTGGTGTCTCTTCTGCAGAAAGTGGATATTCGACCAACTGTGGTCGCAAAAAATACGACCGCGGTAGCCAAAAATAGGCAGCCAATCCACCGGCAATCAGAATGATTATAACACAGGGTACAATCCATACCCGCAGAGATCGCCGCTTACGAGCCATTTCCAATGGTCTTTTTTCGGACAAACGTTTCGCCATTTTATAGACTCAATAAATCTGAACCGGATCGGGAATAAAACACAATACAAAAATAGCCAGCGACGCGTACCCAAGCCACCGCCGTGCGGGATCCAATTCAACGTCGAGATTTACAGGCGGCGGATGATGCCGTCCCATCAGCGCAGCCAACCCCAACCACACCAGCCAACCGATCCAGCGGGAATCATACCAGGCCCTGAACATAGATTGTGCATCCCACCAGTGGTAAGGCGGTGCGAATAACCACATCAATGCCAATCCCACCATTGTCGCCCGCGAAATTAACCGGTGTTTCCCACCAAAAATCGCATAGACAATATGCCCACCATCAAATTGTCCCATCGGCAACAAATTCAACACCGTCACAAACAACCCCAACCAGCCCGCAAAAGCCACCGGATGCAGCATCACATCATAACCCTCGGGCAGATCACCGATAACGCTTATGCCCAACCAGCCCGACAAGAGAGAATCACCCAGAGTAAGTGCGCCTTCCGGTATATCTCGTACCTCAATTACTTCCGACATGTGCAGACCAGCAATCAACGCGATCACAGACATCACAAACCCGGCAATCGGCCCAGACGCGCCAATATCGATGAGTGCCCGTCTGTTCGGAATCGGAGATCGCAATCTGATTACCGCGCCCAGGGTGCCAATAAATGAAGGGAAGGGAATAAAATAGGGCAATGACGCGCGTACACCCCAGCGGCGCGAAGTCACATAATGCCCCATCTCGTGTATGCCCAAAATGATCAACAATGTCGCAGAAAACGGCAAGCCATACACCAGATAACGCGGATCAATCAAAATATGCCAGTTATCGGGCATTGATACCCATTTGGAAGACATGGGCATCCCCGCCACAGTCGTCGTGTACACAGTTGCCAAAAACAGCCCAACATGCAATCTCAGATTCTTCCGCGTCCTGGACAAAGCCGTCTGCGTAGAAAAACACCGATTATTATTCAAATCGTCTGACACAATCACTCCTTACCTAATAGCCCGTAAAGCCCAACTGCTTCAGCGTTGGGTCGCATGGCGAAAGGGCTTACCTTTGTAGTTTTAGCGTATATGGACGTTGCCCTGTCGCCAAATACGGACTACTTTCGCTTGACAAAAAGTCCATATAAACGTATATTTTATATATGTTTAAGTCATTCAAATACCGTCTGCGTCCGACCAAAAAGCAAGAGAAAATCTTGCTGGTGCATATTGAAGAATGTCGCTTGCTATACAACCAACTTGTGGCATCCCGGGTACAAGCCTATGAGAATAGCAAGGCGTCCTTGTCCTGCTATGACCAGCAAAAGATGTTGCCGGTGCTGAAACACCAACACAATGGATTTGTCCAGGTCTATAGTCAAGTCCTACAACAAGTCGCGGTACGTGTTGATTTGGCGTTCAAAGCGTTCTTCCGCCGTCTCAAAGAGAGAGCAAAGACCGGCGAGAAAGCAGGCTTTCCCAGATACAAAGGTCAAAATCGCTATGATTCTATCACGTATCCGCAGTTTTCCAACGGTTGCCGATTGGACGAGAAGGGCTTGCGATTGAGCAAAATAGGCTGTCTTCGGATTGTCCAGCACAGGCCCCTTGCAGGAACGCCCAAATCTTGCACAATCACACGCACGGCGACGGGCAAATGGTTTGTCTCTATTTCTTGTGATATGGGCGACGCGCCTGATAAAACGGACGCTGGTTCTGCGATAGGCAT
>JAJEAX010000163.1 GCA_022822565.1 Candidatus Latescibacterota bacterium
TATGGTTTCGATAGGTATTATTGGATTGGGATTTATGGGTATGACGCATTACCGGGGGATTCAGAGGGTGCGCGGGGGTAACGTGGCAGCGATATGTACGCGCAGTCCCAAAAAGCGGGCGGGAGATTGGCGGGGTTTGGGAGGCAATTTTGGAGAGCCGGGGGGGGTGGAAGATCTTTCGGGGATTCGCACGTATGAGAAGATTGATGATTTGCTATCGGACGATTCCATTGATCTTGTCGATATTTGTTTGCCGACGTCGCAACACTGCGAGGTTGCGATTGATGCGATGCGTGCGGGCAAGCATGTGCTGGTCGAAAAGCCCATTGCGTTGAGTCTGGAGGACGCCGACCGCATGGTGCGGGTTTCCGAGGAGACGGGAAGGTTGATGATGGTGGCACAGGTTTTGCCCTTTTTCCCGGAGTTTGCCTATCTCAAGCAAGTGGTCGATGGCGGGGAATACGGCAATGTGCTCGGCGCGCATTTTAAGCGCGTTATTTCGCAGCCGAATTGGACGACAGCCTTTGCCAATATGGAAAAGAGCGGGGGACCGGGCGTCGATTTGCATATTCACGATACGCATTATATCCTGGTGTTGCTCGGTCAGCCAGATCGGGTGGTGTCTTCGGGCAGGCTGGTGCAAGATCGGTATGTGGAATATATTTCGACGAGTTATCAATACGACAGCCAGCCGGATTTGTGCGTGACGTGTGCTTCTGGTGCTATTTCTCAGCAGGGTAGGGCGTTTACGCACGGGTTTGAGGTTTATATGGAGCGGGCTACGGTGCTTTACGAGTTTTCGACTCTGGGCGGGAAGCCGGTTGTGACGATGCCCGTGACCTTGCTGACGGATGACGGGGAGGTGCGAGAACCGGATTTGGGCGATGCCGATCCCGTTGTGGCATTTACCAACGAGATTCAAGCTGCAGTAGATGCTGTGGAAAGCGGCGAGGTAGGCAGAGCAATTTCTGGTGAAAGTGCCGCAGATGCGCTGCGTCTGTGCTTCAAGGAGGTTGAGTCGGTAAGACGCAGGCAGGCTGTAGCAGTGTGACGAGAGGCGCGTTCGGCTATGAAAAAAAATAGGGCGAACCCACAGGTCCGCCCTTGCGATTGACTATCGCTTGTACTTTCAACGCATTCTCACCTCAGCAACAGGTGTTCCCGCTGCGCTATCGAGAATGAGACCGCCCGCTTTGGCCAGGGTGGCGGATATGTTTTCGAGGCTTTGTCCTGCGAAGGTTTGACCGCCAATGATTTTGGGACTGACAATGAGTGCCTGGCCGGCAGATTGATCGAATAGCGCGAATGTCACGTTGCTGCCATAGCGCGCCATAGCGCTCATTGTGTCGTGAAATTGGGAGATGGTCTGGGTAGAGACATCGCCGGCTTTTATTTCGATAAAGATAATATCGGGAAGTGCGGCATCCATGGCTTTTTGCGCGACCTCGGTAATGAATGCGCTGCCGAGTTTGCGGCTTTCTTCGCTGTCCATCAGTACGCCGGATACCAGCCGACCAAACGCCTCATCTTTGATGATTTTTTTTAGTTTGAGTGCTTCCGGCGTCAGCTTGGGTTTCACCATGCGGTCGATATACCGCTGCGATTTGCCCTGTTTTATAGCTGTGCCGAGTTGTTCTTCTATGGTGCCTGCGATTTTTTCGAGGCTGGGGGCGTTGACGGCATAAGGGCTGTATCTGACACCATAGTTCTTGGTTTTGCTAACTATGGGGGGGATTTCTTTTTCTCCGGATTGATAAAAAGCCAGTGTGCGCGTATGGGTTTTGTCCTCGATGGCTTTGTTGTGGTGTTCAAAGAGTGAAGGGACTTTGAGATTTTTGCCTTTGATTGCATCGGGTGAAGCCGTTTGTACCGTGGTCATCCATTCACGCGAATTTTTGCCGTAGTCGATATTGTTAAATAATGCCCCTCTGTACGTCAGATAGGCGGGTATGTTCGTTCCCTGGTCCGATCCGGTGATCGCAACGATGACCACGCCTTTGGGCAAGCCCTGGTCTGATAGGACAAAAGATTCGAAAGCGTGCTCGAGCATGGCGTATTGTGCAGGTGTAAAATCGGTGATATTCAGACTGGGGCCTCCTCGTCCTCGTCCACCTCTACCTCTGCCGCCGCGTGCCCCTTGCCCCCGGCGTCCCTGTCCTCCGCCCTGAAGTGCCTGAAATTCGCGCAAGATATTGCCGAATACAGCGTTAAATTCCTGGCGGTCGGTGTTGGGGATTTTGCGGAAAAAGAGTTCGAGTTGCTGGTGGCGAACGGGAAATAGGTCGTCCCATTTTCTTGCCTGATCGAGTATGTACATCTGTATGGGTGCTGGCATTTGGCTGAGAATCTGTGTGTTGGCTTCGAGGAGCTTTTGGGCATCCCAGGGGAAATCGTTGAATTGTCCACGTTGCTGAGGGCGCAAATCTCCACGACCACCGCCACCGCCACCTCCGCCGCGTCCGCCACCTCCGCGACCACCGCCACCGCGCTGTGCATAAATATCCGACATGTCTAAGGCACACAATGCCGTGCCCATCAGTAAGATCGATATCCATCTTGAAAATCGCATGGTTGCCTCCCGTGTGAAGAGATGACGCGCTTTCATAAACCGCTTTATAGGTTTTGGTCGAGCCAGTCCAGGACGGTTGTCCACGCGTTGCCCTGGGCGAGCAAATCAAGTCCACGTCCCGCGCCCTGGTAGCCGACTACGGCAGTAACCCCTCGGGTCAATTCAGACATGGTTTGAGACGAGGTGTAGGCATATCCATCGCCAAAAGCTGCGAGGTAGAGAATGTTGCGCGGTGCAAAACCGGGAATATTGGTGCCAATGAGAATTTCCTGCGCCTGGTTTTCGCGAAAGTCGGGCGAAACGGATACGGTTGCTTTTATATCGGGGAATAGCCCTGCGCTCACAAAGGCGATATTGGCACCGATGTCTGTACCGATGACACCGATGCGGTTGGGATCGGCTTCTGCGCGGGTTTTTAGAAATGCAATTGCAGCGACGACGTCGAGCGGCATCTGGTTGAAGTCGTCAAAGGAAAAGTTCTGGATTGTGACGGGTTGCCCATTGCGAAAGATGCTGTTGCCATGTCCGCGCAGGTCAAAGGCGAGTGCTATATAGCCCCGCTCGGCAACGAGTTCGGGAATAAAGTCCGCCCACTGGAAGTGGTTTTGGTTAAATGGATGGAGCAGGATGACTGCCGGGCGAGGTGCGGGGTGGTTGGGAGAAGAAAAGAGCGTGCCAAATAATAGAAAGCCGTCTGGCGTTTGAAACTGCACGGGTTCCAGGCGCGCGTGCTGGGCGGTGAGTTCGGGTTCGGTGGGGGGCGGCGCAGTGGTGCTACCGCATCCGACTAAAAATATTGCGATCCACAGGTATTGACGCATGATACTGTCCTTTGATCAGTTTTATTTTTGACTATTATAGACAAGTGTTTGTTCCTCAGAATCATTGGGAACATAAGGCAATTGAATTAGAATAGCAAGCGAGCAAGCAAGCGTACCCTATTTTAAGGAGGAAAGATGCCAGAATTAACGCGCTATGATTTGATTTTGATGGCGATTACCGGTGGGCTTTTTATCGTGGGATTGTGGTGTACGATTTTTGCCTTTCTCTATGGATTTCTGAAGCGGTTAGATCAGATTATTTTGCTGTTGCAGCAAGCGAATCAAGATACCACAACAGATTCTTAAGAACGTTGCCAATTTCACTTGGGGCATTTATATTGGACGAGATAGTTCCCAAAGACAATTTTGAAAGGATAGTACATGAGCAAACCGAATATTTTGATGATTATGACCGATCAGCAGCGGTGGGATGCGCTGAGTTGTGTGAGCGATTGGCTGGAGACGCCCAATATGGATCGCATTGCGGCAGAGGGCGTGCGGTTTTCAAATTGTGTGAGCAATTCGCCGGTGTGTATTCCAACGCGGTTGAGTCTGGCTACCGGGCACTATCCGCACAATACGGGGGTGTGGGATAATCAGAACCACACGTTATCGCCAGATTGTCCAACGTGGATGCAGGCTGTGCGCGATGCGGGGTATCGCACGAGTCTGTTTGGTAAGACGCATTTACACCCGCACGGAGGCGATTTGAGGGATCGCGAGCATCTGATGAACAGTTATGGGCTTGATGATGTGGATGAGATCGGCGGGCCGAGGGCGAGTGCGCGATGTCTGTCATACATGACGGCGATGTGGGAAGAGAAGGGGTTGTGGGCAGCATATAAGGCGGATTTCGATGAGCGTTTTAGCAATAAACCCTGGGTGACGCGACCTTCGACATTGCCTTTTGAAGATTATGCAGATGTGTATGTGGGGCAGCAGGCGAAGAAGTACCTGGCGGGATATGACCGCGATCAGCCCTGGTTTTGCTGGGTGAGTTTTGGCGGGCCGCACGAACCGTGGGATACGCCAGAGCCCCATTATAGCCGGTACAATCCGGAAGATATGCCCGATCCGGTTGTTCCTATAGGGGATGATCGCGAGCGTCCACGGGGTTTGTTAGATGCCAAACAAAAGATACCGTTTGAACCTGGGGAAGATAAGTTGTTGCGCGCAAATTACGCGGGCAATGTCGCGTTGATCGACGATCAGATTGGCGAGATTTTCGATGCGATTGAACAGCGCGGCGAGATGGATAATACGGTCGTTGTGCTGATGTCGGATCACGGCGAGATGAATGGGGATTACGGTTTTATTTATAAGAGCAATCTCTTAAATGGCGCGGTGCGGGTTCCCCTGCTGATTCGCACGCCCGATACGGCGAGTGGTGATGTCGCTGGTTCTGTGTGCGACAGTCCGATTGAGTGGTTTGATGTGGGACCGACGCTGGTCGAGCTTGCAGGTGGTGAACTGAATTTCAGGCAGTTTGCCAAATCGGCCTGTCCCGTTCTGGAAGATCCGACGCGGGAACACCGCACAGAGGCGATATCGGAATACGGTGGGGAAATTATGTTGTTGAATCGCGAATGGAAAATTGTGTTGAACCGCGAGGGGCAGCCCTATTTGCTTTTCGATGTGCAAGAAGATCCCGATGAGGTGAATAATCTCGCGGGTTTGCCCGAGATGGCCGAGGTTGAGAGTCAGTTGCGTCTGCGGATTCTCGATCGCGTGGCTTCGTCACAGGTTTTGTCAGGGGCGCATTTTGCGCTGGGGACATGAGGAGGCAGGATGTTTGAGGGTAAGCCGCATATTATTTTTGTGATTACAGACCAGCAGCGTTTTGATACTATTCACGCCTGGGGATATGATTATATGGTTACGCCCACGCTGGATCGGCTCGCGCGTGAGAGTGTGTCGTTTCGGCAGGCGTATTGTCCCGGTGCGACCTGCGTGGCGTCGCGGGCGGCGATTTTTACGGGTATGTACCCGCATACGACGGGCGTTTATAGTTTTGATCACTGGGCAAATCACCGCAACTGGGTGCAGGATTTATCGGATGCGGGCTACTATTGCGTGAATATTGGCAAGATGCACCTGACGCCGCGCGATGTTCCGGGTGGATTTCACGAGCGCGTTATTGTGGAAAATCCCACGAATAAGGCACTGGACGGTGGCGGGGCAGATGACGATTGGGGCAGGTACATGACGTTTCACAATGTGAAGCGGCCCAATGATCGCAATAAGGCAGATCCCGAATGGCTCAATAAATGTCAGGGGGTTGTGTGGCACGAGGAGGAGCGGTTTCACAGTGATGTGTTTATCGGTAATTCCGCGCTGAACTGGATTCGCAATCACCAGGGCGATAAACCGCTGTTTCTCCAGGTTGGATTTACGGGACCTCACGAACCCTGGGATCCTCTGCCGCGGCATCTGGATCTGTATCGCGATCGGGAGATGCCGCCGTGTGTTAAGCGCGATGGGGAGTTGGAGGAGAAGCCGCCGCAGCATGCGGCGCATCTGGATATGCACGCGACGACTGACCACGAATCGCAAATCGATTTGCGCGGGCGCACAGATGATGAACTCGCCGAGATGAAGCGGCATTATTACGGGAATATTTCGACGGTTGATGAAAAGCTGGGCGAGATTCTGGATGCCCTGCAAGCGCGGGGGTGGTTGGAGAATAGTTTGTTGATTTTTTGTTCGGATCACGGCGAGATGCTGGGCGATCACGGGTTGGCGTATAAGTGGTTGATGTACGATCCGATTGTGCATATTCCGCTGATGATTCGCACGCCGAAATCTGTTGATCGGCCAGGCGAAACGCGCGATCTGGTTTCGCTTATGGATTTGGGTCCGACGATTTTAGAGGCTGCGGGAATAGCTGTTCCGACCTATCTGGAGGGGCGCTCTTTGATGCCGTATTTGAATGGGGAGACGCCCGAGCCTCGAAAATACGTTTTTTGCGAGGATAACTATCAGATTATGATGCGGTCACAGACCCATAAGATGGTGTATCATATCGGGCAATCAGAAGGCGAGTTGTATGATTTAGATCGGGATTCCGGAGAGTTGTGGAATGTTTGGGATAGGTCTGAATACGCCGATGTGAAAGGTGAGATGTTCGCGGATTTGCTCAGTTGGATGGCGACGAGTAATTATTACAATGCCGGATACAAACGCCAGCGCAGCAAGCAATATCGCATGCGATGGCCTTCGGAAAACGACGCGTATTTGCACGGACGCAAAAGCCAGCCAAACCCCCGAGTTGTCGATTTGTAGAGGTAGTTGCTCGGAAGTTATTGCAAAATCAAAACTCGTCCAACCGCTTCCGGAGTCTTGCTGTTTCATGCGTGTTTTCTGATGCGCCGGATGACGGCATCATATCTAAAACTCGGCGTGCTTTTTGGGGTTGGTTTCTGTCGAGTAACGCTGCCGCATACACCAGGTATGGCTGGGCGGTTTCGGCCTTCACGGACTGAGAATCAAACTGCGTAAAAACGCGTTCCGCTGTTGCGAGGTCATCCATCGTTATCAGATGGTCTATGAGTTGGCTTGCCAATGCGCCCGAACTCGGCTGGGTATCAAAGGCTCTTTTCAAATGTGAAAGTGCCGCGTCACGCTCGCCTGTTGACCACAACAACGCGCTTTCTCTCAAAGCATGAATAACCTTGTAACGCGGATGAGCAGGCAGGATAACGCGAAAATACGTCCGCCCTTCATCGTAGTCGAATAGAGGTTCTGGAGACCCATTTTCTGCCATTCGACGGCGAATTTTGGGCAGTCCTGTTCCTCGGCCTTCGGCCAGTCTCAATTCTTTCAAAAACTCACCTATTCGTCGATTGCGCGCAGGTACAGGAGGTACAACACCATCCCGAACGAGATGGCGTGCCTCAATGCCTTGAAGCGGTCCCGGATAACTGATTATCTCCATGCGATCCGGGTATAGATATATCTTCGTGGGTTCGCGCAGGTTGTCATAAGAACGATGGTACACGGCGTTGACGACCGCTTCCTCCATCGCCTCGTAGGGATATGTGACCGCGCGATCTACTTCGGCCTCTCGCGGTCGTTTTTTTAGCATAACGTCTGTGAGTGAATTGAGGTGGTCTAAAGTGAGTTTGATCTGTTCGTTGAGCGGTCCGGTAATGGTTCTCTCTTCGATTAAATCGCCTCCCGCATCGTCACCGAACTGCACAATCTCGATTCGCGCACCGTCAAAGAAACTGTCCGGGGTCTCGTTGAAGAACAGGATGGCTGCGTTGCGCGGTGCGTAGTGGTCATTGAGGCGGACGACGATTCGCATCCGCTGATACAGGTCGCTGTCTGCGACATTTGTTCCGATCTGTATCAAATCGCTTCGTACATCCGAAAGAAATCGGCGGACCAGCATAGGAGATATGTCCTCGACTTTGGCAATCAGGCTACGCCGGTCGTCGAACGGTATCCGTGCCGTTTGCTCTATGAGCTGGGTGCGTATTTCACCCCTCGCCTCAACAGTGCTGGAGCCTTGCCGCACGTAGTATTCCCGTTCACCACTGCGTCCGCGTTTCGGAGCTTGATAGGGCCGATTATCGCCGCCGGGTGCCCAAATAATCAGTATCGTTTCACCGCGGTATGTCTCGGGGAATACGAGTGGCTGGTACATGGGATCAATGCGATTACACTGTCCGTATATCTCTCTTTGGATATGATCGAGATCGAGATGACCGAGACCGCGCGGGGGCAATATGGGGCGGCCCTGTTCATCTGTGTCGATACCCAGGATGATGTACCCGCCGTTTAGATTGAGCAAGTCATTCGCAAATGCACACACGCTCCGAACCACCGATTCCTTTACGGCGTCATTCCAGGTTGCTTTGAACTCTCTGCGGTTGTCTTCAACCGATCTGGCGTGGATCAGGTTATCAATATTTATTGGTACACCTTGCATGGGACCCTTACCGATCTGTGATACTGCGAGAGGTTTTGCAATAGCGAACGCTTCTGTTCATCATATCCAATATCGTGAACAAAATATGCGATCACAGCAAAAAGTCAATGGTATCGTGACTACTCCCAACGCTGAAGCAGTTGGGCTTCTTGGTGGTTACCCGATAAAATCATTCGGGCACATGCATTCCACCTGACGTTGTAGCCCCAACGTCAATATGTTTATCGCAGCGTTGTGGTCTCTGTCGAGAGACACCCCGCACTCACATGCATGCCATCGTTGGGAGAGTGGTTTTTTCTCTACAATACCACATCCAGAGCATGTCTGACTTGTGTATTTGGGGTTGACAGGTTTGAATCCAATACCAGCTTCTTCCGCTTTGTATTGGAGGCAATGCCGAAACATTGACCATGCTGCGTCACCTATGGATTTAGACAACCCACGGCCTTTTGCATTTTGTTGCATGTCTTGAACATCGAGTTTCTCTGCGGCAATGAACCCGTGGCGATTGACCATTTTTCTTGTTTCTTGATGCACAAAATTATGTCGTTTATTGCGGATACGCTCATGCACTCTGGCAACAGTCTTACGACACTTTTCTCTTTGTGGTGATTTGGTTTTCTTAACTTTGTCCCACTTGCGCTGGGCTTTCGCAAGTGCTTTTTCCTCTTTTCT
>JAJEAX010000155.1 GCA_022822565.1 Candidatus Latescibacterota bacterium
GGCACCAACAAAAGAATTATAGACGTCGCGAAAACAATACCAAATCCGAGAGAGATTGCCATAGGAATGAGATAATAAGCCTGGCGGGATGTCTCCAAAATAATCGGTGTCAAACCACCAAAGGTTGTCAACGTCGTCAAAATAATCGGCTTGAAGCGCCGAAGTCCAGCAGTATGAATCGCCTCAAAAGCCGAACACTGGGCACGCCTTTTATTTGCATAATCGATCATAATCAGTGAGTCATTTACCACGACACCCGACAAGGCGATCACGCCCATCAAACTGATAAGCGATAAATCATAACCCAGCAAAATATGACCGATCACAGCGCCCACAATCCCAAACGGAATCGCCGCCATCACAATCAAGGGCTGGACATAGCTGCCAAAAGCAATGGCGAGTAACATATACACAATGGCCATCGCCATGGCAAAACCGCTCCATAATGCCTGTGTTGACTCGCGCATCTCAGCCTGCGTCCCCTGAAACGTCCAGGTTAATCCAGGATACTCAGCGCGAATTTGTGGCAACACATCGGTGTTAATCGCTTCCATAACGCGCGTCATCGCTCGCTTGGGTTCCACATCCATACTCACCGTCACCACGCGCCGACCATCTCGCCGGTTAATACTTGTAAACGCTTCGCCACGCTCAATATCTACCACATCCATCAAAGGCGCTTCTGTGCCATCAGGTGTACGCACGACAAATTCTTCGAGATGACGAATATCCTTTCGCTCTGCCATCGGCAATTTCACGCGCATTTCAATTTCATTTGTACCGCGCAACTGACGCATCGCCAGTGCGCCGTAAAACGCATCGCGCAACTGACGCCCTACCTCAACCGGCGTCAATCCCAAATTTCGGCCTTCCGGACGCAACACAAAATCAAACTGCGCTTTACCTTTATTGTAATTGTCACTCACATCGTGCGTCTCTTCAAACCCTTCGGCGCGCTCTAAAAATGCCCGACTGGCTTTGGCCAACACATCGATATCTGAATGGCTCAAATCGACGCTGATATCCTGTTGCCAACCGCCCGGCCCACTCTCGGCCTCAAACGTAATCTGATTGACACCATCAATATCCCCGATGTTATCGCGCCATAGCGAGATGATCTCTCCTGTCGTCATATCGTGTTCATCGGGCGGTTTCATCACAATTTCTACATCGATAAAACTCCCCCCGCGCACATTGGTTTTAATCCCTTCGGCCACGCGATAAAGGTTGTGCGCTTCAAACATGCGATGGGTTGATTCGGTCACCTCATGTGCAACCCGAGCTGCTTGATCTTGCGTGGTCCCCACGGGCAATCGGATACCCGCCTCAATCTCATCGGCAGAAACTTCGGGCATCATAATCATACCCATATGATCGCTGTATCCATAACCGCCTACCATCACCAGCAGTGCAACAGCAGATGCAACTGTAACGTATCGATGCCGAATGCATACATCCAGAAACCTGCGATAGTGTTGGTCGATAAACCGATTGAAATGGCTGGCAATAGATCGTTGCCAGCGATGTGCAGTGCCATTTACCGGCGAAACAGCGCGTTTTGAAAGGTGCCCGAGATGTGCGGGCAAAATAAACAGCGCCTCCAAAAGAGACACAGCCAGCACAGTGATCACAACCGCAGGCAATGGCCACCAGAATTTTCCCGTGGTGCCGGGCATAAATAAAAGCGGCACAAAAGCCACAATCGTAGTCAAAATGCTGAACGTAACCGGCTTGGCAATATCACGGGTACCCGCAATGGCCGCCTGCATCGGGCTCATCCCTTGTTCCCGATATTCATGTACATTTTCACCCACAACAATCGCATCATCCACTACAATGCCGAGCACCACCAAAAATGCAAACATAGAAACCATATTGATGCTTACATCAATAGCAGGCAGAAACACCAGACTGCCAATAAAAGAAATGGCCATCCCCATCATCACCCAAAATGCAAGCCGAAATTCGAGGAACATCGCCAGAATAAGCAAAACAATCACAATAGCCAGCACCCCGTTTTCGATCAGCAAAAACAACCGATCTTTGTAATCCTCTGCACTGTTGCTGTCGATCCGATACTTCACACCAGGCGGCAGGGTGGTCTCAAAATCTGCCATGATATTTTTAACAGCCTCAGCAATCTCGAGTGGCGATTGATTCCCAATTCGGTAGATATCCACACCAACTGTAAGCTGCCGATTAAACCGTTCGTGAAATCCGCCTTCTTCAAAGCCATCCGTGACCATTGCCAGGTCCGCCAGTGTAACCCCACCACCTCCTTCTGAAGGGATAATCACAATACGACCATATTCATCGGCCCACTGCTTGCGCTCTTTCATGCGCAACAAAATTTCACCCGTACCCGTATCTACAGAACCCGCAGGAATGTCTTCACTCGACGAAACAATCACGCGTGCCACATCGCGCAGTGTAAGACCATATTCACGCAACCTGTGCTGGGGAATTTCAATATGCGTCCTGTATTCTGGCACATTGCCAAGCTCAACCTGTGTAATGGTCGGATCGCTCAGCAATCGATCCCTTAGCTGTTCGGCCAGACTTCTCAGCGTACCGATATCCACATCGCCATACAGCCCAATATCCATCACATTGCGCTGTTGCGCCCTCAGGCTGACTTCGGGTTGTTCTATATCATCGGGAAATGTCCGAATCCGATTGACTGCCTGATCAATATCCTGAAAGGCTTTTCCCCGGTTGGTGCCCGGCACCAGTTCAATGGTCACACGCCCACGTCCTTCGCGAGCCTGCGATGTCATCTCCTCGATCCCCTGCACACCGCGCACAGCTTCTTCTATCGGTTGTAAAATCCCCTGTTCCACCTCCGCAGGTGCCGCACCCGGATAGCCCACACTGACCGAGACGATATCCAGTTCATACTGCGGATAGACCTCCTTCTGGATATTAAAAGCCGTCCAGATTCCGCCCCCAACGAGGATGACCATAAACAGATTGGCCGCAATAGCATTGCGTGCCATCCAGGCAATCGGGCCTCGTGCTTCTTCAAATGTATCCTGTGTGTCATTCATCACCGGGTGTCTCCCAGGGGTTTAGGATCTTCCTCTCCAACGCTTTTCACACGCAATTCTGCACCATCAGCGACTCGAGACAAATTGGTCGTAACCACCCGATCCTTGTCTTGCAACCCATCCGATATATAAGCATAGTCGGCATCTTGAAAAACGATCTCAACAGACCGAATCTGCAACAGACCGTCTTTCATCACCCAGACCGTATTGCCAGCCCGGATATAATCGCGTGCCAGACGCACCACATTGGAAATTTCGTTGGCCTCAATATACGTCTCGACAAATGCGCCAATCATCAATGGAGACAGATGGTCAGATCCATCCCGATGAGCAAGCGGATCAGAAACAGAAATCAGTACCTGCGCCATACGTGTCTTTTCTGCCAAAGCACCAATGAGTCTGTGAAGAGAGCCTGTGCGATAAGCACCTTTTTTTTCGGTCACACGATTGCGAATCTGTACCAACGACCCCTTTTCTGCCTCGCTGTTGGGAAAAGAAAGCCACGGGATTTTGGAAAGCGGAATGGTCGTCACCACCCAGTATGTATCCAGACCAACCAGACGCCCGAGATTATCGCGTGGCGAAACCAGAGAACCCACATTGGCATTGCGACTTAAAATGTGCGCGTCAAAAGGTGCTTTAATGGTTGTTCTTTGCAATTCCAGTTCAGCCTGATTCACCGCCGCCTGCGCCGCTTCTACCCGTGCCCGAGCTGCATTGAGCTGAGGTTGGCGCAGCACAAGCGCCTCAAGCTCACCCGACAGCGTCTCATTCAGAATCTGATAGTCTTTCTGCGCCACATTCTGCCGTCCCATCTCAATATTCAAATCAGCAGTGGCACGACGCAGGTCGCTCTTTTTTTCCAAAAGTGCATTCTGATAATCTGCCGGATCAATCTGCAACAGTACCTGACCCTTTTTGACAAACCCGCCCGGCGTAAAAGCCGATGACAGCGAAAGTACCCGTCCACCGACTTGTGGACTCAAGGTGATATCCTGTTCTGCTTGAACCGTCCCCGTCGCCACAATCACAGGGCGATACGTACCGCGTTGCACCTCCACCACATCAACGAGCATCGCGGTTTTCTTAGTCGCCGCAACGCGCGTCGCCGTAGGCTCCGTCATAAAAATCAGTGCAGTAACACCTGCACCCAAAATCAAAATACAAAAACAAATAATCAGTGTTTTTTTGCTATCCACGTTATGCCTATCCGTTTAATGATTTATCTTAAACTTACGAGCAATTTCAAAACCACCTGCGAGCGCCCGATAAAGCGCAATGCGGAATTCCAGCAAATCGAGTTTCGCAGAGATCAACGCTCGCCGGAGCCTCTGTTCGTTTGTCAGCGCGGTGAGCACGTCGAGATAATCGCTGATGCCATTTAAATACTCCAGCCTCAACTGGTCATATGTCTGCCTCACCAGATCGGCCTGCGCTTCGAGACTCGCGATGCGTTCAACCTGTTTTTGTTCTTGAACCAATGCATTTTCCACTTCGGCAAATGCCGTCAAAACCGTCTGTCCATAAGCCGAGAGTTGTGCGCTTTTGTTGGCTTTATTGCGTTTGATTTCTGCTCCCCGTTCGCCACCATCGATAACAGGCAGCAAAAGATTGCCTATCAGATTGCCCACCCAATCTTTAAACAGACCACCGCGATCATCACCCGATGCCAATGCTGTCAGGCTCAAACGCGGATACCGATTGCTGATAGCGACCGCTACATCGCGGTCCGACGCCAGCAGCAGGTTATAAGCCCTTTTGACATCTGGACGTCGCTGAATCAACTCAACGGGCAAACCCGTATCCGGCAGCGGTGGCAGATCTGGCAAAGCGCGATGCGTATAGGCAATGCCATCCTGAGGGGCATAACCCGACAAAACAGCGAGCTGGTGTTCCAACACCTCGATTCTGGATTCTGTCGCGATTTTTTGTTCGCGTGTGGATTCGATCAATTGCCTTTGTCGCAAAATATCCACACTGCGAATCTGCCCACTGCCAAAACGCGCTCGAATCAGACTCAGCACTTGCTGGTTGGTCTCGATCTGATGCTCAAAAAGTTCGTGCTGACTTTGTGCTTCCATCAACTGAAAATAAGTACGCACGACCTCTGCAGAAAGCGACAATGCCGCAGTCTGATAATCCGCCTCAGTCGCCCGTGCGCGATAACGCGCGGCATCCACACCCGAGCGAATCTGCCCCCACAGATCTATTTCGTATTCAGACGTGATGCCCAAACGGATCTGTGCATTATTTTCAGACTCTGGACGTTGAATCTCACCGCGCCCGGATACGCCCAGCGTTGGAAACCGGTCAGCTCCTTCGCGATCCACAACAGCCTGTGCACTTCGCAACCGATGCCACGCCGTCTCCAAACTGAAATTGGACTGCAATGCGCGATCGACCAGGCTGTCCATACGCGCATCTCCAAAAGCAGTCCACCACTGTTCAGAAAGCGCCTGTGATGCATGACTGGAAAAAGCTTTGGGAGGTTCAAAAGGAAGGGTGAGATTTGCAGACCTGGGCGAACACCCAAAAACAAATATGGGCCAGATTAAAAGAAATGAGCGAAAGTATAGCATGTGTGAGATAATTCCCAAATGATAGTCTGTAATGTAAACCCCACAATATAATAACCAAATAGGATTATGGGATCAAGTAATCACTTACTTATCTATGTTTTGCTGACAGAGAAGCGTCAGGTGAGGTAGTGCGAGGTGTCCTGAATTCAATGATCTCCTTCCTCCTTGATTTACAGAACGTATTGCGGGATCTTCATCAATTCACCGTCCTTAAGTGCCGACTCGTGGGCGACGATGCCGCCGACCGTCATATTCAGGGATTGGGCAATGTCTATAAGGGGGTCGCGATCTAGCAGAATCGCCTCGACGAACTCGCTCATCAGATAACCGTGGGAACCGCCATGGCCACCGGCACCGACCCCTGGAGGAAGCGGTGGACGAGTGATGGCTGGCGGCACCTGATCCTTCTGGCCACTTCGAAACTCGCCGTAATAGGTCCCATTTTGCGTGCGTATCCGGCCTCTTTCCCCACCCTGCCCCGGCGTGTCCCAACTGACTGCCATGCGGGCCATGCCGCCTTCGCTGGTGCGAAACAGGGCGATTTCGGTTCCAAACGGGTTTTGAAATTCATTGTTCTCTGGCTTCAGGTGATCGATTGAGCTTGGTATGCCCATGCATGAAACCTCGGTGAAGCTGCCACCGGTCACCCCCACATAGTAAGCATTCGAATGTGTGGGATACCACTGCGGGGGCAAGCCAGTTCGCCACCTCCTATGCGCAGATAGCGGCGTGCCAAAGTAGTGCCAGTATTCGCCTTCGGCGTAGATAACCTTACCCAGGTCTCCGGCCCTGTACATCTCCCGCATGCAATAGAGGTCATGATGAAAATAGGACGTTTCAAACATCATATACTTGCGACCTGTCGTCTTGACGGTCTCAAAGAGCGCATCGGCATCCTCCAGGGATCCAAACACAGCCGGGACAGCCGAAGCGACATGCTTGCCAGCCTTGAGTGCTTCGATGGCCAGCCGGGCGTGGCTCGGCGCATCGGTGGCAATAAAGACGGCCTCAAGCGAATCGTCCTGGTTCATCTCTTCACACGAGGAATACATCGTCTCGCAGCGGCATAACTTTGAAAGTTCGGCACACTTATCGGCATCCAGATCGGCAACGGCAGCGACTGTCACATTTGGGTGGTCCTGAAAATGGAATTTCGCGCCAAAACCACAGACGCCGTAGCCTGCGATGCCTACCCGGATTTTTCGGTCGGAAACAGGTTGCCAGTTCTTTGCGGCCTCTGTATCGGTTACCGCTTCCTCAAATCCCTGGATCTCGACTGCTCCAGTGGTGGATTCCGGCGGGTCAGGTGTTGTCGCTCCAGCGGTCTGAACGGATTCTCTGCTCGCCTGACTCATATGCGTTCTCCTTTGCAAGATTCATCTTTGATATCGGCAAAACACCAAACCGGAGCGGCAAAAAGGACAAGTAGGAAGACGATTACATTTTTCATAAAGAGTTTCTCCGCAGCCCCTGATGCGCTGTTTGAACTTTTTAGTCGATAATCTTTGTTTCTACAGTCATTTTATTTATTGCATCCCAATTCCACTCTACGCCCATCCCGGGTCCATCTGGCACATCTACATTACCATCTGCATCCACCGCTTCAAGACCATCCTCATGCTGATTTTCCGGGCGGGCAGATCGCGTCTATTTTTTTCAGAGTAGCTTGATCGAGCTCGCCATTGGCAGTGGCTGCGTTTTGTTTTGCCTGCTCGGGTGTTTTCATTCCGGGGATGGGACAGGTGACGGCAGGATTGGCGAGGGTGAACTTGAGCGCGAGATCAACCATGTTCCTGCCTTCGGGTACTAACTCGCGAATCGCTGCTACCTTGTCGAGTCTGGCGAGAAAATCATCGCGTTGGCTTTCTCCTGGGTTCCAGTGATCTCGAACCGAATCGTCGAATATTGTATCTGCGGTAAATTTATCCGCCAAAAGACCCTGAGCGATTGGGCCTCGCAATAACACTCCGATATTGTTGTCCAGACAGTGGGGGAGGATGTCCCTTTCAGGCCCCCGGTTAAGGAGCGAGTAGTTGATCTGACACGATGTGCAGGCACCCTCTGAGTTTAGCGCTTTGAGCGAATCCAGATCGTTGGTGGATATCGCGTAGTGACGGATCTTTCCCTCTTTCTTTAACAACTCAAAGGCTTCGACAAAGATCTCGGGATGTTCCGGGGTTCCGATGTGACACTGATACAGGTCGATATAGTCTGTATTGAGACGGTAAAGGCTTGCGTGACAACAATTGATGATGCTGTAGATCGTCCTGTACCCGAGGGGATCTCCCTGGCGGCGTCCCCAGTTGCCAACCTTTGTCGCGATATAGACCTCAGACCGCTTGCTTTTCAGCGCTTTGCCTGTGTAGATTTCACTTTGACCACAACCGTAGCCATCCGCGGTATCAAACAAATTAACGCCTGCATCGAGAGCCGCGTTGATGGTGTCGAGGGCCTGCTTTTCTTCAACTGGCCCCCACTGTCCGCCGAGGCCCCAGCATCCCATGGAGACAGCGCTCACATTCCACCCCGTTTTCCCAAGCGTTCTATACTGCATGATATTCCTCCGTTTATGATTTTTCCCGACGAGGCGTCACGCGCCAGTCGGTTCGCAGTTCAGCAATGCGGTTGGCTGGCGGCTGCAAGAAGCGCTTGACCCTTGCACTGGATTTCGCTTGCAGCTCAGGCCCGGCCAGTTCCCAAGCATTGTAGAATAGCCGGTCGCCGTTTGGTACGATGCGGATGTTCAGGGTGCGCCGGGGCTTGTGAGTCTGATTTACGCCCGCGCAATGCAGGCCCCCCGCGTTTACAATCAGTAAATCACCCGGATCGCCAGTCGCCTGGATCTTGTTGCTGTCTGAATCCGGCTCGGGATCCATCATTTCGGGTTCGTCGGCTTTGAAACAATGCGTGCCCGGAATCAACCGGGTGCCGCCGTTTTCCGCTGAATAGCCGTCGAGCATAAAGAAGAACCACAGGCCGTTGTGCTTGCCTTCGTCCGTGAGGCCGGGCCTGAAGTCGCGATGGAAGTGCCCCTGCCTCGCTTCCGGGTGATAGCGTACGGTGTTGGCAACGAGATCCAAAAAATGGTAAGTACCCAGAGCGCGCTCGCAGATCCCGTGAACGGTGTCGTGATCGAGCAGATCCATGGCCGCTTTACCCCACATGAAACAGGCGCGGGCGTTCGGATTGATTGTGAAATTGCGTTTCCCCTTTCCGTCGAGAATGCGCACTTCAGGCAACTTCATTCCCCCTTGCCACTCGGCGATATAATCATCCGCAGCACGCTGGGCGATATCCCGGAGAGGGTCGAGATACCCGGGTGCGATTTGCTCTCGCAGGATGACATAACCGTTTTCTTGCAAGTCGGCTACGTGTGCATCCAATTTCTCGTCGCTCATTGGATGGACTGGTTGCATAGGTTGATCTCCTTTCGCGTTGCGGACGAATTGAAGTTACGTTCAAGATGTCAACGAGGGTCGCCAGCTCCAATTGTTCGTTCCAGCAGCCTGCTGCGCATGGCTTCTTCCCGATCTCGATAATCCGGGTTTCCTGCCAGATTCACCAGTTCGCCCGGGTCGTTCTGCAAGTCGTAAAGTTCAGAACGATCATTCACATAATGTGCGTATTTCCACTTCTGGTTTCGAACCATGCGACCCCGAGAAAGGAAGAACGTTCCGGACTCAACCAGTGGCAATTCAGGTACGGGATCCGTCCGACTTATGCCGGCTTTCAGCGCGTCCAGTTCTGCTTTTGGTCCCCCCTCTGGCAATGGCTGACGACTGCCAACTTCCGCATAGGTGCAATCTCTTTCTGGAGCCATACCCGACATCATATCTATCACACTTCTGCCCTGAACACCCGGCGGGATCGAGATGCCGCTACTCTGGAGTAATGTAGGCATCAAGTCGATTTGCTCAATTTGCAGTGCGTTTGTTGCACCATCCCGTGCATGTTCCAAATCCCTTACGATCAATGGAACCTGGACAATGCAGTCGTAGAATGCAGCTGTTTTCCGAATGAGTCCGTGTTCGCCCAGGTACTCACCGTGGTCACCTGTGGCAACAATGATGGTGTCGTCCCAACGACCAAGCGCTTTTAGTCCATCAAAGAATTTGCCCAAGCATTCATCCAGGTGCCTGAGCATGCCGTAGTAATACGCCATTGTCTGCCGCAGCTGCTCGTCATCCATGAGATGTAGCCATCCGCCGTGATAATAGACTTGCTGAACGAATGGTTTTGAGTCCAATTCACCCTCAGGTCTATGTGGGAGAGGCATGTCCTCTGGTCTGTACATCGTGGCAAAAGGTTCGGGAGCCCGATAGGGCGGATGAACATCGGAAAAGCTCAACCACACAAACGAAGGCTCGTCACCCTTCCGTTCAAGATAATCGAGGGCATGATTCACGTTGGCTCTTGCTGGAGATTCAGCAGGATCAAAAGGATAGGTTCCGCCATACCAGATTGGGTTTGGGTGATCTCCCCAACGGAAACGTCTTGTTTGTGATTCGAACACGGATGGGTCGATGGGTATTGCAGGCCCAGGAAATGGTTTCCCATAGGCTTCTCTCTGCTTTTGCCGAAGTGGTGACTCTTCAATACACACTTCAAATCCTGCAGTTTCGGCATCTGGAAAACAGTGGTTTTTCCCAAATAGGCCACAGCCGACGCCAGCATCTTTCAATAGCCCTGGAAGATGAAACCCTTCCTTTTCTTGCATCAACAGCGTGTTGTCTCTGGAACCTGTAACGCTGGGATAACGACCCGTGAAAAATGCGACCCGTGATGCGACGCAGAGCGGAGAAGGTACGGTGCAGTTTTCAAACCTGACGGCTTCGCTGGCAAAGCGATCCAGATGAGGTGTCGCTTTGACGGGATTGCCATAGCATCCCAATGCGCGAGCGGCAAGATGCTCAATGGTGATTACCACAATGCTTTTCATCTCTTATCCTGTTTCTGTGGATGTGTAAAAGGGCTGATCGCGATATTCGGGTAGGAACCGCTGTTGTTATCACCCATCATCACGATCCTTTCGCCCGTTGAAACCAGTCAATGAGTTGGCTTTTAAGATCGTTATAAATCTCGGGATATTGACTGGCTAAATCATTGGCTTCGCCAATATCCTGATCGAGCTTGTACAATTCAAATTGCAATTCTTCAATAGCCGGAATAGCCTCGGCAAATTGCCCGCGATGATTAGGGCCTGTACCAACCAGTTTCCAATCGTCTTTTACCGCTCCCATTTTCCCAAACAAATCCCAAAACACATACCGCCCTGGCAAATCTTCTTGCCCATGTGATCTCAAATGTGCAAGCAAACTCACGCCATGAATTGGATGCTGTCCATTCATTTTGGGAATCTCAATGCCAGCCGCTTCCAGCACAGTGGCAAACAAATCAAAATGCACAGCACCTGCATCAGATACCATCCCTTTGGGAATAACACCCGGCCACTGCATCACCGCAGGCACGCGGATTCCACCTTCATACGTCATTCCTTTTTGCCCGCGTAAAGGGCCATTATTGCCCGGAAATTTATCAATCATTGCACCATTATCGCTCAAGTAGATGACAAGTGTGTTATCTACGATAGCCAACTCATGCAATGTCGCCATGATTTTACCCACACCATCATCCATATGATCCAGCACCGCACAATAGTCGCGCTTGGGGAACTCAATACCGCGATCTTCATACTTTTTTAACCACTCGGCTTTGCCCGATGTTTTGGGTGCCTGTTCTCGCCACAAGGGACCGTGCACAGCATTGTAAGGCACATAACAAAAAAACGGCTTATCACGATGTTTTCGAATAAAGTCAATCGCATAACCAGTAAACACATCCGTCAAATGATCTTCATGCACCATGGGCTGGTCATTGTGCAAAAGGCGACTGCCATCAAAAGGCCAATAGGGGTGTGCACCACCCAAGAATCCGACAAATTCTTCAAAACCGCGTTCATTGGGCACATTGGGTGCATCATATCCCAAATGCCACTTGCCAAACATGCCAGTTTTATATCCTGCTTCCTGCAAAAACTCGGGCAAAAGTTTTACATCATCGTGAATGCGCCTTGGCAACGTATCTGTTTTCTGCCCCGGCAGTGATGGGCCACGCCACATGCCGCATTCCAAAGAATACTGCCCAGAAAAAAGAGATGCACGCGTTGGCGCACAAAGTGGATTGACCCTCAACTGTGTAAAACGCACCCCATTTTTTGCAATCGCATCCATCGTTGGTGTATCGACCTCTGTATCCCAATAACAACCCGCATCTCCATATCCCTGATCGTCTGAAACAACGAGTACAATATTTGGTTTTGTGGTCATAATGATCTACCTGGACCATTCTTTGAGCGCGGCAGCATCCTCAGCGATCCACTCTTCCCATCTCTCTTCGTCGGGTTGCATAAATCCACTGTTGGCTCGCCGAAATACATTTGCATCTTCGCCCAAGAGGCGCAGTAATCGCCGATTGCCAGTCGCTCGTGCTCGCGTTTTGACTGCTTGAGAAATTGGGCCTGAATAATTGGCTCTGTGTTTAAGCCAGGAATGATTCATCGTTAAAAAGAAAAGGTATCGGTATTCCTTTGAGTAATTGGCTGTTCCCGAGTGTACGATCGCATTGTGAAATACGGCGATATCTCCAGATTTGGGATAAAGGATGACTTCGTCGGGGTGGGGTTGCTTTCTTTCTTCTTCTGTTAAAGCCATGGCTTTCATGTGTGAGCCTGGAATAATACGCAGGGGGCCAATTTCATCATCGAGATTCTGCAAATAGCTCAGGGCATTGAAGAGTAAGGGCCTTTGGTAGATGCCTTCTTGAGGAAACTCGGCGAACATGTCCCGGTGAAAACCCAGTACTGGATTTGTGTTTGGGTCCTGTGGTGCCGTGCGCCGGTATGTGATGGATTCGAGTTGGACATGAGGGCCGACGATCATTTTGTAAGGCCGAAAGAACGAGATCGGGTTTGTGTTCGAGCACATCCACAAAAACCTGGGGACGACTGCCATCGGGATTAGGCAGGCGATCACCAATTTCTTCAAATGAATCCCGCATGGCTTTGACCCAGACATCGTCCAGCATCTTTGGGAAAAGTGTAAATCCAACTGTTTTGAATTCTTCAAGGTGCTCCCGGAGAGATTTGGTACCTTCTCGCATTTTCAGCCTCCTCGTGTTTCAGTTTTGGCAGAAGTCAGGATTGGAAAATCGTCCCGGGCCACGGGTAAGTGTTGGATCCAGCCTCATCATCGATGGGACCTTCCGGCAGTGTGGCTTGCCAATCCATGACTTGCTCTGACATCTGCTTGACCAGGGTCTCTTCAAATTGGGCGTGATTGACGAGTTCCATCGGGTCTGCAGGAATGTTGTAAAGTTCGACACGACTTCTGTCCGGGTTGAGAAGCAGCTTCCAGTCACCCTCGCGGATTGAAAGGATCGGGCTTTTGTGAAGGCAATGGCCGTGAACCCGAAATCGCCACTCCCACATCAACGGCGTCGTGCGATCTATCGAGTTACCTCGAAAGGCGGCTGTCATATCCTCGCCCTGCAGACCAATGTTGTCGGGAATGGCTACGCCAGCGATAGAACAAAAAGTAGGCAACAGATCTACGGCACATAAGGGCGTCGTGTTGTCAACTTTGCCTTTTGGTCCGCCACTGCCTGGCCACCGAAGAATGAAAGGGGTTCGCACACCGCCTTCGTAGAGGCTTCTTTTTCGACCTCGAAAGGGACCGGAAGAACCGACGCCACTGTGTGACGCATTTCGAACGTGGATATCCTCAGGGCCGTTGTCAGCAGAGAAGATGACAATCGTGTCGTCGGAAAGGCCCAGTTGATCCAGCCGATCCATGAGCCGTCCAATGTGGTAATCTGCGTTGGTAACGACAGAATAGTAGATGCGTAGTGCACCTTTGTGTTTGTCTTCCAGGCCTTGAGCGGTCAAATTTATATAGGGTTCCATCTGCTCCTCTGTAGGATCCAGAGTGGCGTGGGTGTCAAGCAACCACGCTTGAACAAAGAAAGGCTCATCCCGATGTCTTTCGATGAAGGATATGGTTTCATCTACAATTACCTCTGTAGATTGAGATCTGCCTTCGGGAATCTCAATGGCGGGTCCGACCGCATTGAATGTTTTGGATTCGTCAATCCCATAAGCCGTGGTATCGGGTGCTTTTTCGCCCCTTCCGAGGTGCCACTTGCCAAAGTGTCCAACAGCATAGCCACTTTGTTGCAGGAGACCCGTGATGGTCGTTGCATCGGGATCCAACCAGTCTGGCATGCCGCGTTGGGCGTTCTGCTCGTGACTGGCAAAATGGCCATGTATGCCCCAGTGGGCAGGAAATCGACCCGTCATGACCGCTGCCCGGCTGGGTGAGCACACACCCGAGCAAACATAGAATTGTGAGAAGAGAATGCCCTGCGAAGCGAGCCGATCCAGATTTGGCGTTTTTACAAACTGGTGGCCGTAGCAACTCAAGTCACCCCACCCCCAATCGTCGGCGAAGACAAATACGATATTGGGTCTTTTCGATTCAGCCATTGCGGTTCTCCTTTAGGTTGATCTCCTTAATATCGATTTACGAATCCAGTGCTTTATTGCCGTGACAGGGAAGTACCCCGCGTATCCAGAGACCTTTGTCTGAATTTTTCTGTTAATGTTCATGGTTGTAATTTGGGAGACTGCCTCCCGATTTACAAGGATAAAACACAAAGGAGGTCAACGAGGGTCGCCAGCTTCAATTGTTCGTTCCAG
>JAJEAX010000137.1 GCA_022822565.1 Candidatus Latescibacterota bacterium
CCCGTAATATTGTCGAGATTGGCCTTGATCTCTCTGAGCCGCGCGCGCATCTCACGCATCTCTTTTTTCGCTTTCGTGATATCGTAAAGCGAAATGCGCCGAATGGGAATTTGTAAAAGCGTATCGAGGTCTTCTGCCGTGACCTTGCGCCTGATTGTACTAAAAAAAGGCTCCAAACCCGTGCGTATCACCTTGTGAATCGCACTGGAATCGGCGACTTCCTCGATTGCTTTATAAACGCGATTCTCGATAAAAATCTGTTCGAGGGTTTTGGCGTGCAACTTATCGCGTACCTGACTCTGCTCAATTTTAAGCTCTGCCGTGAGAACATCGACTAATCGGTCGGCATTGTGTTTGAGAATATCGCTCACCGTGGCGATATGGGGGCGGTTATCCTTGATAACGAGCGCACTGACGCTAATAGATTGCTCGCAGTCGGTAAAGGCGTAAAGCGCATCCACCGTATCTTTAGTATGCACGCCCCGGGCAAGGCGAATTTCAATTTCGACTTCCTCCCCCGTATAATCGCTGATACCCGCGATCTTGAGTTTGTTTTTCCGGGCTGCACCTTCAATAGAGGCGATAAGGGAGTCAGACGTAGAACCAAAAGGCAATTCGCGCACGACAATGCGTTTGGAATTTTTGGTATCGAGTTTGGCGCGCACGAGCACTTTGCCATTGCCATCGGCATATTCGGTCACATCGACAAAACCGCCCGTTGCAAAATCGGGAAAGACCTGAAACTCCTCCCCCTGGAGATAGGCAATTTGCGCCTGTAACAACTCGATCAAATTGTGGGACAAAACCCGCGTCGTCATACCCGGCGCAATGCCCTCAGTGCCCTGCGCGAGAAGCACGGGGATCTTCGCCGGAAAAACAACGGGTTCGTTATTGCGGCCATCGTAGGATTCGATGTATTCGGTAATCTCCGGATTGAACAACACATCTTTGGCAAGCGGGGTCAATCGACATTCGATATAGCGCGCAGCCGAGGCTTCGTCGCCGGTATAAATATTGCCGAAGTTACCCTGTTTATCGATGAACAGGTCTTTATTAGCCAGATGAACCAGCGCGCCGTAAATCGACTGATCGCCGTGGGGATGGTATTTCATCGTCTGCCCCACGACATTGGCTACCTTGTGAAATTTCCCATCGTCCTGTTCTTTCAACGCGTGTAAAATGCGGCGCTGTACGGGCTTGAAACCATCGTCAATGTCGGGAATCGCCCTGTCTTTCACAACATAAGAAGCGTGTTCTAAAAAATACTGGTCAAATAACTTGTCGATATAAGCCATTGTTAATCCTCTAAAAATCGTCAGAATCAGGATTTGCAGGATGAAAGGATGAACAGGATGAAAACCCGTAGGCATCGGGATTCATTCAAATAGTCCCATTTGATTTTTGGGATCATAATTGGTCCAAAGCACTTCCTGGCGAGTCCCTTTAGTCGAATGAATGGTTTTGCGCGATCCCAAAGTCTTGAACCATTTTCCCGGCTCAAACAGCTTATCCATAAGTGGATGCTCATAGCCAGAAACAGCGACCATGCCGTTGCACGCATTTACAACCTCTGCAAATTCTCGATGCTGTTCTTCATCCATTTCAAATCCGTAAGACTTAACATCGCCTCGTGTCGCATGCAAATACGGCGGATCGCAATAGAACAAAGTCTTGGGGCTGTCATAAAGACGAATCACATCCACCGCAGGGCGATTCTCTATCTGAACCCGCATGAGACGCTGTGCAATATCATCAAGTGCTCCTACCCCGCCGAGCCAACGAGATACCACGCCAGACATTCCGGCGCGACTCGTATTTTTGCAATTTGCCCAACGCCCCAACGATGCAGTTTGGGCAAGACCAGTCCTGGTCTGCCTCGCTTTGATATAAAAGCATCTGGCCCGCTCAACATCGCTGACACCATTTTTTGTATGAATAGCGCGATAATATTCTTCACGGGAAAATGGCGTCAAAGCTATGGCTCTTATCAGTTCTTCGTGTTGATCGCGCAATACGCGAAAGAAGTTTACAACCTCACCATCAATGTCATTGTAGGTCTCAACTGGAGATGGCACCCGATTCAGCAGTACTGCCCCTGAACCTGCAAACGGCTCGCAATAGTGATGGCACTCTGGAAGAAGCGGCAGTAGCCAGTCCAAATGCGAAAACTTACCGCCATACCATCCAAATACAATACGCCGCCGACGGCTTCGGATATAAATATCATTGGCATTTTCTTTTGGCATGTCATCCAAGAATATTGGGGATGTGCCTTTGGTCTTTTTTGCCATTTTTTACCTGGTGGCGTGCGCCATATAATAGCTGTTCATCTGTGTCCATCTGCGTTCATCTGCGGATACTTTTCATTCCTCTAAATCAAATGCTCCACAATATAATCTCTACGGTCGGGCGTGTTCTTTCCCATATAAAATTCGAGAGTAGTTGAAACCTCGGCGAGAGCGCGCACGCCGACTTTGATCAGGCGCATATCCTCTCCGATGAACTGTCCAAACTCGTTAGGGGAAATCTCCCCCAACCCCTTGAAGCGCGTAACCTCGGGATTTCGCAAATCTGCAACAGCCTGATTGCGTTCTTTTTCGCTATAACAATAGCGCGTCTCACGGCTATTCCGAACGCGAAAAATCGGCGTCTCCAGAATATAGACATGACCAGAAGTAACGAGTTCTTCGAAATAATTGAGGAAAAAGGTCATCAGCAAATTGCGGATATGGAAACCATCGTAATCGGCATCCGTAGCAATAACCACATTGTTGAAACGGAGATTTTCAACGCTATCTTCAATACCCAAAGCCGTCATGAGATTGTAGAGCTCTTCATTCTTGTAAATCGCGGCTTTTGTTTTTCCAAACACATTGAGGGGCACGCCCTTCAGACCAAAAATAGCCTGCGTCTCCACATCTCGCGCAGCGACCATAGACCCGGCAGCAGATGGACCTTCGGTAATAAAAATAGTAGATTCATCGCCGCGTTTTTTGTCGCCCTTGTGATATTTGCAATCCTTGAAATGCGGAATTTTGATCGAGACTTTGCGGGCGACTTCCTTTGCCTTCTTCTTAACATCGTTGAGTTCTCTCCGCAGACGTTCGTTCTGATTAATCTTCTCCTGGAGCTTTTGCGCCGCCGTGGTATTCTTGTGCAAAAAATCGACTACCGCACTGCGCGTTTCAGCAACAATCCACGAGCGCACTTCGGTATTGCCGAGTTTGTTTTTTGTTTGCGACTCAAAAACGGGTTCTTTGAGCTTGACCGCAACAGCACCATTGATAGATTCTCGCACATCCACGCCGCTGTAATTCTTCTTGTAAAACTCATTAACACCTTTTAAGATACCCTCTCGAAAAGCACTTTGATGCGTACCACCGTCAATAGTGTATTGCCCATTCACAAAAGAAAAATAATTTTCCCCATAATTGGACGTATGGGTAAATGCAAATTCGAGATATTGCCCCTTGTAATACGCGGGTTCATAAAGCGCCGAATCATCGACCTCGCGGCTGAGAAAATCGAGCAAGCCACGCCTGGAAACGAATTTCTGTTTGTTAAAAACGAGCGTGAGACCGCTATTGAGGCAGGCGTAGTTCCACATGCGGCGCTCGACGTATTCGAAATTGTAATCGTATTCCTCAAAAATCTCCGGATCGGGCGTGAACTCAAAAAGGGAGCCATCTGGTTCCCGAGTCCTCCCCTTTTTTTCGCCAATGAGTTTTCCGCGTGTAAACCGGGCTTCGGCGTACTTGCCGTCTCGATAGGCAACCACGCGAAAATCCGTAGAAAGCGCGTTGACCGCTTTGCTACCCACGCCATTGAGGCCCACGCTAAATTGGAAAACATCGTCGTTGTATTTGGCACCGGTATTGATCACAGAAACGCACTCGACAATTTTGCCCAGCGGAACGCCGCGCCCATAGTCGCGCACACTGACGTGATTGGCGTCAATAGTCACACCGATTTTTGTGCCAAAACCCGAAATAAATTCATCGACGGCATTATCGACCACCTCTTTGAGCAAAACGTATATCCCATCATCGGGATCAGCACCCGATCCGAGCCGCCCAATATACATACCCGTACGCAACCGAATATGCTCGAGCGAAGAAAGGGTCTTAATCTTGCTCTCGTCGTAGTTATGAGCACCATTGCTCTTGCCCCTGGTTCTCCCATTGGCTTTCCCATTGGTCCCCGGTTGCGAGAGCAAATCGAGTTGCGTAGCGTTAGAAGCGCGTGATTTTGTTGCTGTTGCCATAAGACATCCCTTATCCTGATGGACACATGTTTGGAAGGTGACGTAACAGTACAGACATGTGGAGAGGGGAAAATCAATGCACGGCGGGGTGCCGCATATTCAGGGGAGAAATAAAAAGTAATATAATATAGTGACTATATGTGCATCTATCAAGGGCAAATCTGAGATTGCGAAATACCGCAAAGATCGGTTTATTATCGAAAAGAACTATCCGCAGGCATGTCCCTGCGGGTGTAAGCAGGGATAAACGCAGATAAACGCAGAAGAAAGGCTTCTGATCATGCAAAACGTCTTATTCATCCTCACCGACCAATGGCCTGCCTGGGCATTTGGCTTTCTCGGTGCCGACATTCCCACGCCGAATATTGACCGCCTATCATCCCAGGGCACAGTATTCACAAATGCTTTCACATCTTGCCCGCTCTGCACACCTGCTCGGGGCACATTGCTCACGGCTCGCTGGCCGCATCAAAATGGCGTTTACGACAACCAATCCGTCGGCTATTCTCTCCAGGAATCCATGCCACTCGACCAAAAAAC
>JAJEAX010000244.1 GCA_022822565.1 Candidatus Latescibacterota bacterium
GTGCGGTCTTTCTCTCCTTCAACCGGATGGCTGTAAATCCTTTCCAACCCGCGGTACAATTCCACAGACTCATACGGCGCAGTACCCGCCACAAAAGCCGAGATCTGCGGCGTATTTCCCGTTGTGAACTCCTCCCCCATCAAATGGTCTTCGCACGCGGTATGCAGCAGAATCCGCGCACCTGTCGTCGCGTAAATACGCCTCGCTTTGTACGCATCCAGAACACTCTCAATCGTCAACTCCGGTGCATAAACCGCAGCCAATCCCGCTTTGGCATAACGCCGGTGCTGAAAACCCGGCGTATCCCCGCCCGGTCGCCCATTGTGGCTATCGCTCCCGCCGAAAAATCCCATGCGATAATTGCGCTCAAAGGTCTCCTGCAAAATCCACTCAAATGTCCCGTGATCCGATGTCACTTCCACAGCGGGTTCCAGATAGGGATCGTGGTATTGCAAATCGGAATGCTCACCGCCCACATGAGCCGTAATCACCGTATCCGTCCCGCGATACGCTTCATAGACCTCTGTAATATGCCTCAAATCCGTATCCTCGTCCGACTTGTCATCCAATCCCTCATGTCCAGACCGGCGGACCGGCTGATCGTGCCGTCGAAAATACACATTGTGATGCCCACCCCGCGTGGTTTGTGCCGACCACTCAAAACCCGGCAAAGCGACAAATTGCCCCGGTTGATTATACGCGTGTTCCGTCTCTTGCTGCAACACCCAATCGCGTTTGCTCAAAACGTGATCGTTGCGCTGATACCCCGCAAAGTGAATCGCTGCAACATCTCGCGCATACCGGAAAAAGTCGGGAATCTTCTCCGCCATAGCCACCTGACCGCCGTGTGAGTCCCCCCAGTACAGCGCGAATTGCGGTGCTGTATTGCGGCACGCAATCGGATTGCTCTGCGCAACCAGTGTACCATCTTCGGCATCGATACGGTGAATCCCTCCGCGCTCCACCACACACTCATCCACCCACCGCACGCCTCCGTCTGCATCGCCAAAGCTCACGGTTTGCGGCACCTGCACATCATTGCCGTTGAGTGCCACATCCCCCCGATAAGAAACCGCGGGATTGCCCCAAGCATCCTCGGCCTTGACTTGAATGCGAAACGGTTTGCCAGACTCGACAATAGATGGCGCATTGATCACCAGCTTTACAGCCTCGCCCCCCACAATACGCAAAGACGGCGGATCGGGCAATATCTCTGCCTCGCCATCTCCCGCATTGACAGCCACCCAGAAAAAGTGCTGCGCCTCGGCAAAGGTCTGCGACCGAAACCCAGGTCCCCCACCAGTCGTATCGCCATAAGTCACCGAAACCTGCTCACCCTCTGCCAGAGCGCGCCCATTTACAGTCAGCAAAAGCGACATCATACTCTGCACCAGAGCACCAACGCGCGCTTCTTTCGGCGCATCAACCGTCAAATAATCTTCCCCTGCGGGATCATCCATCTGAGGAGTAGCGCGGTCCGAGTCCGCATCCGTATAAATCCGAATCGTCCCCCCTCTCGCAATCCCTTTTTCGCCTGCCGTATAAGTCAGCGTCCATGTGCCACAGGACCCCGCCACCACATCTTCCGATGGACTCACTGCCGCACTCCCATATAACTTTTTTACTTCTGCATCAGACATAATCGCACTCCTCTTTACCAACCGTGAACAAAATGTCCGCCATCTGGAAACCAGATCGCATCCACAAGACTCGACAGCGCAATGCCAAACAAATACCCGACAATAGCGCCATACCAGAACGGCAGCGACCGCCTGTAAAGCTGCACGCCCCCAAATCGCAACACAGCCACCTTTACCAGCCACACGAGCAACAAACAAAACGCATATCGCCCGGGCGGAAACGCAATAGCGACCGGATGAAAAGGCCACCACGCAAACTGCGAACGCAAATACGTCAAAACACCCGCTTCTGCAAACCCAAACAACCACACACCGAGCTTTTGCGTATCAAAAACCGATATTTTACTACCCTCAATATAGGGCACCCGCGAAATGAGTGAATCCATAGGCCACGACACCAGCAGCCCATTCAACCCGCCTTCGTCATAACACCGGAACAAATAAAAACCACCCGCACTCATATACCCGACCAAATAGGCTAGCGGAACCATTCCCCATATCCACGGATGCCGGCGCAGCGAATTGCCAAACATGCGAAAAATATGCGGAATAGCAGCCAGGCAGGTCGTTCGGATGGAAGCCCCTAAAAACACATTGCGATTGAACAAAATCAGCATCGACTGCGACGTGGGCGAAAGTCTCGATGTACCAATCACAGAGTGAATCAGCGCCACGCCCTTACCACCAGCGGGATTGAGATAGGTAAATCCAGTTGCAGCCGCGTATTTCGCAATACCAAAATAACACATAAACATCAGAATGAGCTGCCCCACCATCGCCCAGAACCCCACGCCCGAAGACATCATCCAGCCGCCGACACCAACCGTAGCCAACCCCAGACCCATCCAGGCAGTGCGATACGTAACGGGCACGCCGTCATCGACCACACGAGATCGGTTCAATGCTTTTTGAACCGTTTCCTTTAAGTGCTTCCGCGCGACCCACACCGACCACAACACCAGACACGCCAGTGCGCCGTGCATCTCGAGCATCGCAATCTCACCCGCCTTGGCGGGCTGCCCCTCTAATCCCACCGTAAAGCCCGTGCGATTCAGCAGCCCCACCTTAAAAATATTGATCACATTGTAAAACCACACGCTGAACAAAATATCAGCCGGGCAAAGATAGGCCAGCCCCATAATCAGCGGTTGCACGCGCAAATAATACGCAGGGAAATACGGACCCAAATCCACGGCTTTGGTGAGATAGTGATCAAAAACCGTAATCCGGGGCATATTCAGTTGAAAATAACCCACAATATTCCAGCAAATCACACCGGCCACACACCAGAACCCGATCCAGAAAATTTTGTCTCGCAACACAGCGGGCACGCGGCCTTCATCAGCGCCATCGATTAAAGCCACGGGAAATTCCGACATGGGAAAGACCAGACGCTCTTTTTCCTGCCACTGCTTAAAAAAAAGCACGCTGCCAAAAAATCCCGCCATCACCGCGCTGATACAGCCGACAAACCACCAGAAAAAAGGCCGCACCCACAGCAACCACGGCACGGGATCGCCGCGATGACGCCCGGTGTACACCGCCCGCACATCGGGTATATTGGCGTCTAAAAAGAACCACCTGGGCAAAAAGGGAATAACTGCATCTCGCAGGCGATTTTCCGGCGACGCGAAAAACTCGGGCGACGGAATCAGACTCACCGCATAAAACCCCCACCCCACCGCGGGCAAACTCCCAACAATCCACATCATCGAAAAAATCGTGAGCAACTCAATGCGGGACAACGCGAATCGCGGCGCGAAATGAATCAGCCCCACGTTGATCCCCACCCACATCACAAAGGGAATCAAAGCAGCCACAGGCAAATAGCTCTTGACCAGATTCCCCGCAAAATAGCTCATATACCACGTCGCAACCGCAATGGTCACCAGCCCCAACAAAATAGACCGAAATGTTATCGTATCCGGTGCGGGAGCGGTTTCTGTTTGTATTTCAGATGAAAGGGCCATGGATAATTGTCAGAATCAGGATTCGCAGGATGAAAGGATGAACAGGATAAAACCCGTAGGGTCAGAGTAATAAGCGGATAAAAGGCCAAAAAGCCACAAAAAACACAGAAGTCAAAAAAAAAGCGAAAAGCAACCACAGATGAACGCAGATGAACACAGATGAAATGCGAGAAGCGCACAGGCTACAACCTGCAACTCAGCAGCGGAGTGAGTGAAAAAACCGCCTAACACCATCCATTGTCAGTTGTAGGGGTGCCCCCTGTGGTCGCCCGCTGTGGTCAAGGTAAGCGGACTTTGAATTGGTCGGGGTCCTGACCGACATGTTGAATGAGGTATTTGCTCCTATTGATTAGAGTCCTAGCATTGCCATGTGTATCAATGTATAATGAACCTACTGATTTGAAATTGAAGAAAGAGGTTCCATCTGAATGAACAGATTCGATATCCACCAGAGATTTCTTTGAACGAGGGCCCCGCAAAATAGGACATTGGCTCTCAGATAAATTACCGTTCTCCACAAGCCAACGTGCGATTTCCGTCAATATTTCATACCAGCGTTTGGGCGAAGCGCGTGAACCATCGGGAAACATTATTTTTCCCGGTGGTTGCGTTTTTGGCTCTGGATTAAACACTGATAGCGTCTGCCATTTTTCTCTATCTGTAACAGAAGAAGCTAGCTGAACAGTCGTTTCTTCAGCGGGCTGAGGCTCAGTTGTATTTGTCTGATTATCAGACAATCCGATAACAGGCGTTTCTCCAACAGCAATCTGACTTGAAATTACGCTGGGCCTCCACAGAGCTAACGCCTTCAGGCACGCATCCGCCGCCGATCCGCCGGTTAGATCAAAATTTATTATTGGAGAAGTTTTACCGGACTCATACAATTCCCAACTGTTGCCATCAGTCAAGAGGAAGTAGCCTGCTCCTGTATAGGCGCAGTATAATATCCCCTGATCCAGTGCTTTTCCATCCCGTAGGGGTTCAGCCAATTTCTTGGACTCAATCACGATTGCAGGATCGCCATCCTGGTAGAGAACATAGTCTGCGATTTGGTTATTTTGTACCCGATACTCAGGCACAACCACATCTGGATCTTCGGTATCCCAACCCAGTTCGCGCAACAGGGGATCAATCAGCGCGTAGCGTGTCAACGCTTCGCTTTGTCTAAGCGCATCGCCATGAGTGTCAATGCGCTCTCGGAGCTTTTCTATTAGTATCAGCAGGTTTTCCAGCGGCATATTTACAAACCTTTTTCAATATTTTGAATCGATCTCAGTGAATCAGAACTCTGAGTCAATGGGATTGCAGCCAGCGGTTAGTCCAACCAGTCCTCAGTCCCTAACTCCCATCCCTCTTTTTTATCTGCGTTCATCTGCGTCATCTGCGGATCACACTATCTCTTCTTTTTCTTTTTTCTTTTCTTCTTCTTTCGATTCTGCTTTCGAGATTTTCGCGCCATGTTTCGTTTTGTTTTTGCTTTCTTGCGTTTTGCCGCACTCTGGGGCTTGAAGGCAAAGGGTCTGTCTTCAGGATCAACGTCTTCAATATCGTCCATGAAGAAGTCGTCATCTCTTTCGAAATCAGATTTCAATCCCAACTCAACCTGTACATCTTCCCAATCTCCCATAACTATCTCATCCACACGACCAGCCGCATAAGCTCTTTGCATAAGCGGTGCTATTTCTATCGCTTGCAGATCAACCAGATAACTGATCAGAAATCCATTCAACTCGCGGTCATTTTTCCGAAACGCCTCTAACTGCCGTGTTAAAGCGGTAATACAGGCCTCTCGCGCTTCGGCATGTGACATCCCAATTTCAGCCAGCGCATATGCTACACTAATTCGAGGAGATATACCGCGAGAGGTATCCGCGAGATACGCTGTAAGAGCGGGAATCGCCGCCGCCCCGATCATGCCATATACTCTGGGTAATTCCTCCCCGACCCAATCACTATCTTCCAATTCGTGAAACAAAGTGAGGAGAGGTTCAATCGCCT
>JAJEAX010000315.1 GCA_022822565.1 Candidatus Latescibacterota bacterium
TTTGCCTTCCTGTGGGTGCTCTGGTACGCCGAATTGTTGGCGGTGGAATGGCAGGTGCGCGTCGGGAAAGCTGATTTGTAAAAAGAATGGCTCGTCGGATGGTTTCATAAATTCGCCCGCTACTTCGGCCATTTTGCGTACATCGCGGTTGGCAAAGCTGATAAATTCTTTCGGATTCCACCGCAGGTCGTAGGGAAAGGCGTCTTCGGGGTTGATGTGCAATTTGCCGATTAGTCCGGTTCTGTATCCTGCATTTTTTAACAGGCGGGGCATGTTGGGAAATTCGTCGTACAGTGCGTATTTGTGAGTTGCCAATCCGAACTGGCCATTCTGGTGCGGATATAATCCGGTTAGAATACTCGCCCGCCCGGGGCTGCATACGGCCTGTGTCGCATACATGTTTTCAAATCGCACGCCTTCAGAGGCGAGTTTATCTATGTGCGGCGTTCGCGCATAAGGGTCACCATAACAACCGATATGTTGCCCGTTGTCTTCTGAGACTATGAGCAGGATGTTGTACCTGGATGACATTTCAAACTCCTTCCTGTTTGACACGGCTATTGTGATATTCTATCTTTGAAAACAAGCGGTTAGCTGATGGCTGATTTCCAGCGATCAACTCAACCAGTCCCCAGCCCCTTTTTTAAGGAATAAATGATATGCTCAAGGGCCTTGCCCCGCAACTCGCCTTTTTATTGGGAAAGCGCACAGCTCGGCGAAATCTGGGTGTGCTGTTCAAATTGTTGCTGGCCTTTTCTGTGATTGTTACGGTTTTTAGCGTTCTTTTTCATCTGATTATGCTGAGAGAGGGCCAGGAGTTTAGCTGGTTTACGGGTTTTTATTGGACGCTTACGGTTATGTCAACATTGGGTTTTGGCGATATTACCTTTCATGGGGATCTGGGGCGTTTATTCTCCATGCTGGTTTTGCTGACTGGCATGGTTTTTTTGCTTATTGTTTTGCCATTTACTTTTATTCAGTTTTTTTACGCGCCGTGGATTCAAGCCCAATCCGAAGCCCGCGCGCCGCGTCAGTTGCCCCGCAGTACGCGAGAGCATGTTCTGTTGACCCACCATGACCCCATCACACAAGCACTTATTAACAAGCTGGATCGCTACCACTATTCCTATTATCTCATCACGCCAGATTTGGCGCATGCACAGCAACTTTACGATCAGGGTATCAATGTTGTGGTTGGGGATTTGGACAATCCGGATACCTATGAAAAAATGCAGATTGAGCAAGCGGCGCTTGTTGCGGCAACAGATACCGATCCGATTAATACCCATATCGCATTTACTGTACGCGACCTCAATCCCACTGTGCCGATTATTGCCAGAGCAGACGATCCCGATTCTCTGGATATTCTCCTGTTGGCGGGATGCGATCATGTTCTTCAACTCGACAAGATGCTCGGCTCATCTCTTGCGCGACGCGCTCAGAGTGGAGAGACCTCAGCGCATGTGATTGGTCAGTACGAAGATCTGTTCATTGCCGAGACCACGGTAGCCCATACGCCCCTTGTGGGCAAAACGCTCGAGGAGATAGGTCTGCGTAGAGAACTGGGTCTGACGGCGGTCGGTGTTTGGGAACGCGGTATTTTTCAGTCGGCATTGCCCGATACTCGTATTGGTCCCCACACTGTGCTGGTTATGACGGGGACGCAGAGTCAATTGGATAGATTTAACGAGTTGTTCTGTATTTACAAAGTTTCAAATGCTCCTGTTGTGATTATTGGTGGTGGTGGTGTTGGCATGGAGGTTGCGCGCACGCTTGTCGAGCAGGGTCTCGACTATCGAATTGTGGAAAAAGATGCGGACCAGGCCCAGAGGCTCGATAATTGCATTGTGGGAAATGCCGCGGATTTTGAGGTTTTGAAAAGAGCCGAGATTATGAATGCGTTGACGGTTATTATTACGACGCATGACGATGATATCAATGTTTATCTCACGGTTTATTGCCGGCGATTAAATCCGGAAATTCAGATTATCAGCCGCGTTACACAAGAGAGAAATATCGCGACACTGCACCGCGCAGGCGCGGATTTTGTCATGTCTTATGCGTCGATGGGCGCAGACGCGATTTTCAATCTCTTAAAACGGAGTGATACCCTGATGGTAGCCCAGAGTCTCAGCGTGTTTAGTGAAGATATCAGCGTATTTAGAATGAAGATGCCCTCTGCACTTGTTGGAAAGACGATTGCAAATTCAGCTATTCGCAAAAATACGGGGTGTACGGTTATTGCAGTTAATGACAACCGCGAAATGCAGCTCAATCCCGATCCCAATGAACCTCTGCCAAGAGCGGCGGAGATTCTCCTTATTGGCAGTTCGGAAGGGGAAAAGCGATTTTTGGATATGTATGTTCATACCTGAGCTTATTCTACTGCCAGACTTCGATACTTCCCTCCATAATAGAGCAACGGGTTCCCTTCTCCCAATTCTCCCGCCAGTATTTTTCCTACAAACATGTCGTGATCGCCTGCTGGCAAGATGTTGACCAACTTGCAGTCGAGATATCCCAGTGTTCCGTCCAATATCGGCGCACCTGTTTTGCTTTCGCGCAATGTCAGGTCGGAAAAGTCCTTTGGCCCCGGCATGGCAAATCGGTTGGATAGATGTTCCTGTTCTCGGGTGAGGATGTTGATTGCATAACACTGTGCGTCAGATAAGGCGCTGTGCATGGTGGCTGATTTATCGACCGATACCACTACGAGCGGTGGATCCAGCGATAAAGACATGACGGCGTTGGCTGTCATGCCGGTTATGTCGCCGTTTTTGTATCGCGTGGTGACGACGGTGACACCCGTTGCAAACCGCCCCATTATATCTCGTTGCAGCCGTGAATCAAATGCCATAGATCCTCCTTACAACTCCCGCAACCACTCCGTCGCTGGGGAATCTACCGATGCGTGATGCGCGGCGAGGTCAGCGGTCATGGTTGCGATCATTTCCCGGTGTTCGGGGGCGTTAAACAGGTTGTTGACTTGATCGGGATCATTCTGGCGATCAAAGAGAATGGCGTCGTGGTCCTTTACATAAGCGAGTTCGTAATTGGGGGTGAATACGCCGGCTCTGTTCGGGTCGTGGTGGATATAACAGATGTCGTCCCATTCGATTTCTTCGCCGCGCAAGAGTGCGGATGCATCTCGTCCGTGTTCTCGGCCACAGGGTTCAAATCCCATGAGGGTCAGGATGGTGGGCATGAAATCGACGGAGCCGACCAGGCGATCTATTCGCGTGCCAGCCGGAATTTTCTCGGGCCAGCGGATTAACATGGGGACGCGATACGCCGTTTCATAGAGTTGATTTTTGCCCATCAATCCGTGTTCGCCCAGGTATTCGCCGTGGTCGGAGGTGAAGACGACTATTGTGTTGTCCAGGATGCCTTTTTCGCGCAGTGCATCGAGCATTCTGCCCACGCAGTCGTCTATGAGTTTGACCATGCCGCAATAGTGGGCCGTGTGTTTGCGTAAGATATCATCTTTCGGAGCCTGTTTTTTGGGTACCCAACTGGGCTGGTTTTCTTCGTTGCGCGTGTCGGGCAATGGCATGTCTGCGGGGTTGTACATGGTGTCGTAGGGTGGGCGCACAGGAAATGGCGGATGGGGGTCGGGGATGCTGAGCATAAAACAAAATGGGTTTTCTCGATCTCGCGTCAAAAATTCGTTGGTTTTTTCGGTTAGCCAGTCTGTTGGATAGGTTTTTTCGTCGCCCATGGTTTTATAGCTGAATACTGTGGGTTGTACATCGCCC
>JAJEAX010000206.1 GCA_022822565.1 Candidatus Latescibacterota bacterium
GGCTTTGCTGATGGTGTTGAGATTGACCTTGAGTTCTACGGCCAGAGCGCGAACGGTGGGCAATTGGTCTCCTACTTTCAATTTGCCAGCAGCAATGCCATAACGGATCTGGTCAATGATCTGGCGATAGAAAGGGATACCGCTTTTGGGATCTAATTCAAAATTCATCAGGGACATACCTTATGTTTTATAATGGGCTTATCGAATCGTCTTATTGTCATAGTAAAATATGACAATAAGACAAGTAGATGTCAAGGGGAATTTCTATTTTGAAGTATTTAGGATAGGATGATCCCGCGTCAGGCGTCTGTTTCCGTTGGCATTTTTTCGCGCGCCATGCGGATGCCTTTTTGTTCGTCAACGGTGCGCAAGAGGAGTCCGCCTATGATGAAGAACAGGCCCACAGTTGCCATGCCAGCGCGCTGGGATCCAAAGGCTTGCGTGATGACGCCCATGAGGAGGGGGCCGAGAAATGCCGTGGCTTTTCCCGAGAAGGCGTAGAAGCCGTAGAATTCGGTTTCTTTGTTTTGGGGGACAAAACGTCCCATGAGTGACCGGCTGGCCGATTGGTTGGGACCGGCAAATAAGCCGACGAGAATGCCCGCGATCCAGAATTGGAATTTTTTATCGAAAATGAATGATTGGATGGCCGATAGGCTGGCCGATTGGTTTGGATCGACAAAAAGGCCGATCAAACGGCCTGTATCCCATAATGCAAATTCAATCCAGAGCCGGAAGAGTTCAGGAGGGAGGACGGCGATGATCGCCGCGATGACGAATCCGACGAGGGTGATTTGTATGGTGAGTTTGCCGCCGAGGCGGTCGTCCAGGTACCCAAAACACCATGCGCCGATGCCGGCTGCGATGTTGACGATGATGCCGAAGAAGAGGACTTCTTCAAATGTGAAGCCAAATGTGCCTGCCGCATAAATGCCGCCAAATGCAAAGACGGTGATCAGGCCGTCGTTATAGACGAGGCGTGCGAGCAGGAGTTTGAAGATTTCTCGGTAGCGCTGGAGTTCGCGGAAGGTTTGCAGGATGCGCCGGTAGGATGCGGCCAAACTCAGTTTGTCGCCGGTTTGTCGTGCAGGGGGAGCGGGTAAATAGAAGAGCACTGGGAGGCTGAAGATGGCAAACCAGATTGCAACGCCGATGTTTGTCGCCCGGATGTGTGCGTGGGTTTCTTTGGTGAGGCCAAACCACGGGGTTTCTGCGGATACAAAACCGACCATGAGGATGGCCATTGAGAGCAGGCCCCCGAAATATCCCACGCCCCATGCTTGTCCCGATATGCGCCCGATGCGTTCGGGCGGGGCAATGTCGGGCAAGAAGGCATTGTAAAATACGATGCCCATTTCAAAGCAGATGCAGGCGATGATGTAGAGGGTAAGGGCATAGATGGCTTGCCCTTTTTGCGGGAAGTAGAGGAGTGCGGTGAAGATGACGGCGAGGAAGGTGAAGAATATTAAAAAGCGTTTGCGATATCCGCCCTGGTCCGATAACGCGCCGAGGGGTGGGGATAGCAGTGCGACGACGAGCATGATGATGCCGACGCCGCGAGACCATAAAGCCGTGCCGATGATTTCATTTTCAGCGATGACTTTGGTGAAGAACGCCGCGTAGATAAATGTGGTGACGTTGTTGGCAAACGACGAGTTCGCAAAGTCATACATCATCCACGAGATGATGGTTTTTCGGTTGGTGGTTTTGGGCATGGTGAAGTGAGAAGTAGGAAGTGTGAAGTGTGAAGGGAAAAGCAACCACAGATGAACACAGATTAACACGGATAAAAGGCAACAGCAAGATCAAACTTTTAAGCCGCACTTTCGTAATATGGCGATGGCAATTTAGGGTAGGCGCGGTAGATGTGGCGGAAGACGTCTTTGGTTTTTGTTTCTATGTCTTCAGGTGTGTATCTTTCAGGCAGGCCGGTTTTGTCGCTGAAGAGGAAGTCATAGATGGATGTCCGCACGGCGGCCCGGGTCGCTTCTTTTTCACACCATTGGTGAACGCGCAGTTTGCTAACTTTTAGTTTTTTTAAAAGACTGACGGCTACTTTTTTGATTTGTGCAATTTCGCCCGCGTTCAGGTTGGGTTTTTTTAAGAGGTCGAAGATGGCAAGGGATTCTTCGTCGAGTCCCTCACGAACAGCCCGGGTTTCTTCCTTATCCAATTCTTGCACCAGTTTGAGCAATGCCTCGAAGGTGCGCTCTATTGTTATCTGGTCTTTTTCTCGGTTGTACGCTGCGACGATTGCTTCGTAGTGGTGCTGGAAGTCCGCGCGTAAGGGGTTTTGCTGCATTAGGCGTTGCAATTTTTGTTCTACTGCTTGTCTGAGGTTCTGTACGGTGGTGTTTTTTTCCTGGATACGCGCGAATTCTCGCTTCAGACGCTCGAAGTCTATCTGGCTGATGTCGTAGGGGTGCCGACCTTCAGCCGCAGAACTCATTTTTGGTTCAATGGCCTCATCTACTACTCCCTGTAACTGTCTTATGATTTCTGAGATGTCGGCCTGAACACGGTCTTGCTGAAGGCTTTTGTACACGATGTCAATGGCGTCGCGGTCTTTGCGATAGGTGTTGATGTTCTGGATGTTGACGCAGGCTTTGAATTTTTTGAATACTTCGCGGCCCATGACTTCGAAGCGTTTGCGGGTTTCGTCGTTTTCGTTGACGGCTTCTTTGCAGGCTACGATAGCCGCATTGCGCTGGAAGCCCGTTTTTTCGATGATGTCGTCCAGTGGTGCGTTGCGTTTGTCGAGGAAGTCTCGTACCAGGGCGATGGCTTCGGCGAGGTCTGATAGGAGTTCTTCTTCGGGTTTTGCGGGGTTGGTCGGTGCGCTGTCTCCATCCGGTTGCGTGCCGGCGAAGGTTGCGAGTGCCTGGCGCAGGTGTACGAGGACGCCGCAGTAATCTACGATCAGGCCGTTGTTTTTGTTTTCGTTTACGCGGTTGGCGCGGGCAATGGCCTGCATGAGGGTGTGTGCTTTGAGTGGTTTGTCGAGGTAGAGTGTTGATAGGCACGGGACATCGAATCCCGTTAGCCACATGGCGCAGACAATGGCGATGCGGAATGGGTGTTTCTCGTCTTTGAAGGCTTCGTCCAGTTCCATGCGTTGCTTGTTGCGGTACTGGGGTTTGTCTCTCATGGTTTCGGGTAAGTCTATGCCTTCTTTGATGCGTTTGCGGTGCGGGAGAATGTCCAGTTCCCATTTGTTGAATTTTTCGATTTCGCCCTGTTCTTCGCTGATTACGACTGCTATACGGGTCTCGCGCATCCATTCGATTTTCCGCTGCAGGTCTGTTTTCTCCTCTTCGTCCGTTATTCGCGATATCCTTGTTTCCAGTTTTCCGATGTGTTCATGCCAGTAGAACTCAATCAATCTGTGCATTCGCACGCAGGTTATTTTGTCAATGCAGACCAGCATGGCTTTGCCGGTTTCCCAGGCGGCTGAGTAGTGTCGCGTGAAGTCCCGCGCCAGTTGGTCGAGCCGTTTGCCCGCGGTGATGATGTGGTAGGCGTGTTTGAGTTCTCGTTCGAGGTGCTGTTCTTCGTCGATGTCGCTGATTTCGGCTTCTTCCAATTTTTCGGCGATGCGTTCGTTCAAATCATCAACGGCTACGCCCAGTTTGTCGCCGCGTGCGTCGTAGTAGAGGGGGAGTGTGGCTTTGTCTTCTACTGCCCGCTGGAAGTCGTAGGTGGAGACATAGTCGCCGAAGACGCGGCGCGTGATCTGGTCGTCTTTGAAGAGTGGTGTGCCTGTGAAGCCGATGTAGGAGGCGTTGGGCAGGGCGGCTCGCAGATTATCTGCTAACTTGCCGTATTGGGTGCGGTGCGCTTCGTCGGTGATGACGATGATGTCGTCGCGCTGGGTGTAGCCTTTGTTGGTGTCTATGTCCTGGTTGAATTTCTGGATGAGGGAGAAGATGTGCGATTTGTGTTCGGTCAATAGCTGGTTCAGGTGTGGGCCGTCTGCTGCGCGGCAGGGATCTCGGTCGTGATCTACGACGCCGCAGCCAGCGAAGGTTTTGTAGATTTGCGTGTCGAGGTCCGTGCGGTCTGTGAGGATGAGGAAGGTGAAGTTGCCGCCGAGTTTGCGGTGTATTTTGCGGGTGAAGAGTACCATTGAGTAGCTTTTGCCAGCGCCCTGTGTGTGCCAGAAGACACCCAGTTTGCCCTGGCGTGCTTTGCGGTCGCGCACGGCTTCAATTGCGCGGTTTACGCCGAGGAACTGGTGGTTGCGGGCGAGGATTTTCTTTGTTTCACCCGATGTGTCGTCAAAGAGGATGAAGTTTTCTACGATGTCCATGAAGTCGCGTTTGTTGCAGACGCCTTTGAGGAGGGTTTCCATATCGACGACGCCGGGTTCTTCTTCGGATAGGCGTTTCCATTCGTGGAAGTGATCCCATTCGCTGGTGATGGAGCCGAGTTTTGCTTTTTCGCCATTGCCAAACATGACGATGGCGTTGTGGTGGAAGATGTGGGGGATGGTGTCGCGATAGTCCGAGTAGTTGTCGTTGTACGCGGCTTTGAGGTCCCGGTGGATGTTTTTGCATTCGATAAAGAGGAGGGGCAGGCCGTTGACGAAGCCGATGATGTCTGCCCGTCTGCGGTAGAGGTCGCCCTTTATACACAATTCGCGCACGCAGAGGAAGTGGTTGTTTTCCGGTGTGTCATAATCGAAGATTCGGAGGAGGTCCTGCACCCGTTCGCCATTGGCGTTGCGAAATGTGACGGGTACGCCGTTGCGGATGAAATTGTACTTTTCGCGGTTGGTGGCGACGATGCTCTGTGAAGCAGTGGTGGATGTGATTTGCCGGATGGCGTCGTTGTAGGCGTCTTCGGGCAGGCCGGGGTTCAGCGTTCGCAGGGCTGTGAGTAGATGGCGCGTGAGTACCACTTCGCGATCAGAGGTGCGACCAAGCAGGCTGTCCGGCCCGAAGTCCTCGTTGTTGTAGGCATAGACGGATTCCCAGCCGAGTTGTTGCTCGAGGTACTCAGCTGTGGTCTGTTGAACGAGGGTGTCTTCGGTGTAGGGGGTTGGGTTCATTTTGCGACTCTGGCTCTCACTCTGGCCTTGACTCTGGCTGTAGCCCGAACTTATGCGGTGACTTGTAATGAACGGTCAATCAACTAAAGGTCGGAAATCCTCACTCTCCATTGGTTCATACCCGTCCCAGCGACCACGCATTTCAATCAAAACGCGCTGTGTCATCGGGGAGGGTGGGGGATTGACCCTCACCACATGCGCCGTGTAATCACCGGACGATTCGGCCATTGCCTTCGCCATCTCGGAGACGATATAACGCGGGGTCCAGCCAATCATGTGATAGTCCGTTGTCTGGAGTTGTACGGCCAGACCAGTTACTGGATTGGTCAGTTCCAGTGTTACGTAAAGTTCTTCTCCTGGCTTCAGCGCATTCAGCCGTTCTTGCGCGGGGAGGCTTGTGTGTCGCCAGCCATGCAAGAAAAATCGGCAGACAAAACTTCCATCGTTGGCCTTCACCAGTTTTGGAAAGACCTCGTAATCGTCGGTTACTCGATAGCCACCGCTTACTGATAGCATCTCGAATGGGTTGGCATTCTCTTGAAGGTCGAGGTTGCCCAGATAGTCCGCGCGGTCCGGTCTTCCCTGTGCAATGACTCGATTCCTGAATAGCGGGAATAGTTCCAAAGATTTGTAATCTTCCAATAGCTGCGGAAAATCCCACAACGGCGGGAACTTCAATTCTTTTTGTGCCCGCTTCGCCCCTTCAATATAACGAAAACGATAGAGCGGACGTTCTACATCTGCATCCAACCGACCAATCGGGAACCATTGACGGGTCTGTTCTTGATCCTCCCAAGCCAGAAACAGGGTTCGCGTGTTCATTGAATCATTCCTCCCAACTGTTCAAAATTATAACACATCAGGGCAATCGCAAACACACGGGCGGCAGGAGACATCCAGTTATCAGGCACGCGGTTGACAATCGTGTTTATGGAATCTTCATCCAATTTTCGGAGTTTCGCCAGTGCAGGATGGAAAAGGTCTGGATAGGTAGGGGCCGTACGTCGTACCAATTCCAGTGGACTGGGACCATATCGCTCGTCCTCTGACCAGTAAATTGCACCGCGTCCTCTTTCCGCATAGTTTCCTACGCGATTCTCTGTCAGTAGTATATTACGTCTTTCATCCAAAAGTTCTCGTCCCAGCGAGGATGCGTGGTCATAAGACGGTGCTACGAAACCCCTCCTTTCATCACCTGCCCGCCGCCGAAGTATGCCCCAGTTCTCATGATGGCGATCCGTGTTGCCAATCAATGCGTCCAGAACCGTGTACTCAGCAATGATGAGTTTCGCCTGTTTCGCAGATGCAGGATCAAGAAAGATACCATCCATTACTTTCCATATATTCGCCAAAGTGTGACTCGACTGACGAAATTTTTGGTTGGGATTGTAACCGTCAACGGTCACTTCTAACATTTGGTTGCCGTGGTGTAGAACCCGGCCTCCTCGGGCGAACGATTCTGTCACCGAGCCGCGCTCATCTTGAAACTGCGCCAGTTCTACCTTCGCATGGGTAATCCCCATCGCAGAGGCAACCTCAGAAGCGATCTTCTCTGACCAGTGTTCTCCTGTATTTGGTCGTGGGTACTTGAAAAGCCAGTTTGTATTATCATCAGGCTTGCCATACCAGAACTTCGTTTTACCCCCCATTTCTTCCGGGTTAATCACCCATTCCGGTTCTACTGTAACGATTGGATATGCGTCAGGCATGCGGCAGTTCCGAATATATTACTTCATCCTATTATCTCTGAACCAGGGACCTACACTTTGCACAGTCTTACGGTACAAAAAGTGCTGGTCCATTTTGTCACCAAAATTTCCCTCTCGTTTCTTCATAGCGTTCTTTAGGTTTGAATGGTTAAGTCGAAAATGTTTTATCTTGCGCTGAAAGAAATCTGTCGAATCATCAGCGGCCTTCAGGTCTTGGTATATCCACACCCATGCGCGATGATCAGCCGATTGCAAAAACAGTACCCAGGCCGCGTACGCCTCAGCCGGATCGCATGCGTTGAGAAAAGTTCGCCACCAGTGGTGGGCGCACGCTTCAATCCATCTATGGCGTGCTGATCTCAGAGCAAATTTCGCCTGAGTCGTCCGTATCTCGCCATCCGGCCAGGCCCCAGCAACAGGTAGTGAGTTGTTCGCGGTAAAACCCGCAAGCACTTCCGCTCGTTTCTGCCGCCAAACGAGTGCTGAAGCTCTTTCATTTTGAATAAATGTGTCAAGCCAATCAGATTTTCCATTATATGACGCAGCAATTGCGAATTCAAAAAGTTTTTGATCGTTATGACAGTATTCTAATCCAACCAATTCTTCTCGAAGTTTCATTACCTCTGGCGAATCCGGAACCCTGAAGACCATGTGCATGAGGTCTTCCACACCAGCGTTACCAATGTATCGCGTTATTATAGTCGAACGCAGTTCATGCCACAACTGCGTCCCTTTTTCAGGGAAGTGGATAAGCAGGGCCTCACAAAGTACCAAAAAGAATTTTTCGGCTGAGGAATTGTAACGAGAAACCTCCGTCATCTCGCAATAGTCCGCAAGCCATTGTTCCACTATATCTGCATGCATAAGAACCGGTTTGAAATCTTCTACGTCAATCCAGCTATTTTCACTATACCTGTGATTGAAGGTTTTAGTAGCTGCTAATCGAACCTCAGTGGGAATATCTCCACGCAGGCGAGTAGCTTTTAGCAGGTGCCATGGTGCCAGTCTCGGTGCAAGTTCTTCAAAAGGCATATCTGCCGTGGCTTCAATAAGGGCATACGTTCCATAGTGATTTATATCAACGTTCTCACTCGGATCCCAAGACCAGCCTTCCGCGTCAAGAATCTGACCGAATCGCATCGGATCCGCGCAGGCCAGAATCTCAAAGGCCCATCTACGAAAATCACCTTCTTGCTTTTTCACAAAGTTCTCGACCCAGGACCAAGCATTGTCTGTGAGTTCGACTGGGGAACTCGATAGCAAGATAAGCAAAGCACGTTGCTTAGAGGATGAAGAGGTAGCATAACGGGTGATTAATGCGTCAATATCGTCTCGTGTTGGGCAGCACAAAACTTTAAGGAAGTATGTCCAAAAGTCTTCCAAACCTGATTGGAGTAATAAATCGAATTGAGCCTGTGCATCTAGGTTTTGAAGCTCTATCAACAAAAGTCTCTCTGTGACATGGGCATCAGTATTCTCGTTATCACTTTCGCTGATCAAGCGCAATTTTCGCACCGCTTCTATTTCGGCCTCGTCCGCTAGAATAAGGTGATTGATCGTACGCAGGACCCTCGGTTGTTGAAATTCCGGTGGACAGGTGGATAGACTTTGCATCTTGCGACGAATCAAATCCGCTAGGAGATCAGGCGCACAACGCGCAAGCACTGGTTCGAGGACTTCGAAATCGTGATCTTCGCTGGTGAGACCCATATACCTTTCCAGCTTTTCGACATCTATACTCTCTGATGCCTTACGCAGTTCGGCTACAAAGGTGTCTGGAGGCTCAAAATTCGGGTCGAGCCATAGTTCTTTGGTCCGTTTCACGCGATAGGTCAAAGACAATTCTGTATCAGCAAGAACAATTTCCGCATGGCGCCGTTCCAGTGGAAACCAGCTTTGGCCAGGCTTTCGTAGATAGTCTTTTTTGTAAGAGAACAGGCGGTCCAAGTCAGGCTCAATATCCACCGCTTTGTCTTCATCAGCCTGGTGTCCGGTGAGCCTGAGTAGCAGTTCAGCGACGCGCCTCGGAAGGTCCGGGTGTATGCCTGGTTCCGGGGTTCGGCAGCAGACTTCTTTAGACAATTCCTGCAAAGCCTTTACTGTGTTGTCAGGATCAACTTCGTTAAGCAGGCAAACCCACTTCAGTCCATCCCAACTCTCATTTTGTCCCCTAACCGCTAAGGAAATAGCTGCTCTCTCGAAAATTGGCAGGGCCTCAGCCAGCGGCAAAATTTCAATGATCGAAGGCACTGTAGATAGCAGTGACCAGGAGACGCTGTCAACCAACTCAAGTTCAACACCGACAACTTTAATCCGTTGCGAGGCATCAATACCTATCAGGCGTTTCAGTCGATCTGAGCGTCGCTTGTCGCGCTCTTCGTTAGCATTCCGCTGCGTATCTACATCACGGGATATCATACTCATCCAACGGCAAGTCCGCTTGATAATATTGGTAAAAGCTGTAGTGTCGTCCTTTGGAATATTTCGCAGTGCGTACACAGCCCAAAATCTAGCGGAACCGTGGGTGTAACTGTCCGAATGCTCAATTGCATCAAGTAGTGCATCAGGGAAATACGGAGCGAGTTTCGCGAGTTCTTGCCGGTGCTCATCGGAAACATTCTGACTTTGTAACCACGCTGTGACGAGTACTCCAGGAACGAGTGACTCTGCCGCACGTCCCTGCTCTACAAGGATTGATACTGACGCACGCAGGATTTCAGCTCTATCATCAAGACCGGAAATGGGATCAAACCATTCCGCCAACCTATCATCCAGAGTTTCAAAATTTGGCGAGGCTTCTTGATTGAGGTCGTTTAGAAGCGCAGCACCGAGAGCATGTACAACGACTGTGGGAATAAGTTGCAAGTTACCTGATGAGTCACGGGTAGCGAACCGACCATCAATAATATCGCTGAGCCTTGCATAGATCTCATTTTCGCTAAGGTCGGGACGAGCCACGGTTTTACCGAGCGAACTCAGTGAATATTTATATTCGATATCGTTTCGATGTTTTTGAGCAATTTCTTTCAGCCAGTCCTTCCACTCGTTTTCGCTAAACGACTTGCCGGCTCGAACCCCAAAAGTGTCGCGTCCGTACTCCCATAGCAGGCGATGGTCTGTTATTTGACCCCCTTCGACCAGCTTTTCTCGGAAATGTACTACGAGTTTGAAGAGACGGGGCCTACGAGCCCATTCGATTACTTCAGGATGCAGATCGGCTTGAGTGAGATTCTCGAATGCAAGCATCAGGTCAAGTTCACTTCCTGGTGCTGTATCATAGAAATCTACATCAACCCGCTCGGCTGAAACAGTGAGGCCACTGAGCTTCGACAACTTTTCTTCAAAATGATGAGTTCGAGTGCTGACGATTACCCTTACTTTTTTCTTAAACGGCTTGCCTTGTAAAACCATCAGAAATTGCTGCCATTGAACAGAAGACTCCTGGTTCAGGCCATCAAAGAAGACGGTCAGAATAGGCCCTTCATTGTCCGGACGCTTCAGTAGATTTTCGAGGCGGCGAAGCCAGTGCTCCCTGTCACGTATCCCCTTACTCATTTCGTGAAGACGATCTGCCAAGAGTTGCTTCACACTGATTTCAGAGACGTGCCCAGCGACTACCGCAGAGGATGGTATTACCAGAACAATTGGTTGTTCGTCCCTTTTGTCTATCAACCAATGGAGAGTTGCCCATGTCTTACCAGTGCCTTCCAATCCCACGACTGCAACCGGTGCATCGTCCTGCGCTGACCCGTGCCACCAGGTGTTCAGTGCTTTATGCACGGTGCTGCGTTTGACCTTCTTCTCCTGAGCACCTCCAGCCGCGTCTTGTCCGAGTTTGGCCTTCGACTCACTGGGTGAGGTCCAAATCTCGTCGAGACATCCGTAAGATAGTGTGCGTAAAGCATCATACCCCAGACACCAGGATTGCAAGTCGCGTTGCAATCCTTCGATAGCTTGCTTTGATATGGGGTGAAGGGCGCAAGCTGCCTCGCCAGCCTCTTTTGAAAACTGCTCCTTAACCACATCAGGAGCGGACGCGCATAATGCCGCGAGTGGTGCTATCTCGTGATCTACCCAATCGATAGTCACGATGGAAACTCCAATTTTTTCGCCTTTCTGCCTAAGCGATTGCGATAGCTGCTCAGGAACGGTGCGCGTCGTAACCAATATCCAGGCTTCAAGTGCTTGGTCTCGTTCAAGTACCTGATCAATCTCTCCAAGCAATTCCCGTTCACTCAGATTACTGGTGTCACTGTACTTTTTGCATTCGAGACGAAGCCTTCGCCCTTGCTGTCCTGCTGTTCCTGCATCCCCGCCGTATTGATAGCCGGATTTGGCAACCGCAATCGGCACATCAAGCAAGCGGCTAAGCAATGCAGCCGCGAGATGTTCGAGATCCGATGGTTTTCCACCTTGCTGAAGCTCCTGCTTCAGCCTTTCATGATGTTGTCGTTCTTTTTTGCTCAAGGACATAGTGCTGGCAGTGCTTTCGATTTGTGGGTGATTTATAAAAAAATAAATGTATAGCCACTACTTCCCAAAATTCATACCGAAACCTCCCCATTCATCAATCGCGGAAGGAGCAGGTCGCGGGCTTTGGTGAGTGTTTGATTGTATTTTGTCAGGCGATTGATCTGCTCATAAATTTCTGTGGCGTGTTGTTCAAATAGTGCGAGGATTTTGTTGTCCGGCACGAGTAGTAGTCGGCTGTGTGCAAAGTCCCGGTTCAGGCCCGGAACCGCGACATCTGTATTGATGAACTGCGTGTTAAGCAAAGCATGATACAGGTGAATAGAACAATACTTGGCTTCGATAAAATATACTGTATCGATTGGATAGAAGTCGTCCTGGCTCCAGTAAGTGCTTCCGACGTTGCCTTTTCTGCCCACTATAATCGCAGGACCGGAAACAAGTGATTTTTCATGCGTTCCGATTATCCCACTTGAACCAAAGACAGGAAATGGTCCAGGTATTCGATCATCTTTTTTGAGTGCCTTTCCGTAATTTAGAGGTGCAATCTCGCCCAGCGGCTTCTTCTCCCACTCCTCCGGCACGCCATTGGTTATTGTGACGTGTTCATGTCCGGGGAAGCGGAGGTGGACGAACCATTCCTTGTAGAGTAGCTGCGCCGACTGTTCCAGCAATTGAATCCGCCGCTGGTTGTTTTCGATCAGGTTGTCGTAGGTGGAGAGGATAGAGGCGATGCGGCGTTGCTCTTGGATTCCCGGCACTCGGATGCTCGTGTTCTCGACGACTATCTTTTGTGCTCGCTGTCTTCCCGAGGCCCCAGTCATGCTTTTAATTGCAGGCTCTCGAATCACAGGCGAACGAGCTAAATAGTAAATGTAGTCTGGGTCGGATATGCCTTCCCGGCCACGAAAGACAAAAAACTCTGTAGAACCAAAACCTTTAGAATCGGTGAGATTGCTAACTTTTGCAGTTTTTCCGTGCTCTAAACATGGGGTAATACGAGCAAAAATTATGTCTCCATTCTCGAATTTAGAGCCGCCACTACTCTTCCAAGTACGTGTGCTTCTTGGAATAACCTTCTTTGTGTGAGGCACAACATCGGCCATTTCAATAAATGAATAGTCCGTGCCCTTATCGAGTGCCACTTGCGGTTGGATTTCGGCGAAGTTTCCAAACGTAAGTTCTTGCCAACTCATATCCCTAATCCTCTAAAATTCTTCATTGTCTTCACACTTCTACCATAGGTGCTCAATTTCAACATTCCCCCAATATCCCCGGAGATACTCAATACTCAGCAAAGGGATTACAGGTTCTCACATCACATCCAATATCGCTTGCGGGTTTTTGTCTGCAACCATCAATAGTGTCCGAGCAGCACCCGACGGACGGCGGCGACCCTGCTCCCAATCTTGCAGCGTTCGAACAGATACACCCATCAATTGGGCAAACTGAGTCTGAGAAAGACCCACTTTCGCTCTCGTTTGGGCGATATCAGGTACTGTAATGATACGACCGTGTTCGCCTCGTTTGATTTCCTGTAGGCCAGATAGAATCTCTTGACCGATATTTCTATTCTTTTCATTCATTTTCAATCTCCCTATGCAATAAATGTAGCGAATCATGCGAAATCGTGCCACCTTTGCATATATGGGCAGAAATACTCTATCTCATTTGAGCGTTTTACACCGTAGCGGACATATAGGCAAGTGGTACATATCTTTCACATTCTCGCCCCTATATCGCTCAAAATATACAGAGATTGTTCTGCGCCAAACAGGCGATCCGTAAATTCGAGTTGAAAAAAAGGGGGCAATACAGCATATTGAAGGCATAATAAAGGTATTTGATTGCTGTCCATACAATTTGTCACGCGATGCTGTGATATTGGCCTGATATTTGCTTTGGATTCTGACTGTTGCGTGTTCCAAAAAGACGCCAAACTCTCAGATCCGGGGCATCGTTTATGGCAAATATTGACACCATCTCCAAATACCTGATTCAACACTATCCCGACCACTTCGCAAATTTTGCCCTCGCACGAGACGATATTGAGGTCATTGAAACCATCAACACGGAGCAACACACCGTTGAAGCACGACAGGCCGATAGCTTCATCCGCGTGAGAATCGGCGATGATGAAGCACTCATACACACTGAATTTCAAACCACCGACAGCACCACTCCGCCTATGCCTCGCCGCATGGCAGGGTATATTGGACGCGCCATTGAGCATCACGGTTTGCCGATCTATTCCAACGTCATTTACCTGCGTCCCAATGCTGGGCAGCGCGATCCTGGATTCTACGAGCAAGCCCTACCCGGCTACCAAATCGCGATTCAATACAAGGTGATCCGGCTGATTGAGATAGAAGGTCAGCGCGTTCTCGATGAGGGGCATTCGGGTCTGATCCCTTTCACGCCATTGATGAAGCCGCCTGAAGGGATGGCCTCGGATGTGTGGTTGCATCAGTGTATTCACACGGCTCGGATGCACCGCATAGACCGGTCACTCAAGGCCAATTATCTGGCAGGCATGGCGACCTTGAGTGAGTTGGTGTATGAAGCTGAAACGATTTCTGATATCATTTTCAAGGAGGGTCTCATGGATCTCATCCGCGAATCATCCCTTATTCAATACTTTAAGCGAGAAGGCAGAGAGGAAGGTTTTGAGCAGGGCATAGAGCAGGGCATTGCGCGAGGGGAAAGAAAAAGCACGCTCGAAGCTATCCTTGAAGTGTTGGAGATTCGATTTGATCTGAGCGAGACGCACCCCATATCTGACCGCATTGCAGCTATTGAAAATGTGCAGCACCTCAAGCAGTTGCACCGTGCGGCGATACAGGT
>JAJEAX010000109.1 GCA_022822565.1 Candidatus Latescibacterota bacterium
ACTCACATCCACACTCGTCGTCGAGGTCATCTCAGCCGTATATCGGTTCGCGGGAAATCTGCCTGCATTAAAAATGACATAATCCGGCTCGCCAAAATTTTCGAGTTCCGTACGCGAGGGACGCATAAGCATATTGTGCATGAACAGAGCATGGTACGCGCGGGCGCAAACAACCCGCACCTTAATGCGATATTTGGGATCCCAACCCGCATAACCGTCAACCACATAGATGCGATCGCAAACATTGAGATAATCGATAGCCCGCTCTCTATTAATCAGAAACGTGCGCTCATCGAGTTTGATATTGACCTCACCCCACCAGATATCATCCGCACTATCGGGATGATGCACAATGCGTTTATCCTCTGGACTGCGCCCGGTCTTTTCTCCCGAACGCACAATAAGTGCCCCTGTACTCGTAATAGTCGATCCAGTCTCGTGGGTCAGCGCCTCTTCGTAAAGCACCGCTGGCGAAGCATTGCGCAAAATAAACGGCCTGGTAATATTGTATCGTTCCAGATTTATTCCGGTCATAAACAAATTCCTTTCCGTTGTCAGTTTTCAATTCCAACACCAAAATATATCACACAAAACACTTCAAACCAAATATTACTCCACAACTAAAAATTTCTTCATTTCTAAAAAATAGTGATTATATTCTGCAACTGACTATTTTGATCCGGAGGAAGACATGTCCAAAAAATGGTTGCGCGTTGCCGCATGTCAGATGCATGCCGATGAGAACATCGAAAACAATACATGTGAGATTATCGACCGCCTCAACACCTGTGCGCGTAAAAAAGTAGATATAGCCGCATTTCACGAAGGGATTTTATACGGCTATACCAGCTGCCCCGACTTCTGGTCAAACCTGGATCAAACGCGCATTGAAAAAGCCGAACGACAAATCATACAGGTATGCCGTGAAAAAGGCATTGCCGCAATCGTCGGCTCAACGCATCTCGAAAACGGGCAACGCTACAACAGCTTACTCGTCATAGATTGCGATGGCACAGTACAGGGACGCTATGGCAAAATACATCTGGCGGGTGAAAAATGGTGTGACCCCGCACAACACCTGCCAATATATCACTTGTGCGGTGTACCCTGTTGTTTCTTAATCTGTCACGATATTCGATATCCCGAACTCGTGAGATTGCCCGCTGCAGCTGGTGCAAAAATCTGCTTCTTCGCCAGTTGTGAAAGCTCTGTCACCTCAGAGCACAAATTGTCCGCCTATCGCGCCATGCCCATCAGCCGCGCAACCGAAAATGATATTTACGTCGTCATGGCAAACGCCCCCGCCGACCCCCTGGACATCAACCGCGCGGGATCTTCCCACGGCGAATCAAAAATCATCCACCCCAATGGCAACGTCATAGCCGAAGCTGGCATATTCACGGACGAGATCATAATCCGCAAATTAGACCTCCATCAGGCATCGCGAAACATCGCATTGCGAGCCGTGAATGACACAACGCGCCTGCGCGAATGGATGAAAAAAGGTGTAAAATTAGTAGATTGCAAAAAGGAGCATTCATGAAAGGAACCAGACCAAACATCTTGTGGATCTGTACAGACCAGCAGCGATATGACACCATTGGCGCATTGGGCAATCCCCATGTAGATACCCCCAATATCGATCGGCTAATCGCCGAAGGATTTGCATTTACCCATGCATATTGCCAGAGTCCGATTTGCACACCGAGTCGGACGAGCTTTTTGACCGGACAATACGCCAGTGCCGTACACGTAAATGGCAATGGCAACTCGCATTTCCCAGACGCGCCACCTCTGGTCACCAAAATACTCGCAGACAACGGATACGATTGCGGGCTAATTGGCAAATTGCACTTATCGAGCGCGCATGGACGCATTGAAAAAAGAACAGATGATGGATACCGATACTGGCAATACAGCCACGCGCCCCGGGACGATTGGGAAACCGGACACGATTATGCCGACTGGGTGCGATCAAAAGGCGAGATATTGGGCGAACTCATCAAAAGTCCCGACGGCGTCCCCGCAGAATTGCACCAGACCACATGGTGTGCGGAAAAGACCATCGAATTTTTGAGCGAACAGCGCGACGGACCCTGGTTGGCCTCTGTGAACATCTACGACCCGCACCCGCCATTTAACCCACCCAAAACGTACCGCGAAATGTTCGATCCCGAACAGGTAAACGGTCCCCTATTTCGAGAAAGCGACCTCGCGCAACAAGAAAAATTGGAAGCCATAGACTTCCAGTCCAAAGGGCGGCATCCCGATGAACTGGATATACGAAGCCCCGTAATCCCCAGAACGCCGACGCACGGACTACACGAATCCGAATCAGCCGGAAAACGCGATGGAAAAACACTCATCGCCGCCTATTACGCCATGATCAAATTGATCGACGACCAGCTCGGGCGCATAATTGCCGCATTGGAAGAAACTGGACAGCGCGACAACACATTGATTATCTTCACCAGCGACCACGGCGAAACTCTCGGAGACCATGGACTGATCCAAAAGGGATGCCGTTTTTACGAAGGACTGGTACGCGTACCACTCATTTTTTCATGGCCGGGTTATGTAAAATCGGAACAAAAAAGCGACGCACTCGTCGAACTGCGCGACATTGCCCCCCTCTTATTGGAACTGGCTGGCATAGAAGTGCCCGACCGAATGCAACCGCACTCCCTATTACCCATACTCAGCGGGAATCAACCTCCCGACGAACACCGCGATTTTGTGCGCTGCGAATATTATGATGCACTCGATCAAGCCGACGGAACCTTTGCCACGATGTATCGCAACAGGCGGTACAAACTCGTGGTCTATCACGGACACGGCCTGGGCGAACTCTATGACTTACAGGAGGATGCAGACGAATTTGACAATCTATGGGACAGTCCCGATCATGCAGATGTAAAACTCGACTTAATGCAACGCAGTTTTGATGCGTCAATGCTCGCAATGGATAGAGGTCCAGAACGCATTGGACCGATGTAAAAAAACCAGAACCTGTATTCATCGTCGCGGAGGTATTACATGGCAAAAAAACCCGTTCAAAAACCAAAAATTAAAATCATGGCAGCAGACTGGTCATTGAGAGATTATCCTTCTCCAAAAAATCCCTGGACAATTCAAACCAAAGTGCGAAAAGTAAAAGAAGCGGGATTTCACGGCATGTCGTCTGGAGCCGATCCCGAATTAGCCGCCGAACTGCACAAACAGGGATTGGAAATGGTCGGCGGCGTAGATGTGGGCAGCAAAAAAGAAGCCGACGCAAAAATGAAAGCATTTGCCGACATAGGCGTGGTTCACATCAACGTCCAATTGTGCGATCACGACACGCGAACAAAAGACGCGGTAAAAGTCGCGCGCGCAGTGGTGAAAGCCGGAAAAAAGCACAAAGTCAAACCCGCTATCGAGATCCATCGCGACACCTGTACAGAAACACCGGAAAAAGCCTTTGCACTGGCCGATGCGTATCGCAAAAAATACAAAAAGAAACTGCGAATGAACTTCGACCACTCGCACCCGGCGATCATCAAACAACTCCGCCCGCACGAATACTGGGAGCGGCTATCTGAACGCACCGACCTCTTGCAAATGCACGAACTCATCCACTTTCGCCCCTTTACGGGCAGCCATTGTCAGACCCCCGTGACAAATGGCAAAGGGCGATTGGATCGCGATTTTAAAATCTGGTTGACGAATTATCTCGAACCCGCCCTCGATGCGTGGATACAGGGCGCAAAATCGGGCAAGATACTCCATATCGTACCCGAACTGGGACCACAAGGCTCTGGATACGCGCTTGCCTGTTTCCCCGACATCTGGGAGGATGCCATCCGGGAAAAAAACGAAATCATAAAAGTCTGGCGCAAGTTGATGAGAAATTGGAATAAATAACTACAACCACGGATGAACAGGTATAAGAAAGCCAAGTGCCGTTGCCTTGCTAAATCATTACATCCCTCGCATGTGTTCGGGATAGGCAACACCGCAACCATCCGTGTTCATCGGTGTTTATCTGTGGTTGCTTTTTGGAGATATAACATGTCAAATCGCAATAACCAAATCTTGATCGGCTCCATACTCCTGGACCTCAACCGCTGGGGCAATCCCAAAACACCGACCTACGAAGTAAGCGACTGGACTGACCGATTTCGGGAAGCCGGATTTGACGGCATGGAACTCTGGGAATATCACGCCACATTGTGTTCAGACGCCGAACGCGAAAAATTGCTATCCTCTGATTTTCCAGCAACAATCTACAACACGTATTGCGACTTTGACGACCCCTCTGCCGATGCGCGCCAAAACGCAGCGGAAATGATCGACCTATTCGGCTCAGCCGGTGTAAAATTCAACGTAGGCAAAGACCCTGCTCTGCGCGAAACCTATTTGAACAACCTGCGCGCCTGGCGTGAACAAGTCCCACAAACCTGCACATTGCTCTGCGAATGCCACCCCGGCACAATCGTTGAAGACCCCGATGCAGCCAGGACATTCTTCGACGATCTAAGCATCGAAGGCTGGGAAATCATCGTACACTGTTTCATCCCCGAAATGGATATCTTAAAGCGATGGTTTGACCTTTTTGGTCCCAAAGTCACGCACGCACATACCCAATTGCGCGATGAAAACAGCAATGTCCAGTTGCTTAATGACCACCCCGAACGCGCCCAGACAGCACTGGACCTCATGGCCGAATACAAATTCACCGGCTCCATCACCGTCGAATTCGCCAAAGGAACTCGCGAACCCGGCGAAAACATGGACGACCTCTGGACAGCAGCAAAGGCCGACCTATCATTTTTACGCACACATGTCTAAAAAATAAAAGGCTACGAGATTATTCGTAGCCTTTTAAAAATAATATGTTATGATCTTTAAAAACTCGTTATTCTTCAGCTTTACTCAAAATCAGGGTCCTTACATTATCGCTGAGATGAAAATGCATATCTTGCAACCGATCAAGAAAAGGTTTTACCGCCCGGATATGGCACTCTTGTTTGGCTTTGAGTAATACACCTGCTGTACCTGTTACACGCAAACCTCGCAGGCGAGCTATTTTTCTTGCGAGTTTTTCATCAATAATAACCAGACTATCCGATTCTTCTAATGCCAAAGCCAGCACCTCTGTTTCACCTGAGCCAAAGTCCGTGCTCAATCCCAGAATTTGAGGTGACTGAATGGTTCGGGTCTCAATCCATTCATAGCTGTCTATCTCTGGCACATCTTCGCCTTGTCTGCGTCCCGTCTCCAATTCTGCTACAACTGCTTTTGGAATAACTATCTTCTGATAGAGTTCTCGGAGCAGATCAAGGAGACGAAGGCGATGCAGGTAAAAAATCGGCGATGTATTGCTGATCACGACCTCAGGCATTTTGGAGGTCCTGTTCTAATTCTCCATCTGTCATATCGAATATCGATACACCATAGTGACCTATATTTTGGAGAAACTGGATGCGCGACATGCCCGCAAATTCAGCAGCATGCCCGGAAGACATCTTACCCATTTCATAGAGCTTGGCAGCGGCGGCCATGCGGACCTCCTGGGTAAATTCTTCGGGCGTCTCTTTTAAGGACAGAAAAATCTCTTCTGGCACTTCAATCTGAATCATCTGCATTTTTGTTCCTTTGGTTTCATTATGGTCATTTAATAAATTTTAACCAGAATGCTCTTCTTGGCAATTTTTAAAGATACTCAATATTACACGGATTTCAAACCTGTATCACAACTTTGCATTTTTGTAAACTGCTATTGCTGTTGTACATCTTTCTATTGAATTTTATCAATCTCTTTGTAAATTAGCGACCCGTAAATCCTGTAGAATGGTGTACACCTGATCCAGAATGGAGTAATAAATGACAAGAAAAGTAACAATAGCATTGATTGGTGCCGGGATGTTTGGCGGCGATATTCACGTCCGGGCGTTTGCGGATCTGCAACGCAACGGCATCAGTGGCCTCATGGGACGAGTGGGGCTCGATGCCTGGGCGCGCGACCTTGCAGACATCGAATTTGATCTCGTTGCAGTAGCCACGCGCAGCGAAGCATCTGCCCAACGCGCAAAAGCCAACTTTGAACAATGGACTGGACACACACCCGCCCCCTACTGGGGCGAAACACCCTGGGAAGATGTATTGCGCGACTTTCCAGACCTCGACGTAATGGCCGTCGCCACCCCCGACAACCTGCACACACCCGTGGTCCTCGCAGCATTGAACAACGGCACCCATGTCATCACCGAAAAACCCATGTGTTTGTCCGTTCACGAAGCCGATGAAATGATCGAACTCGCCAATGAAAAAGGACTGGTATGCGCGGTCGATATGCACAAGCGCTACGACCCGGATCACATGCGCATTGAGCACGACATCGCCAATCGCATCGGCGATCCAATCTATGGACTCGCCATGTTGGAAGAGCCGCTCGAAGTATCCACCAGCATATTTAAGTGGGCAGAAGAAAGCGACCCCTTTTCCTATGTGGGCCCCCACTGGGTCGATCTATTTTACAACTACTACCGCAGCAAACCCGTATCACTCACAGCCGTAGGGCAAAAAAAACGCCTCATACGCGACGGAATTGACGCTTATGACGCCGTCCAGGTCCGCGTAGATTTCGACAACGGCATGAGCATTTACTTCCACAACAACTGGATCACGCCCGATGATTTTGAAGGACCCGTCAATCAGGGACACGAAATAGTCGGCACCGACGGCAAAGTGGAATCCGACCAGCAATATCGCGGATTTCGATTCTGGTACGCGGATGGCGGCAGCCAGAGTTCAAACAACCACTTCACGCGCAACGTCAAACGCCCCGACGGCTCAGAAGTCTATGTCGGATATGGCACAGACAGCATCATCGTGGCACTGGTCGCAATCTGTCGCGTCGAATTCCTGGGCGAAACCCTATCGGATGTAAAAGAAATCTATCCCACCGCTGAAGATGGCCGGATCACCACGGCGATCGTAGATGCTGCGCGCATCGTCCGCGACCGCAACTTTGAATACATGCGCGAAGGCAAAGGCGCCACAGTCACAGCGCAATTCGGCGCAGACGGCATCACCATCGTCGATCCCAACCGCGCATCTGACGGACCCGACGCAGTATTTGAAAAAATATACGATAAGGAAGTGTGATCCGCAGATGACGCAGATGAACGCAGATGACGCAGAAAAAACGCGAATGAGCGGTGTACAACTGGCCGCCTATCAGGCCAGTTCATTTGAGCGTTTTACGCAGAAAAAAAAGAAGGTCTGTGAAGTGGAGTGGAGGAAGGGCGGTATCCTGAACATCCTTTAATCCGGGAAATCCTGATCCAATGGGAAAAGAATTCGACATCACCCCTGTTAGCGTACCCAAAATCGATACAAAATATCGCCGCATTATAACGCCTGTACCCCATCCAGACTCGGTAGCAACTTTGAAAACGCTGCACGAGGTGGAACCCATCTCCATGCGCGGACAACCGCCCATAGTATGGGATCGCGCAGAAGATTGTCAGGTCTATGACAAATACGGCAACATGTGGCTCGACTGGAGCTCGGGCGTACTCGTCACCAATGCCGGGCACGGCATGCCCGAAGTTCGACGTGCAATCATAGATCAAGTAAATACCGGACTACTACACAACTACGTATTCCCCAGCGAAGAGCGGGCGCAACTCGTCGAATTTCTGGCGGATTTAGCACCAGAAGGATTGGACAAAGCATTTCTGCTAACAACCGGATCTGAAAGCACAGAAAACGCCTTAAAACTCGCGCGAACTTATGGCATTTCAACCGGGGGAAAAAAGAAAATCGGCTTTGTGGGATTTGAACGCGGATTTCACGGACGCACAATGGGCGCACAGCAAGTCGGCGGCATGCCCGGGCAAAAAGATTGGATCGGCAACGAAGACCCCGCCATCGTACAGGTACCCTTTCCCGATGGATATTGGACGGAAAATGTAGATTTCGACTTTTTCTGCTCTACAATCAAAGACAAAGGACTAAATGCAGACGACGTATGCGGCGTCATGCTTGAAACATACCAGGGCGTGGGACCTGATTTCGCACCCGTGGCATACGTACAGGCACTATCTGAATGGTGCAAAGCACACGGTGCCCTGTTGATCTTTGATGAAGTACAGGCGGGCTTTGGGCGCACCGGCAAAATGTGGGGATTTGAGCACTACGGCGTAATTCCCGACCTGATATGCTTTGGCAAAGGCGTAAGCAGTTCTCTACCCCTATCGGGCGTAATCGGCAGAACCGAGGTCATGGACTTATATCCCCCCGGATCAATGACAAGCACCCACACGGGCAACCCCGTCTGTTGTGCAGCGGCACTCGCCAGCTTAAAAAAAATCGTAAACGATGATTTAACCGGCAATGCAGCGCGACTCGAACCTGTATTGATGAACGGAATCAAAAAAATTCAAGACGCGCATCCCGATGTGGTCGGGCACGTAACCTGCAAGGGACTCGTAGGCGGCGTACAAATGGTAAAAGCCGGTCAAAAAGAACCCGACCCGGATCTGGCGCACGAAATTGTACTGCGCTGTTTTCACAAAGGACTGTTATTCTTTGCCCCCGTGGGCGCGTGGGGACAAACCGTAAAAATCTCTCCGCCCTTAACCATAGAACAAGACGCGCTCGAAGACGGCTTACAGGTACTCGCTGAAGTTGTAGATGAAGTACAACGGTAAAACGTAAGACGTAAAAGAGCCTGCCCCGTAGAGCCTGCCCCTGCATATTTTAAGCAGGGGGTGTAATACGGGGTAAGAGGACCACCCAACCCCTTCCCTGGATTGCGGCTTAAACCCTGCCGCAATGACGACTGCCCTTCACGTCTTGCGTCTCACCTGCCTCTCACCTTTCACGTCTTTTGAGGATTTTATATATGGAAAAGAAGCCCGGACGACTCCGCGAAATAGCGGCATTATTCTTTAAACTCGGTGTAATAGGTTTTGGTGGACCCGCAGCACACATCGCCCTGATGGAAGACGAAGTCGTTGAAAAGCGCGCCTGGCTATCGCGCGAGCGATTCTTAGACCTCGTCGGTGTAACCAGTATTATCCCCGGGCCAAACTCGACGGAAATGGCGATACACCTGGGATTCTTGCGCGGCGGTTGGATCGGCCTATTACTCGCTGGCGGATGTTTTATCTTTCCCGCTGTGACATTGACCACAATCCTCGCCTGGGCGTACATGACTTATGGCGCCATCCCAGAGGTTGCCGATCTACTTTACGGCATCAAACCAGCGGTCCTCGCAGTCATCCTGGGCGCACTGTGGCGACTGGGGCAAAAAGCCGTAAAAGGCTGGCGATTGAGCTTTCTGGGCCTGGCTGTCATGCTCGTTGCCCTCACGCCATTTAACGGCGTCCTCGCACTGATTGGCGGCGGAATCATCGGGATGTTCTGGCTTAGAATGACCCGATCCAGAGACCGCGAACACATGGCTGTAATCGCGCCTATAGCAGGCACAGGATTTACAATACTGGCAAGTCAAGGCGCAGTAGCCTCAGGACCAACCCTGTGGGCACTGGGCCTATTCTTTCTAAAAATTGGCGCAATCCTCTACGGCAGCGGATACTTGCTCATTGCATTTCTCGAAGAAGAACTCGTGCTTGGATATGCCTGGCTAACCCAGGAACAATTGCTGGAAGCCATTGCCATCGGCCAGTTCACGCCCGGACCCGTATTATCGACCGCAGCCTTCATCGGTTATCTCGTCACCGGCGGCAAATTATCCGGCGCACTCGTCGCTGCTGGCGCAATCTTCTTGCCCTCCTTTATCTTTGTCGCTGCCCTGAATCCCCTCTTGCCCCGGCTGCGCGAATCTGAATGGGTGGCGTCATTCCTCGACGCCGTAAACGTCTGTGCCGTGGGATTGATGGCCGCTGTAACAATAGAACTGGGCTATCTAACCCTGGATTCAATACCCAAAATGGCAATCGCGGGCATCGCCTCCATACTGATATTGTGGCGCGGAGTCGGCGCAGTATGGCTGGTCGTTGGCGGCGCCGTTGTGGGTTGGATCATCCTCGCCACGGGCTTTTAGGGATGAACCGGGAATATCTCAAACCCGAAGTCGTCTCCCGGCTCGCGCGCCTGGACCTGATCGCCCGCATGGTCGTCGAAGGATTTATCACCGGCCTGCATCAAAGTCCTTATCACGGCTTCTCCGTCGAATTTTCCGAATACCGTCAATACATGCCGGGGGACTCACTGCGCGACCTGGACTGGAAAGTATTTGGCAAAACCGACCGCCTCTACGTCAAACAATACGAAGAAGAAACCAACCTCAAATCCCATCTCCTCATAGACGCCAGTGCCTCAATGGCCTATGGCTCGGACGCCATCTCCAAATACCAATACGCGTCTTATACCGCAGCCGCCCTCTCCCACCTCATGTTGCGCCAGCGCGACGCCGTCGGATTAATCGCCTTTGACGACCGCATACGCACATATCTGCCGCCCCGCTCTGTCACCAGTCATTTGCACACCCTGCTCACCACCCTTCAAAACACCAGCCCCGAAGGCACCGATACCGACCTGGCCGCCACCTTTCACGAACTCGCAGAACGCATTGTGCGCCGCGGCCTCGTCATCGTCATCTCCGACCTCTTCGACGATCCAGATCGCCTGCTCAACGGCCTCAAACACTTTCGCCATCGCAACCACGAAGTCATCGTCTTCCACATCCTGGACCCCCGGGAGCGCGACCTCGACTTCAACCGCGAAATGCGCTTTGTCGATCTCGAATCCGGCACGCGAATCGCCACAGAACCCTGGCATCTCGCACCCGCGTACCGCGACCACATGGAAACCCTCATCGACCGCTACCGCCGCGAATGCCGCGAAGCCATGATCGACTACGTCCTCCTCGAAACCTCAGAACCCTTTGACACCGCCCTCTTCAACTACCTCGCCAAACGCAAAAAATTGATGTGAGAGACGCGGTAAAAGGTAAGACGTAAGAGGTGAGAGGGCCGCCCCCCAGCCCAAAAAAACCAATCCCCCATCGCAACAATGCGTGATGGGAGATTTTTCGGATTATGTGATTTGAGATACTATTCCCTACAAACTGGCTTAAGGCTTTTTAACAAGTCTTGAAGGAGCCTTTTTTCCACTTCTGCGATCGCGTCCAAATGTAAACACACGCGGTGGATGAGTGCCCGGCTACGCGTTTTTCTAAATTTGAGCAACATCATTCTGAGCACACCGATCTTTCGAGCCACTTCATCATACTGAATGAAAAATCCATCTTCGGGCTTCAAATAGCCTTGCTCTTCCATGTATTTGAGTCTATCGGCCATGCATTTTTTGTGCTCCCACAAAATGTGCGCCGGGCGAATGTCAAAAGAGAATGGAGGTACAAAAAAGGATTTGATATAATGCTTCAAGCACTCATAAGTCGCCAGGCCATACGCGCCATCTGTGGGGTTTGCAAGCATTCGAAAGTGTTGGGACGTATTTTTTGCGTAAAGAAAATCTTCGAGATGTTCGCGCACGAGTTGGATATCAAAATTATACTCAGCTTGCGGGTTATATTTGAACAACCGCAATCCATCCGGATCGTAATGACCAGATAGGTCGGCATGCATAACCGCCTGATTCAACTCGGCAAACGCAATGGAATAGGCGGCGTAGTCGCCCTTTTTGTCGAACCCAATCCCGACAAATGTCTGATTGTCGTAGCCATAGATGAGGATTTCATGGACAAAGTGCCTTTTCTTGTATGCTGGGCTATAGTGCAGGAAGTATTCATCCACAGTGGGTCGGACATAATAGCCTTCGTCAATACAGGCGATGATGAAGGGCGCAATGTCTGTGGGAGATTTAAAAATTAGGTCTCTGTGCAGAAGGCGAACTTTTAAGTAGGGTGAAATAGATAGAGACTGGAAGGAGATGGGTTGATCGGGGCAAAGATAAAAATCAAACTTTACCGTTCTGTCTTGCCTACTGTCTATAAGATTTTTCGGACAGTAGAGTTGGATATAATTGCTATAAAACCACGGCAGATACGTCGTCCAATTGGCGAGAATTGAGAGCGGGTAAGCATGGTGCAGATAACCGATTATGGGTGGTACCGCTATGGGAAGTATTTTTTGCATAATTTGTCTCAAAAGCTATGTCATCCGAGTGCGATCAAAAAATCTATTTTAGCTGTGGTGTAGCAGGTATTTTATGAAGCGCTGTGCGAACATAATCGGCCATAGTCCGCACGCTATCAAACAGTTCCACGCGCAAATCTTCATCTGGCACCTCAATACCAAATTCTTCTTCCAGACCCACAATGATCTCAATCGTCGCCATTGAATTAAGCCCCAGACCACCACCAAAAAGCGCGTCTTCATCGTCAATTTCTTCTGCGTCAACTTCAAGAGATAACGTGCGAATAATCACCTGTTTGACCCGATGTTCAATAGACATACCCCCTCCTATGCAATAGTTGATGTATCATCCTTTGAAAAATATTGAATCACAGTTTCCATAAGACGTTGCTGCCCCGTCTCTGAAAGAATCTCAATCGCAGGCACACAAAACGTATCTTGTAATTTTTTGAGGTGACAATCAATTTGAGATTGTGCCATCTTCTTGGGCGTAATCATACTGTGCCCATAAGCTGTCCGAATATGTTTTTCGTGGTCGCCCATCGCCAGCAAGATAGTCGGTGCTTTGCACACTGCACGTATCCCATCTATTGTATCGCGGATATATTCTTTTGCATCAATGCTATTGACCACCAGAATGCAGGCATCGGGTTTTACCCCCAGTAAAAACGCCAGCGAAGATAGGCAATGTGTACTGTGTTCCTGGACCTGATAGGGAATGGTCCCCGACTGAGAACCTGTCAGAATAATGTCAGGTTGTGTACGCTGGCAAATCTCTCGTATTTTGTAATCCAAATACGGTATGTAATGTTGAAATGGAAGTTTGAGCGGCGAAGCATAGCCCATTGGAAAAGCGGCATCCATTCCAAATAATCTCGCGTGATGTTCAGTGCCTATCTGCCC
>JAJEAX010000325.1 GCA_022822565.1 Candidatus Latescibacterota bacterium
CCCGGACGCGACAATGTCGTTATCTACGACGAATACGGCACGACGCGCATGATCCGTACGGCAGAATGGAAATACGTACATCGCTATCCCGATGGTCCCAATGAACTTTACGACCTGCAAAACGATCCCGACGAGCGCAGCAATCTCGTTGACGACAACGCACAGGCCAACCGCATCAAAACGATGAGAACGCAGATGGAAACGTGGTTTGCGACCTACAGCGTTCCCGACAAAGACGGACGCGATTACACTGTCAGCGGCGCCGGACAACTCCGCCCCGTCGGCCGAAAATGGGAAGACGACCGCAAACCCTTTGCATAAGGAGGTACCGGTGAAAGCGGGTGTATGCAGCTACTGCTTCAATTCGATGCTGACCGAGGGGAAGATCTCTTTGATGGAGGCGATCGAATTCGTGGGAAAGGAGACTGAGGCCGACTGCTTTGAGCCCTACTCCCCATACTGGCGTCCCGATCGAGACGTGCAAGAACAGGCGCGTGAGGCCAGGAGCCTGATGGACCGAGTGGGCCTGCAGGCCTCGTGCCATGCCCTGGCGACCGATTTCGCCGTCTATGACGAAGGCGAAAATCGCGCCTGCCTGGACTGGTGTGAGAAGATGCTCCAGGTCGCCGTGATCCTCGGGGCCGATACGGTCCGCGTCGATCCCCGCACCGCCCCACCTCCCGGCAGATCCCACGGCGATATCGATCCCGAAGATGCCCTCGTCCGCGTAGCTCAAAGCATGCAGACCGTCGCCGACATCGCTATCGAAAAAGGCTTGAAAGTCGGCGTTGAGAACCACGGACTGCTGCTCGGACGCACGTCGCAGACCGGACGCATCGTCGAGTTGGTCAATCGCCCCAACTTCGGCGTGAACCTCGACTTCACCAATTTCCGCACGGTCTTCGGAGAAGACCACGTTGAGGCGGCCCGGCTTCTCGCCAGACATGTCGTCCACATCCACGCCAAGGATTTCCACATTCGGCAGGATCCCCAGCCTGGGGAGGAATGGCGCGAAATTCCCTCGGGCGAATACGTCAAGCGCGCGGTCGGCGGCGAGGGGAACTCGGGTTGGACCGAGATCTTTCGCATCCTCAAAGAAGCGGGCTACAGGGGTGCTATCTCTCTCGAGGTCTCAGACCCAGCGGACATCCGAGGCAGCGTCGCGAAAGGGGTGGCCAATCTGAAGCGTATCATCGCGGAGGTGGAGCGGTTGTAATACCAGAGCCAGGACGTGGATGGAAGCCACGGCGGTCGCATTGGGTTGGATTTGGTTATATTTTTACTCGGTAATTTTGTTATGTTTATATTGGAGACGGAATATGGACGAAAAATTAGCTCTTCATGGCGGAAAAAAAACGCGCACAGCACCCTTCCCTTCGCGCGCGCCGTTTGGAAAAAAAGAAGAAGAATTGTTGTTGAACGCCGTGCGCAGTCAAAATTTATTTGGCAAGAGCGGCACCTATGTCAAAGATTTTGAAAAGCAATTTGCCGAATTTTACGGGACGGAATATGCACAAAGTTCAACGAGCGGTACGGCGGCCATTCATCTGGCAGTGGGTGCTGTCGATCCCGAACCGGGGGACGAAATCATCACCGCGCCCATTACCGATCCGGGTAGTGTAATGCCCATCTTGATTCAAAATGCCGTGCCCGTATTTGCCGACGTCGATCCCCTGACGATGAACATGACACCTGAATCGATTGAGGCAAATATTACAGACCGAACGCGCGCAATCATCCTCGTACATCTGTTTGGACGCCCCTGCAACGTCGAAGAAGTGATAAAAATTGCGGAAAAATACCACATTACACTGATTGAAGATTGCAGCCAATGTCACGCCACCAAATACAAAGGTCGCTATGTGGGAACTTTTGGGGATATGGGTTGTTTTAGCCTGCAACAGTCCAAACACATGACCACGGGTGATGGCGGGATGACGGTCACGCAGGACGAAGAGACCTATATTCGCCTCAAGCTATTTTCCGATAAAGGATGGGATTATCAATATATGGCCGATCGCGATCACGCTTTTGTCGCACCCAACTATCGCATGACCGAGATGCAGGGCGCGGTTGGCCTCGCGCAGTTGGAAAAGGTGCGCGGCGTAGTCGAAAGACGGCACGAATTGGGCGCGTTGCTGTGCGAACTGATTGCCGATGCGCCGGGCATAACACCCGTTCCATACGAGGGAGACCGCGAGGTTTCATGGTGGAATTTTATTTTTCACGTCACGGGCCACGATCCCGATGAATTTTGCAAAGCCGTACGCGCCGAAGGCGTCTCTATGGGGGCGCATTATATCAAAGATCCAATTTTTATGCGCGGGAATTACCTGACCGAAAAACGCACCTATGGAAACAGCGGATTCCCCTTTCACCACGGCGTAACAAGCCGCGAATATAACTACGGTCCTGAACTCGTTCCAGGTGCAGTACAGGCATTGAGTACAGTCGTCGTATGGGGCTTGCACGAACACCTCAATGAAAACGACATCCGCGACACCGCTACCGCGATCAACAAAGTCGCAAACGGTCTGGGCAGATAGACAAAAAAAGGAACCCAAATGCACCAGTCTCGCACACAGTGGTTTTATACCAGAATCATTTTTATCTGTGTCCTAACTCTTTCTGCTTGTGGGAACACACCGCCGGACATCACGGGGCCGACACCGGGAGAACCCGGCTCAGAGGCAATACCGGGAGGTCCAGGTCGAATCGCATATATAAAACAAAACCTGCAAACGGGCAGTTTTCATCTTCATATCGTAGATCCCGACGGTAAAAACCCCATCAATCTCAATCCCATAGACGATCTGGCTTCATATTCCGGGCAATCGTGGTCGCCCAACGGCACACAACTCGCCTTTATCTCAAATCGCAGTGGTAATGCCATCCAAAACATTTTTCTCATGAATGCCGACGGGAGCAATATACGCAGTGTGGTTGAAAATTCGACAAACGAATTTGCATCGTCCTGGTCGCCGGATGGACAGAAAATACTCTTTCAAACAACGCGCAGCGACTCGACAGCCCAAGATATTTATGTGGTCAACATCGACGGTTCAGGAGAAAAGGTGCTGATCAATACAGATATGGAAGAACAACTGCCCGTCTGGTCGCCCGATGGCACCCAATTTGCCTATCAGGCTGGGCACCGCGGTCGGGGAATCGATATCTACGTCGCCAATGCCGATGGTACAGGCGCGATGCGTTTGACAGATGGCAATGGCACCTTACACGCATCACCTGCCTGGTCGCCCGATGGAACACAGATTGCGTTCGAATCCAATCG
>JAJEAX010000368.1 GCA_022822565.1 Candidatus Latescibacterota bacterium
CGCGAATTTATATTCCTCGTTCTGCTCGCCAATCTCATCGCCTGGCCAATCGCCTACTATCTCATGCGCGACTGGCTCTCCGGGTTTGCCTATCAGACAGACCTGAATGTCTTGCCATTTATCGTGAGCGCAATAATGGCACTCATCATCGCATTTGGAACCGTGAGCGTGCAAGCCATTCGGGCTGCGCGATCCAATCCGATTGATGCGTTGCGATATGAGTAGAGAACAATGACAGGGGCTTCTCATGATTAAAAATTATCTGATCGTTGCGATTCGCAACATCTCCAGAAACAAAACATTCTCTGCGATCAACATCCTCGGTCTTGCAATTGGCATGGCCTGTTGCATCCTCATTCTGCTCTATGTTCAGGATGAACTGAGCTACGACCAGCACCACGAACACGCACACCGAATCTATCGGGTTGCCGTAGAGGCAAAAATCGGCGGGATTATGCGTCAGTCCCCGGTCACGTCATTGCCAATGGGACCTGCACTTGCCACAGACTATCCCGAAGTGATAAAGGCTGTACGGTTTTATGGAGGGGATGACCCCAGAATGCTTGTTGGAGATCAATACGGTCATTTCTTTTATGAAGATGATCTCTGGTTCACCGATCCAAATTTTTTTCAAGTCTTCACTTTTCCACTCAGCAAGGGGGATCCAGAGACAGCATTTTTAGAACCCTATTCTGTTGTGATTACAGAAGCAGTAGCTCAGAAGTATTTTGGTGTACAAAGTCCGATAGGACAGATCCTGTCCTTCAATGATAAAGAATTTAAGGTAACGGGTGTGTTGAAGGACACGGCTCACAACTCTCATTTCCCATTCGATCTTCTCGCATCTCCTATACCCCCTAAACCAAATTTTTGGTTTAATCACGAGTTTTATACCTATCTATTACTTCAACAAAATGATTCTGCTGGAGAATTGGAAGCGAAATTGCCCGACTTTATCGAGAGACATGCAGGTAAAGAGTACAAGGTTTTAGGCCGTCCAATTACGTACTTCCTGCAACCCCTGACTGACATTCATTTGTATAATTTGGAAGGGGAAATGAGTCCCAACGGCGATATTCGGTATATCTATCTCTTCCTGATCATTGCCCTTTTCGTACTTGTGCTCGCCTGTATCAACTTTATGAACCTCTCCACGGCTCGATCAGCAACCCGGTCAAAAGAGGTTGGCATGCGAAAAGTCGTTGGCGCTAACCGCACGCAACTAATCCGTCAGTTCATGGGCGAATCCATATTGCTGGCGTTATTAGCCCTATTTTTTGCGATTGCTTTTGTCGAAGTCTCACTCCCCGCGTTCAACGCCTTTGTCCAGCGCGAATTGGTATTGGATTACATGGGTAATTGGCATGTCGTATTAACCCTGCTCGGAGTTGTGTTATTTGCAGGACTGCTCTCGGGAATTTATCCCGCCTTATTCCTCTCGGCGTTTCAGCCAGTAGAGGTCTTAAAAAGCACGATGAAGCGAGGATTAAAAACCTCCAGTTCCCGCAAGACGCTCATCGTATTTCAATTTGTCATTTCGATTGTTCTCATTATTGGAACGGTTGTCGTTTATGATCAAGTAGATTATATCAGAAACAAGAAACTCGGGTTCGATAAAGAACATGTCATTGTGATGCCTGATCCCGGCGAACAAGTGACAGAGAGATACAGGTCAATCTTGTCAACATATCCAAATGTGCTGAATACTTCGCGGTCTGGTTCTGTGCCGGGGCGAGGTGCCTCAGCGAGGCCTTTTCGCCCATTCTCTGATCAGGCAAATACTGACCGCTTCATGATGAACTATCTCGATGTTGATCACGAATTTATCTCAACTTATGGCCTTGAACTTATAGAGGGTAGAGACTTTATTTTCAGTGAGAAATATGGAACATTTATGCTCAATGAAGCCGCTATGAGAAAATTTGGATGGACTTCCTGCGCCAATCAAAAGCTCGAAGAGGTTTATCCAACAGAAGAGGGTAAAGTTAAAGTAGCGGTTCGGGGGGATGTGGTGGGGGTTGTGAAGGACTTTCACTACAAGTCTCTGCATCACGAAATTGAACCGCTAATTATCAGGCTGGTAAGCTGGTTTGAGTATTTTGCTATCCGAATTCGTTCCGATGATGTCGCAGGCACACTCAGTTTTCTAAAGGCGCAATGGAAGGAAATCGCACCGAACAAGCCATTCGACTATTTCTTTCTCGACGACGACTACGACAAACTCTATCGCGCAGAAGAACAGATAGGCACACTCTTTGGCCTCTTCTCAATACTCGCCATCTTTGTCGCCTGCCTCGGACTGTTCGGACTCGCCTCGTTCACCGCGCAACTGCGCATCAAAGAAATCGGCATCCGCAAAGTACTGGGTGCATCGGTTTCCAACCTCGTACTCATGTTATCAAAAGAATTTGCCCTGCTTGTCGGACTTGCCAATCTCATCGCCTGGCCAATCGCTTATTACGCGATGCACAGGTGGCTACAGGATTTTGCCTATCGCATTGATCTGGAGATATGGGCATTTGTATTGAGTGGTTTTCTGGCGTTGTTCATCGCATTGACCACAGTGAGTTATCAAGCCTATAAAGTCGCTCGCACCAATCCCGTGGATGCCCTGCGATATGAGTGAGACTGGGGACTGAGTGCTACGAAATAGCTGGAAAAAATAGGGATAAAACCATGATCAAAAATTACCTGACAGTAGCGATCCGCAATTTGATGCGGCACAAATTGTACACATCCATCAATGTATTGGGACTTGCCATCGGCCTGGCGTGTGGCATCTTGATCCTGTTGTACATCCAACAAGAGTTTGCAGTAGATCGCTCCCACACCCTGGGCGACCGCATTTACAAAGTAATTCGAGAAGAACGCGGCAGTACGCAAACAACTTATGAAGAAGGTACATCAGGCGCACTTGGTCCCGTGTTGAAAGAAACATTTCCCGAAGTAGAAACAACAGTGCGTATCTGGCGATTGGGCGCATCTGCACAATACGGCGAGCGCGAGGGTTCGTATCGCCTAGCACTGATAGATGACAACTTTTTGGATGTATTTGATTTTCCTCTCATAAAGGGCGATTCAGAAACCGCGTTTCGCCTGCCGTACTCTGTGGTCATTACCGATGACATGGCGCAACACTTATTTGGCGATATGGATCCCATGGGTCAAACAGTTTCAATCGGCAATCGCAACTTCCCAGGCGAGTACACAGTCACCGGCATCGTCAAAGCAGCACATCTCTCATCAGACCTTTATTTTCAAATACTCACAACCACAATACCCCCCGTAGAAGAGACACAAGAAGTATGGACGATGTGGCGCCCCACGCAATCCTGGCGCCCGGTAAAAACCTTTGTGCTATTAAAAGCAGGACAAAACGCAGAGACCCTCCAGGCAAAAATGCAGTTGTTGATCAAACAGTATATGAGTGATGAAGTTGCGGCAAACAACACCTACCATTTACAACCCCTGCACCGCGTGTACTTACATGGCGAATCTGACTTTGACCCAAATGCCGACAGCCCCATGCAACAAATTTACATGCTGGCAGCTATTGGACTGATCCTCGTCGTCATTGCCTGCGTGAATTTTACAAACCTGGCAACTGCACGGGCTGTCACCCGCAAGCGCGAAGTCGGCGTGCGAAAAGTGGTCGGCGCGCATCGTCCACAATTGATGGTTCAATTTTTAACTGAATCTCTGCTTTTAACCTGCGCCGCCCTGCTGATTGCCCTTGCACTGGTCGAGTTATCCCTGCCCTTATTCAACCAATTTGTGCGCGGCGATTTACACCTCGACGCAATTATGGTAATGGCAGGTGCGCCAGCGGTACTGGCACTCACATTGTTGGTCGGATTGCTGGCAGGATGGTATCCGGCATTTTTCCTATCATCCTTTCGCCCGGTGACCGCGTTAAAAAGTAGTGCGTCTTCCTCCTCGGGTTCTACAGGGCTACGGAAAGGACTCGTAGTTTTTCAATTTGGCATGTCCATCTTGCTGGTGGTCTGCACCCTCGTGGTTTATCAACAACTGCGATTTACAGAAACCAAAAATATGGGTTTTGTACGCGACCACATTGTGAGTTTGCCGATCTTTGTCCACGATTTTAAGAAAGAACCCAACCCACAAATGCGCCTTTCGGCACGCCATCAGATGGTCAAACAGGTCTTTCTCGAACACCCCAATATCCTCAGCGCATCGGCATTGCGATACGACATTACGGGATACAGCGGACGATTGCGACGGATCTGGCCCGATGGGGATCAAACAAAAGAACGAACAATTCGCATAAACGAAGTCGATGATTCATTCTTTAAAACATTTGAAATTCCCGTGCTTCGCGGTCGCGCCTTTTCAGCCGATGTTGCCAGCGATACATCACAGGCAATCATTTTGAACGAAACAGCCGTGCGCCTGCTCGGCTGGGAGGACGACCCGATCGGCAAGCAAATTGAGACTCCGGCATTTACCAACAAAACTCTAACAGTAATTGGTGTAGTAAAAGATTACCACAATTTGTCGCTGCGAGAAGAAATAGACCCCATGGGATTTGTAGCTCGTTGGGAGCTATTTTATTCCCTGGTCCTGCGCGTCCGACCAGAAAACACCGCGCAAACCCTATCCTTTCTCGAAATGCAGTGGAAACGCTTTGTGCCGAACGTGCCCTTTGAATATCACTTCCTGGATGAGATGATAGATTGGATCTATTTCAACGAGCAACTCACCGGTAAAATGCTCGGAGTATTTTCATTGCTCGCAGTTTTTGTAGCCTGTTTGGGACTGTTCGGACTGGCGGCGTTTATGGTTCAATCGCGCACCAAAGAAATTGGCGTGCGAAAGGTACTGGGCGCCTCCACACCACATCTGGTCATGCTGCTCTCCCGCGAATTTATGCTACTCATCCTGCTTGCCAATCTCATCGCCTGGCCAATCGCCTACTATCTGATGCGCGACTGGCTGTCTGGATTTGCCTATCAGACAGATCTGAATGTCTTGCCATTTATCGTGAGCGCGATAATGGCACTGATTATTGCTTTTGGAACCGTGAGCATGCAAGCCATTCGCGCTGCGCGTTCCAACCCGATTGATGCCTTGCGAGATGAATAAAAATAGGAACTGAGCGGTTGGGCGGACTGACTACTTACACTGACTACTGGAGATACAAAATGAAAAACCTCAAAATCGCATGGCGGCGGCTCAAACGCGACCGAATTGCCAGTGTGATGAGTGTGTTGGGCCTGGCAGTGGGCATTACGTGTGCATTGATGGTATTTGTCATTGTCGAAGACCGCTATCGCACGCGAGATGAGTTCCACGACAACGCAGATCGAATCTACTGGATCTATCGCACCAGTGAAATGGCTCAGACCGAAAGGGAGCGGCAACACGCATCTTTTCGCGCTCATGCCGGGCCGTTGCTCGCGGATGAATTGCGCGAATTGGCAACGGTTTGCAGGTACCGGTTAAGCCATCTTACATATCTCTACGAAGACGAACTCTTCCGGAGAGACCAGGCAGCATATGTCGATCCCTCGTTTTTGTCGCTCTTTTCATTCCCTGTGCTCTACGGAAATCCCGAGACCTTGTCACATCCGCAAAACATACTCATCTCTCGAACACTCGCTGAAAAACTATCGCACGACAGAGCAATCGCCGACATGGTTGGCACCTCATTAACGCTGGTGAGGAACAACGTGCGCGAACATTTTACCATCAGCGGTATCGTCGAAACGCACGCGCACCATTCGAGCTTGCAATTCGATATGCTCATCCCCTATCAGCACCTGATTCCGCGCGCAACGTCTGATCCGATGGGTGAATTTGAAGCCATGCTCTTTTTGCATCTCAAAGAAAATATTACCCCCGATCACATAAAGCATCGGTTGCCCTACTTTTCAGACGCTTATTTTGACAAACAGATTGACAACCATCGCGCCGAAGGACAATGGACAAAGGAAGCGTCTCCCTTTCAGGTCCATCTTCAACCCCTGTCTGCATTACCCAAATTCGAGATGTCGGGGCTTCAAGTAAGGAACATGCCGCAACATTTTCTGGTCTTGCTTTCTCTGGTGGGGCTTCTCGTACTCATTGTAGGAGCCGTCAATTTTGGCATCGTGACCATTGGCCGACTCATGGCGCGTGGCACTGAAGTCGGTATTCGCAAGACCCTCGGCGCCACACGCCGTCATGTTATTGGGCAGACCATCCTCGAATCGTTAATTCTTTGCTTTATCGCAATGGGACTGGCACTAAGCGCAAACGAACTATTGCTTCCCCATTTTGCATCTCTTTTTCCCTTCTTCCCTCACTATAAGCCTCAGCTTCAGGGGAACATGACGGGGTTCCTCTTCATCCTCATGTTGCCCATACTATTGGCAATTCTGGCGGGCTTCTACCCATCGTGGCAGTTGTCGCGGCTTCAGCCCGTAAATGCCCTCAAAGGTGAGGCATCTCCGGGACAGAGAGCACACCTGAGCCGATTTCTGCTGATTATTCAATTTGCTGTAGCTGTATTTCTGGTGGCATCCTCCACAATCATGGTACAGATAACCGATCACTTCGTCTCAATGGATAGAGGATTCGATATGCGCCATTTAATGGTCATACAGCCCAAAGTACCGGGAGACGAAGCAGAAGTCTATTACGAGCGATTTCGCCAAAAAGCGGCGCAACTCCCAGGTGTTGTCGGATTGGCTGCTGTGAATAACATCCCGGTATTGTGGTCGGCAGGCATGCAAAAGCTGACCAATTCAGAAACGATAATATGGCATTACAAAGTACGCGGCGACTTTCTAAAAACACTCGGCATAGGTCTGGTCGCGGGAAAGAATCTGGACCCAAACGGACCGATCAACGAAGTCCTGGTCAACGAATACTTCGCAAAAAAATTTGAGTGGACACACGCACCTGGTCAGACATTTCCACTTCAAATAGGACAAATTGAGCACCCCCAGGTAGTAGGCGTCATCCCTGACTTTTATTTTCAAAATATATTCCCCCCTATGGGTCCGCTGGTCATTCACAAAGACCCCAAAACCGCGATTCGGGCTATACTGGTACGCCTCCAACCGGATATGGCAACGGAAACCGAAGCAATAGTGAAACAAATCTGGTCCGAAGTCGCACCAGGTATTACACCCCAATTCGGTCTTTTGCAGGATGACCTTGTAAATTCCATTCGGGATCCTCGAAAAATGTATCAATCCATCGGCTATACGGCTTCGCTCATGGCGATTATAGTCGCCTGTGTGGGATTGATCGGGCTTGCCATGCACATGCTGTCCCGCCGCACAAAAGAAGTTGGCGTTCGCAAAGTTCTGGGAGCTTCCGCACACGCCCTCTTTGTCTTGCTATCTTTGCCCATGGTTCGCCTTGCAATCATTGGATGTATCATTGGAAGCACCATGTCCTTTTTTGCGATGCGTGCGTATTTGCAGCGCTTCCCTTTTCAAATACCACTGGAACCAATGCACTTTGCAGGACCAGCGATTGGCTGTATCGCCCTGGCACTTGTGGCAATTTCATATCACACCACGCGCATTGTGCGAACAGACCCCGTGAAAGAGTTGCGAGATGAGTGAAAGTAAGGTATTGGGCGCATCCGTTTCTAACCTCGTACTCATGTTGTCAAAAGAGTTCGCCCTGCTTGTCGGCATTGCCAATCTGCCTGGCCAATTGCCTATTACGCGATGAACAGGTGGCTCCAAGATTTCGCCTATCGCATTGATCTGGAAATATGGGCGTTTGTTCTGAGTGGTTTTCTGGCATTGTTCATCGCATTGACCACAGTGAGTTATCAAGCGTGGAAAGTCGCCCGCACCAATCCAGTGGATGCCCTGCGATATGAATGAGTTATTTCTATCCTTGCACAGGAAAAAACAAAATGGTCAAAGCATGTGCTGAAATATCTTTATTCAGTAGCTATCTGAAAACGGCGATTCGCAACCTCGCCAGACATCGTGTGTACTCTGCCATCAACATCATCGGCATTGCCATCGGTCTCGCCTTTTGCATCCTCACCTACCTCTTCGTCCACAACGAATGGACATATGACACCTTCCACGAAAATGCTGACCGCATCTATCGGGTTTATATAAAAGGGCGAGGCGAGCGCGTTCACGGTGTAACACCCGGCCCTCTTGGACCTGCCCTGAGAGAAGCCTTTCCCGACATGCAGACCGTTCGTTTCGCGTCTCGCACGGGGAAAATTGGAACAGAAAATCGCGCTCTTCGAGCAAAGCTGGGATTTACCGATCCCAACTTCTTCGACATTTTTTCTTTTCCAATCCTTCGGGGCGATCCATCCCATGCCCTTCAAGACAAATATTCTGCACTCATAACAGAAAAAACCGCGCAGAAATATTTCAACAATACCAACCCCATCGGAGCAGTGCTTCCAATTGAATACAAAAATGAAACCCAGGATTACACCATCGCGGGCATTGTGCAAAACGCGCCCGAAAATTCCACACTTCAATTTGACATACTACTACCCTTTGAACAAAGCAAGGTCGAAGACAGATGGAGTTACTACAGCATATTTACTTTCATGATGCTCCCCCCGAATGTATCTCCAAACAGTCTTGAACAGCAATTTCCCAAATGGACCAAAAACTGGTGGGACGAAAAGCGCGAAAACCAGATCAAACTTCAATCACTCACCCAGATGCACTTCGACCAAAGCATGTACGTAAGCCGCCGCAGTAATCCCGTTTATTCATACATCCTATCGGGGATTGCTATCCTCGTGCTATTTATCGCATGTGTCAACTTCATCACCTTAACCCTCGGACGACAGGCAACCCGAGCGCGAGAAGTCGGCTTGCGAAAAGTCGTCGGCGCGAAACGCTCACAAATCGCAAACCAATTTATCGGCGAATCGCTCTTACTCATTTTCATCGCGCTCATCGCCGGCATTGCCATCGCAGAACTCGCCTTACCCACATTCAATAACCTATCTGGAAAATCCCTATCTCTGACCGATGGTCTCAACATCACAACACTCGCCTTTCTCATCCTCCTGATCAGCCTCGTTGGCATCACAGCAGGGGGTTATCCCGCCCTTATCCTATCCCGACTGCAGCCGACCCAAATCATAACGAGCAAATTACAAATAAAAACGGGCAATCGTTTTGGCAACGTATTGATCGTTTTTCAGTTTGCCCTATCCATATTCTTCATCATCACCACCCTGATGATGGCCCAACAACTCACCTTTTTGAGAACCAAACCCCTGGGATATCAAACCGAACACGTTATCGCCATTTCGACCAAAGACCTGAAAAAAGAAAACAAAACCACAGAAACGGTTTTTCGAGACGCCCTGCTGTCTCATCCCGCAGTGATCAGCACAACATGGCTTAACCATCCTCTAAACAATGACATGAGTTTTTCAACCTATGTAACATATCAGGGAGAGCCTGAGCAACGCGCTGAAGGTATTAGTATTGACTACGACCTGTTCAAAACACTCGACATAAAACTCGTTGCAGGCCGAGCATACAACAGAGAATTTCCAACCGATCAGAAAGAAGCCGTCATTGTCAACGAAGCACTCGTCCAAAAATTCGACATAGAATACCCCGTTGGCAAAACAATCAAATACAGCAGATCAAAAGACAGAACCATCATCGGTGTTGTGCAAAATTTCCATTTCCGCTCCCTGCATCACAAAGTTGCGCCCGCTGTCTTGCCACTCAACACATACACAGGACGCTTATTGGTCCGCATTCACCCCGAAAATGTACCCGGCACCATCGCATTTATCAAAGAACAGTGGGAAAAAGTCGCCCCCAACCACGCATTCAACTTTTCATTCATCAATGAAGACCTGGACAAACAATACAAAAAAGAAGAACGATGGAACCAAATGATCCAATACGCCACAGGTTTCGCCATCTTCATCGCTGCACTCGGCGCATTCGGACTCGCTGCTCTCGCCACGACCAGACGCACCAAAGAAATCGGCATTCGCAAAGTCTTAGGCGCGTCTCAGACACAAATCTTGTCCCTGCTCTCACGAGAATTTGTCCTCTACATCGCCCTATCAAGCCTCATCGCATTCCCAATCGCCTATTACGCAACCAATCAATGGTTACAAACCTTCGCCTATCGCACCGAATTGGGTATTGGTGTATTCTTACTCGGCAGCGTCGCCATGTTCCTCGTCGTACTCACAACCGTCACCACTCAGGCCCTCAAAGCCGCACGCGCAAACCCGGCGGATGCTTTGAAAGATGAGTGAGTCATATAACCCCTTGTTTTTTTGCTTAAATTTCGGATATTTGTAATTGCGGTGTGGGCAGATAAAGGCTCTTGTATTTTCCTAATAGCCAATGCATATAATTACCCGGAAAAGACTCCAGAAATTTTGGCAGAATCATCCTGAGTCAGAAAACCCCCTCAGAGCCTGGTTCTCCATCATGAGATTAAAGCACTATTCTAATCCACATGAAATACGCCGGGATTTTCCTTCTGCCAGTTTCCTTGGGCAATGGCGCACGGTTTTCAATATCGGCGGCAACAAATATCGACTCATTGTGGATATGCGCTATGATTTGGGAAGGATCTATATCCGCCAGGTCCTCACACACGCAGAATACACTCGCCGAACGCGAGAAGGCACTTTGTAAAAAGGATTACCTGATGGCTGACATACTCGATTTCACCAAACCTCATGTGTTGAGAAACGAAGAAGAATACGATTGTGCCGTCGCTGAAATCGACACTCTTCTCGACACAGATCCCCAGCCCGGAACAGAAGCGTATGAGCGACTGGAGTTTTTATCTGTACTGGTGCAGGCTTATGAAGACACGCATTTACAGGTCTATGAGCAATCTACACCCCAGGAAGTGGTTGATTTTATGCTGGAGCAGAAGGGGCTTTCTCGGGGCGATCTGGAAAAGTGGTTGGGCAGTCGCAGTCAGACAGCGGAATTTTTTGAAGGAATTCGGCCACTCTCTATTGAACAAATTGGCGCATTGCGAGCGCATCTGGGCATTCCAGCGGATTTACTGATAGAGGTTGATGTCGGATGAACCTTCCCTGAGGTATTTCGCAACAATCCCAACCCGAAAATTTTTGACCCTGAAAAGTCGTTACCGTTAGTGAACCTTTCGACGTAGATGAGTTTCTTCGCATCATCCGCGCACCAGCACCATCATGATCAGGGCAGTCACAGGAATAACGAATTATGAAACTACATGTCGATAAGGAAGCCAACGCAGTCTATCTGCGCCTTGACGACTCTGCTATCGTCGAATCAGAAGAGGTCTCGCCGGGCATGGTGTTCGATTACAACGCATCGAACGAAGTGGTGGGCGTGTCTATGAATCAGTTTGCGATTTATGCTTTTGCGCGTGAAATTGCCGAACCCGAAACCTCAGCCTTTTTCCAAAATCAATATGCAGGCAAAAACAAACGAGAAATTTTGGAAGCGTTTGACGCTGTTTTAAATAAAAAAATTCCCAGCCAAATCCCGCCAGATTGGGACCAATTAGATAGATGAGTGAGCCATTTCTATTTCAGGCCCTCGTCAATAGACGGGTCCATATCTGGTTTTTCGACGTCATCCAGTCCCAGAAAAATAGGGTAGAACGATCGAATAAAATCCCCACGGTTACCCCCGGAATCGGCACTGCGATACAACACGAGATTGTAAGTCGCCCCCTTGATCGTCACCCGGCGTTTGTCACTGATCTTGCCATGCACACTCTCGAAAAAGACGACCGTAGCCATAGCCATTTCACATTCGGGACTCGACCCGACAAAAAACCCACTCTTCCTCTTAAACAATTGCGCGATAGGCTCGCCCAGAGTATTCATCACCTTGTACATCATCTGCAGGGTGACTATATTGGGATTCATGGTTCCTTGTGAGTCGTAATTATAGCCCTGGAAATTGACACGTTTATTCTTCTCGTCCAGATAGAACTTGACCCAGGAATGGTATCCCGAGACGTCACCAAAAATCTCACGTTTGTTGTCCTGCCGTAGTTTGTATTTCCCCTCTCCAACAAAGACGTGCTCAAACCCAGAACAGAAGTCTATTGTCCCGCGATTGGTGTACAATTCAAACCACAGGCGATGGAGTACCTGGCGAAACTGTGCCTCCGACAGATTTTCTCCAAGAGTCTGATTAATGTAGTCTCGGGCGATCTGCATGGGCCGAGTTTGGAGAATCTGCGATAGAAAATACTGTTGCTCGGCCTCTTCTTCTTCTGTGGTAAACTCGGAATCTACAGTGCGGATGGCATAGTTATCCAACAACTTCATGAAGCTGGCATACGTTCGGTTGGGATCGAACAACTTGCTTTCGTTCACCTTATGGAACAAAGGGCGCGTAGCCAAATCAATACCCTGTTCTCCCGATGCCTTTACCTGCTCATCCAACAGGATGTCAGCCTCTGGATTTTCCCATTCCCCTGTTTTTGTGCGCCGACTCACAGAGAGTTGGTTCTCGTCACTCTCCCAAATGCGTTGAAAGACATTTTCCTGCGTCAAGTCAACAAGCCGAGATGGTGCTGGCCGAGGTTCTTGAGACCGCACCGGCAAAGCAATAATGAAAGGTACCAACACTCCGAGAAATATTGAGCGAAACATGGTTTTCTCCTCTACACCTCGGAAACCACACCGGGATAAGGATTTTTTGTACATCACTGGCCTCGAAAACAAAAAAAGCGCGGGCGATCTACCATAGGAGATGTATCTCTCCTATAGAAGCTCCCCCGCGCCATCAATTCAGGTGACGCAAAATATTGGTTCTGCCAATATTTTCTATTGCTTGTTTACATCAATGATACATTATGGTGCGTCATAATGCAAGTCCTTTGGGAGTGATTTTGCAGCCCAATGGGCCTCACCTTTCTTATAGGACTCAAACACTTATTTTTTTAACTTTACAAATTCTGCAAACCCCATCCTCTTTCCAGTCAGCGAAAGAATGACTGTTTCATGACACACAACAATAACACACTGAAAAGTCTGGTACCGTTCTAATACACGACCAACACGATCACGCACACTGGACATCGGCTCCCAATCTCTCGTCTCTCCCGAAGGCCACTCACCCCCCAATCCACGCATTTCTGCCTCTGTTTCTCCGACAAGCTCCATTGAATCGCGCCATCCGCAAATCCATTCGTGGAGATCAAACTCGACTTGAAGTGAAAGATCGAGTATTCGACTGAGTATAGCAGCCGATTGGAGCGCCCGTGACATTGGGGATGAAATAACGATCTGAGGGCCTTCAGTTGACAGGGATTTTGAAGTATTCTCAATCTGGCTGATCCCCGTCTCGGTCAACGGAATAATATGCGCTGCCCAACCCCTCTCTGCGCCTTTGAGATTCCCACCAGCAGCTAAATCCAGCCGGGATTCTCCATGTCGAACAAGATAGAAAGTCGTCATCCTCAATCTCCATCAATATGTGAAGTCGTCATTTGGACTTAATCCATTTTAGTGGATATCTTATCTCTTGCAGATTTAAATATAATTCCTTTTCAGATTAAAAATATCTATTATAACTCCTTGTTTTTTCGCTTAAATTGCGGATATTTGTAAATATGATGTGGGCAGGTGAAGGCTCTTGTATTCTCCTAACAGCCAATGCATATAATTACCCGGAAAAGACTCCAGGAATTTTGGCAGGATCATCCTGAGTCAGAAAACCCCCTCAGAGCTTGGTTCTCCATCATGAGATTAAAGCACTATTCTAATCCACATGAAATACGCCGAGATTTTCCTTCTGCCAGTTTCCTGGGACAGTGGCGCACGGTTTTCAATATTGGCGGCAACAAATATCGACTCATTGTGGATATGCGCTATGATTTGGGAAGGGTCTATATCCGCCATGTCCTCACACACGCAGAATACACTCGCCGAACGCGAGAAGGCACTTTGTAAAAAGGATTACCTGATGGCTGACATACTCGATTTCACCAAACCTCATGTGTTGAGAAACGAAGTAGAATACGTTTGTGCCGGTGCTGAAATCGACACCCTTCTCGTCACAGATCCCCAGCACGGAACAGAAGCGTATGATC
>JAJEAX010000424.1 GCA_022822565.1 Candidatus Latescibacterota bacterium
CCCGCTTTATCCCCATCTAAAAAACGTGCCCGAACTGGCGCACGGCAACCATTCACCGCATCCCATCCCGGAAACGCCATCAACCAAAACGCCGTCCGTAGAATTGGAACGAGAGCAAAGAGATCAATTCTGGCAAACTGTACAAAAACAATCCTTTGAAGTCGCACAGGTGACTGATGACCGGGCGGACATCACATATACCGACGAAAGGCGAATCTCGAAAACATCAGCGGGTAAGGGGGCGGCGTATGGCACTGTGATCCACCAGATATTCGACGACGCCATCAACATGCGATTGCCCGATGATCCCACACCTTATGTCGCGCATTTGCTGAATGACGCAGGTGCAGACGCCGGGTTTTTACCGAATGCACTGGACGCATTGCAGCAATTTCGCAACTCGGAGATATGGAAGGAAATACGAGCTTCAGAAACCGTATACACCGAAGTCTCCTTCGCTGTATCGCAAGCGGAGGACAACGCCAGCGAAATTATCCGCGGCGTCATCGATCTGGTCTATCGCCTGCCTGAAGGATGGAAAATCGTCGATTACAAAACCAATGCCGTGAAAACCGATGAAGATGTACACGCACTGTGCGAACAAACGGCCGACCAGGTGAACACCTATGCGGAACACTGGGAGAAATTCACCGGTGAAACGGTTATTGCAAAGGGTTTGTGGCTCACGGAACGAAGGGAATTTAGAGGAGTTTGAAAGAAAGATGGCGTTTAACAAACGCGCGCGTCAGAAAGTGGAGTTATCCTGTTTTAGTGTATAATACAGAAGGTTTATTCCAATCATCCTGTGCCGTTAGTTTTTTCAACAAATCACTTGACCAATCATTACGTACCTTGTTGTGTATAAAAACTGTAAATATCTACAAAGATCAGAAAATCGGAAAAACCTACAGTTCCGTCATTGTCGAGATCATACTTCGGATCAAACCCGTCTTTCCCACTTTGAATTCCAAATGCCGCAACAAAGAACAAAAAGTCCTCAAACGCAATTCGCCCGTCACCGTCAAAGTCAGCACGAAAGCCGTCCCATTTTTTCGACACCTCAAAGCGTATTATCTCGGTGAAATCTAAACGGACCTTGTTTTGACCTTTATCCCTTACCAACATCTGCGCTAATCCCCACGTTCCGGGAATACTACCGACGGGTAGAATAATGGTTTTAGTGTAAGTTTGGTACTCCGTAGGATCCCCAATGTAATAAACCGATGAGTAGTTAGGGTGAGGCACATAATGCCTACGCTCCTTAACTGTGCCGTGCGGATCCCGTAAATACATATACGCTGACAAGTAACCGCTAATGTTATCCTTAACCCTAAAAGTAATATCAACCCGCGTTTCTCCGTTAGGAGCTTGCGGGTGTGTCGGTTCTGCCTTAATTGTTATTTGATTGAGATCGACTACTGGCGGTATAGTATCAGGATTTGTTGTTTGAACTTCAATTACAGGTGGTAACTCGTCGGCTAACTTTTGATCCTCTCTTACCCTGTCTCCCGGTTCGGTAAAGTACACCTTACTTCTATTTAAGGCTCTATCTTGCATTTCAATGTAATTGAGTTTGTACTTACCGCTTGGATAGTAATCGGGAATTTTCACAGGCACGGTAGCTTCTGAAGTCTCTGAGTTGTATGTTCCCCAATTATCGACATTAATAGAATACGTTGCGCGGCTCGTATCGTTTAACCTTACTAAAACGTTATGACCATCTTTATGCATACCGACCTGTTCAAAGATCATCCAGCGGGCAGTGATAATATGAAAGGGCCTGCCATTCTCTTCGCTTTGCGATAACAAAAGTCGTATTGAACCCTTAACGTATTCGGGTGGTGTATCGTCGGCTAAGGGGTTGTTAATGTAGAGTTTCCACCCGTAATCTCTTTGTTTTTCATGGCGTTCATTGCCTTGATCATCCCTTAAAGAGATTTTGTTGGGTCTCCAGTATCCGTGCGATACATATTTGGAAAGTGTTTTATGTCCTCTTAAGATATGCCCGGAATTAACGCGATTACCTAACGAGTCCACAGGGGAAAACCACATATCGAAATAAGTCCCTTTCCCGCTAAAAATGCGGACGTACATACCTGTTGCCGCAGTAAAGTCTCCCTCACTATGAATTTCAAGCTCTATTGTTATATCTTTATCTTCTTCGGGCTCCCCTTTAACTTGAATATCAACCCGTATGATTCGTCCCGGATATACAATGTCGGGATATAGATTATAGACTTCAAACGTTAGGTCTTCGCGTATCCTTGATATGTACCGGGTACCGTGCATGACTCGATCCCGAATAAATTCGTATTTTGCAGGGGCACGCGAGCGTAATTTGTCGGGGTTTACAATGTAATAACTGATACTTTCTGCCATGTCCTCATTTGGGTTTTTTTCATGGGCATAGGCGGATACAAACTCGGTCTGTTTTGTTGTTGACCATCCGTTGGGCTCATCCGGGTCTACATACCAACCGCCAAGTTCAATCCAATCCTGTTTGAGTTGGTTATCAAAGAGATGCGCCCATAGAAAGTGCGCTTTTTCATGGAGAATCAATCGGTGGATATACTCAGGTCCTTGTTCCTTAAAAGCCGACTCTATAAACTCGATATAACCTTCAGTCACCCATGCTATTGCGGGAGCTATGGGATTAATCGGGTGCGGCGTTCCGTCTAACCTACGCACCAAGTATCGCAGCCCCGGCGTTTTATGCATACCTTGTGGATATTCTTCAAGCATACTCACAAGAGCCATCAGTTCCTCGTTTTTGAACTCACCAAACCGACCCGCATTTTCCTTTGTTGTGTTTTTAGTAAGCTCGGCGTAATCTGGCACATCTAATGATACTTCGTAGCGGTCCTCTAAGATTTGCGCCAGTGCTTGCCTGTCTTGTCCGTTGTCGGTTGCGTAACGAACAACGGCTCGGTGCAGTCTTTTAGAAAAAAACCGCCCCCTGACACCTCCTATTTCAGCCAGCAAAGGGCCGGCGTAATTAAAAGCCTCTAAAGACAAAAGGATGGTCTTTCGACCGTCCTTTTCGTTAATTTCTATATCATTTTGAATATGCTGACTTGTTAATTGCCATAAGGAGAGTGGCACTCTTGGTTTTTCATCACTGTACCTATTTTTTTGTTGAGGCACAGACTCAAAAGTTTGGAGTAATCGGTACGCTTGCCCTTCAGACCATTCGGATCCAAGCAATACCGAGTATCTTTGCATAAGATGTAACGACGCGCTGTGCGGCACGACCCGGACTAGTTCGTTTAAGAACATTACTTGTACGGGTTGAATCACGTTTACCGAGTCTGCGCCTTCGTAGGTCGCGTCGGTTTCCCAGTGATAGGTGTATTGAGCAAACACTGAAGTATACTGAAATAGAACACTGAAGAAGATAACGACCACTAAAACAACAATGTTAAGTCGCCACATCTAATACCTCTCTAGTTCGGATGTATGGAATTATGGATCCCTATATAAAAGAAGGGAATTATAAGAAAAAGTTACCTTTCCATTTCCCGCCGTCTTTCATCCAGTGTTTTTCCCCTATATATCCACCACCTCGGTCCATTGTCCTTGAAGGGGCCACGTATCCTTGAGGCGGCTCGGCTTAAAGTCATAACTTCATCATCAAATATGATATGTCTGTCATCAAATACCTCGGCGGTGATGGTGTCATCACCTCGAAAAGTTATAATTGCTCCTGGGCTTATATCGACCATCGAAAACCTAAATCTCGGTCTCATTCTTCCTCTCCTTTTAGGGTGAGCTTCAATCTATCCCAAATATATTGTCACGGATTTCTCTGGATTGAAGATGATCCATAATGAATTTGAGAAGCGGATCACTCCAACTCCATTCGTAGTGTTTGTTCCAATGCGCCATTGTTAGCCTGGATGTGTTCTCTGAGGGCCTGGTTCACAAGCGTCTGATAATTTCCGCCCCCTGCGTCGTGAACCTGTTTCTTAAACCAATTCAGAATATCTGTGTCAAGACGAATCGTGATGCGCGTCTTGCCAGACGGCGGCTGGACGACAGGGCCTTGTTGGGCGGTTTCAAATTGACTATTCATAAAACAAACGTATGTATAAATGATGCTCAAGTCAAGGTTATTACAAAGGGTTTGTGGCTGACGGAAAGACGTTGATTTATAGCCATTTAAGTTGTTGTTTTTTTTTCTGATAATTCTTTGGGACACAGAGGGTTTTATAAGAAAAAGTAAGGTTGACAAAACCGTTAAAATTCAGTAAATTATAGTGTTTGTATTTGAGCAAAAAACCACTCATTTTTGAACCTGAAAAAACGCATCATTCAACACCTCAAAAAATCATTCACAAAGAGCTTCACGCGCTTGGGAGAGACGCATTCATGAAAGTATCAATAGAAAAAGATGAACTCCTCAAAGGTATCCAGGCTGTGATTGATATCGTGCCTTCTAAAACCGCATTGCCAGTATTGTCCAATATCCTGATAGATGCAAACAATGGTAGCGATGTGTGTTTGAGTGCCACAGATCTCGATATATCAATCACCTGCAAACTTTCAGCCACCATCGAAGACGCCGGGGCAACAACGGTGCCAGCGCGCAAATTCTCAGAAATTGTGCGCGAGTTGCCCGAAGAATCCCTATCTCTCATCGCCGAAGAAGGTCGTGTAACGCTGCAGCGCCAAAGTGGTGCCGAAGGAACTTATGCCTTGATGTCGGTGCCAGCCGACGACTTTCCCGAACTGCCTGAGGAGATTGACGGTCCCGAGATCGCGTTTCTGCCTGATGAAGATGAGGATTCTCAGGAGTCTTCGGCTGATAGCAATGTTCTCAGCGAGATGATTTCTAAAACGATCTTTGCCGTGTCTCGCGATGAAACTCGCCCAATACTCACAGGCGTGCTCTGGCAGGTTGGCAATGGACGCATGACCATGGTGGCAACGGATGGTCACCGCCTGGTCAAATATTCGCGGATACAGGACGGATTACCCGAAGAGAATAAAGAGGCGATTGTTCCCCCTCGCGCTTTGAATCATGTGGTTAAACTCATGGGTGGGGGGATAGATCTTCAAAAAGCCCAACTCGGGCAAAGCCATGTGCTCTTTTCACTGGGCGACGAAGACGCCATCCAGATTTTCTCTCGACTAATTGAAGGTCCTTATGTCGATTACGAACAAGTGATTCCCCAAAACAACGGCAAGCGCCTTCGCGTTTCGAACAGCCAATTGCTGCCTGCTGTGCGGCGCGTATCCATTCTGGCAAGTGCTCAGACCCATCAATTGCGGCTCGAACTCCAAAAGAACGAACTCGCATTATCAGCTACCAGCCAGGAAATAGGAGGCGAAGCGCGTGAATCTATGGGCGTTGAATACGATGAAGATGAAATGACCATTGGGTATAATTCCGGATATCTACAAGACGTGCTCCGGCGCATTAACTGTGACGAAGTGCTCTTTGAACTCGACAGCGCTGTTGCCGCGGGAATCATCAGACCCGGAGAACAACTCGAAGGCGAAGACTATCTTTGTCTCCTCATGCCCTTGCGGCTCAATGAATGATGTATGTCTCCTCACTTAAACTCACTAATTTTCGAAACTTTGAGCATGCTGAATTTACATTTGATCAGGCAAAAACGGCAATTTGGGCAGATAATGCCCGCGGGAAATCAAATGTTTTAGAAGCGTTGTACTTTTTGGCACTGGCCAAATCGGGCCGAGGTGCCAGAGATCGGGACGTGCTCAGGTGGGGTGCTAACTATTTCGTGATCGACGCCCAGATAGAGCGCGAAGATCGTTCCTTTCCCATTCGCATTGCCTACGACCCCCTCGTCGGCAAGAAACAAGCCTCTCTTGCAGAGACATCTCTTCCCCGCCTTTCAGACCTTATTGGCGCATTCAACGCTGTTTTATTTTCCCCCGAAGATGTAGATCTCGTATTGCGGGAACCGGCTCAGCGCCGCCGTATTTTAGATATTCTCGTTTCGCAATCAAACGCATCCTATTTGGCTGATCTGGAAGGGTATCAGCGCGTTTTGGCGCAGCGCAATCGGTTGTTAAAAGACCGCCGTTCAGCATTATTATCACATCCCGAACAAGTTGAACCGTGGAATGAGCAATTGTCCAATTTGGGTGCTCGCATTATATCTCGCCGTCTCGAAGCACTGAATGATATACAACATCTTCTGTCGGAATACTATCGGGCTATCGCGCCCACACCGGAAAAAATGAAAGCGAGTTATCGCAGTCCCATATCCATGGAAACGCGCGACCAGGGCAGGGAAATACTCTTCGAAGCACTGACGACCCGATTGCCACAAGAAGTCGAATTGCGATATACACTTACGGGACCACACCGCGACAATTTGATTTTTACACTCGATGACAAATCTGTACATCAATTCGCGTCCCAGGGCCAACTCAAAACCGTTCTGCTTTCCTGGAAACTGGCCGAAGCAACATTTTTAGAGCAACAAACCGGGTGGCGCCCTGTTTTGCTGATGGACGATGTATTTTCAGAACTCGATCCCAATCGGGCAAAAGCCGTATTGAACCTGATCCCCGATTTTGGGCAGGTGGTCGTAACCTCAGCACGCGATCCAGATTTGGATTTTGGAGCACATGGGTTTCGGCTGTTGAAATTGTGAATGATACTATGGGTGCCGAAATTGATAGACGCAAGAGTGGTGTTTACAAGTATCGGGCTGGTGGGACATCCGAGCCGGTTTCCGCAGGTGATGCCATTCGCCAGTTGGTAGATAGCCTGGGAATTGCGGAAAAATTAAAACAACAATGCGTGTTGTCACTCTGGGAAAAAATTGTGGGTGAAGATATAGCTGCTGTAACGCAAGCTGAAGGCTTTCGGGGGGGGCAATTAACGGTCTCAGTACAAAACCCCACATGGCGACACTGGTTGATCTTTCAACGCGAGAATATACGTCAAAATTTGAACCGCGAGGTTGGCGGTGAGGTTGTAAAAACAATCAGATTACAATAGTTAAAATCAACCAATAGTTAAAATCAACGTCCTCTACACAGGAGTCATATATGGCAGATGCAGTTGAAAATGGTTATACCGCCGATGATATTCAAGTCCTCAAGGGTCTTGAAGCAGTGCAGAAACGCCCGGCAATGTACATTGGCGATACTGGCGTTAATGGTCTGCACCATTTGATCTGGGAGGTCGTTGACAACAGCATTGACGAGGCCATGGGGGGGCATTGCGATCGCATTGAGGTT
>JAJEAX010000112.1 GCA_022822565.1 Candidatus Latescibacterota bacterium
ATCATCCAGACAAGCATGACCTTTTTCCTCAAAGCGGCTTAGTAATGATTGACGAACTAACCAAGAGGCTTCAGTCTCCTCTGGTGGAGTCGCTGACATCATAGACATGTTAGGCTCCTTATGTTAAGTGAAAAAACAATAGAGTATAATATCACACAGGTCAAGCGATTTTCCGGCACTATCTTGCATAATCCCCACTGATGAAGGATGTTACTTGAAAAGGCCTGGTGGAAGGTATGACATTTATGCTAATCCCAAGAACAATATGCAAGCACCAATACCGAGACATCGAGAAATTAGAGAAAGTTTATGTAAATTGATCAAAAAACAACTGGGGATAGATTCCTAACATTAGAGCATAAATACCCAACCCCTTGACAATATCTAAATTTTCGGCTATTTTGCAGTCTGATTGCAAAATAGCCGTTTTTTTGGGTACTCAAAATGTACATTTCTCGAACACTTGAATCCTTTGTCGCATCTTCTCGGTTTCCCGTACTCATGCTCTCTGGTGCCAGACAGGTCGGCAAGACGACATTTCTACGGCACTTAAGCGAACCGGACCGAACTTATGTCACCCTGGACGATCCGCTTGTCCAGAGCCTGGCAAAAGAAGATCCGGCTCTGTTCATGCAGCGTTACCCGCCACCCGTGCTCATCGACGAAATCCAATACGCGCCAGAGCTATTGCCCCATATCAAAATCGCCGTGGATCGAGACCGCTCGCCCGGTCAGTTCTGGCTTACGGGATCGCAGCAATTTCATCTCATGAAAGGCGTCTCTGAATCTCTCGCCGGTCGTGTGGGCATCGTGCAGCTTTTTGGCCTTTCGAGACGCGAGCGCATCGGGAGTGACTCTCCCCCATTCTTACCGATCTCCGACGCGATTCACAACAGGCTCCAAACCGGAAATATCCTCAGCCTGCAAGAACTCTACAGGCTGATATGGCGCGGCGACTTTCCCGCCATTGCGCTGGATGACCAGATGGATTGGAACCTATTTTACAGTTCATACTTGCAAACCTACCTCCAGCGCGATATTCGAGACCTCGCCCGGGTGGGCGATGAGTTATCCTTTCTTCGCTTTCTCAGGGCTGCCGCTGCCCGAACCGCACAAATGTTAAATTTTTCGGACCTGGCGCGCGATGCCGATGTTGCACCAAACACGGCAAAAACATGGCTTTCCATTTTACAGGCTTCCGGGATCGTCTATCTCCTGGAACCCTATCATACCAACCTCACCAAACGACTGGTGAGAAGCCCCAAACTCTATTTTCTCGATACCGGACTATGTGCCTACCTCACCGAATGGTCCAGCCCTGAAACGCTGGAAGCCGGCGCAATGTCCGGCTCCATTTTGGAATCGTGGATCGTGAGCGAACTGTTAAAAAGCTACCGGCACAACGGCCGCATGCCCCCGTTCTATTACTATCGGGATCGAGACGGCAAAGAAATTGATCTCCTCATCTTGCGGGATGGTACAATCTATCCGCTGGAAATCAAAAAAACCGCCTCCCCCAACAAAAACCACGTCCAACATTTCCGCGTTCTAAAAAAATTAAACCTGCCCATCGGACCGGGCGGCGTCATCTGCCTGACAGAACAACTATTACCACTCACAAAAACTGCCATGTCGATTCCCGTATCCGCACTTTGACGGGCAACCGGACTACCCTACAGCAGGAGCATCTATGATACCCGACCTCTTACCCTTAAAACCCTACCTCCGCGAAACCGTCTGGGGCGGGCGTAGCCTGGGGACATACTACAACAAAGCACTTCCTCCGGATGTACCCATTGGCGAATCGTGGGAAGTCTCGGCATACAGTGGAATGGAAAGCATTGTCGCAGACGGTCCATTTGCCGGACAAAACCTCGCAGACCTCGTCGCAATTTACGGCGCAGACCTCCTCGGACAGCGCGTTATCCAGCGTTACGGCACCGCATTCCCATTGCTCATCAAACTCCTCGACGCGCGCGACGACCTCTCCATCCAGGTACACCCCGACGACACCTATGCCCGTTCAGAAAACCTGGGCACGTACGGCAAAACAGAAGCGTGGTACGTACTCAAATCAGACCACGGGCGCGTGGCGTGTGGCCTGAAAGACGGCGTCGATAAACACAGCCTGAAATTATCCATCCGGGAAAACCGCGTACAGGACACCGTGCAATTCTTCGATGTACAGGAAGGCGACGTGATCTTCGTACCCCCCGGCACAGTACACGCCCTGTGCCAGAACGTCATGATCTACGAAGTACAACAATCCAGCGACCTCACCTTTCGCATCTACGACTACAACCGCCCCGGCACCGACGGCAAGCCACGCGAACTGCACATTGACCGCGCTCTCGATGTCATAGCCTTTGACGCACCCGCGCCAGAACCGCGACACTCGCGTCACGATACAGACAACACACTCATCGGATCGGAAGACACCGAATACTTCCGCCTCGAACGCTTTGCCCCCGCAGGCACCGTCCAACACACCTATCCCACATTCGCGGCACTCACAATCCTCACTGGCCAGGCCCAATTAAACAAAACCCACACCGCACAAACAGGCGACACATTCTTCATACCGGCCAATCGCACCGTCACCGTATCGCCTGAAGAGCAGGTGGAATATTTGATCTCATCATGTGGGTAAATCGCTAAACCTGTGCTTCGCCATAGAGGTCAATACGAGCGCGGAGGGAGGGCTTGATGAAAACATCATCGAGGGGCAATTGGGAAAAAGCGTGTGCGAGGATATCGACCTGCGTGGGCACATCGAGGCGGTAATCGAGAATCAGGCGCTGTTCGCCGCGCACGACACACAGACCACCTGTACCACCCATGAGGTCTTCGCGGAAGAGGGGAATATTCAGGCGATGGGCAAGAGCTTCAAATTCTTGGAGAAGTTGGGAATCGGTCATCATATAAAAATTGGGAAAGAAACTGGAGGAAGGTCTCACCTGATAGTTGCAAATATAGCGAAATAAAAAAAATGCACAACTGGATCGGCGAAGGTCGGTCCAGTTTTTTATGAAAGGATATGCTCTTTGATATATTCATTCAGGGCAGATAACGTATTTGCATCCCCCGGCAAGAGTGGGAGGCCACCGATCCCGTGAGATAGACTGGTATAAAAAGCGTGAGTTTGATACGCAGAATCTACCTGAGCGGGAAACAAAACAACAGCACTTTTGAGAATGCGTTGAAAATCTGTATCTATCACCTGGCCAATAGCGTCTCTATAAGCGTGCATCTTATCGATATCTTCGCGCATGGGAATCCACGTCCCATTGTAATCTTCGCGGCGATATTTGGCGTCAAATGCATAAATAGCGCGTTCTCTACTGGATTTAGGCATTCCAGCACCTGCATTCGAGTTATAGACTTCAATAATAACATCGGGCCTCAGATCATGGGTGAGCGCGCGTCCCGACGAAGTGGTATAGGTCATATTGTAGAGACAACGAATACGGTACTCGCCGCGCTGAAGATATATCGCAGCGGATTCGCCCTGCGCGGGCGAAACGCTCAGACCGCGATTGGTCAGGTGAAAAAGGTTATCATCGCGGATCGGAACAAAGCCCATATCGCACAGCGCATGAACCAGCGTAAAATAAACCCAGTATTCGTAAAGAGCGTGCGTATCGCGATAAGACAGATCAAATGGACCACCCGTACAGGGCGCGAGCGCGCGATTGAGATCGCGGATGAGCGCAAAAGCCATCTGGTAACGCACATCGAGATGAACGGGCAAAGCGTCACCGCGTTGCGCAGGCGGCAAAGGGAGCAACCGCAAGCAGCGATCCACGTATATTTTCAAACGATGTCCCAGATCGGTATGCACAATAGGTCTCGCACGCAGTGACAGACGTTTTAAGTACGCAACGAGATGGCGATTGAGTGGCGTATCAATATCGGAATGGCGATGGGTCTCGCGCAAATGCGTACACCCGATACCGTCCGCCAAAGGCAAGTGTGGGAGATCGGTCCCGCTATGTGTCCAGAATTGTGGTGAGCGAATCATATCGACAATAGCATCGGGGTCGCGGCCCTGTGCGCGATCAACCGCGCGGATGCGTTGAACGGTTTTGAGACGGCGGTTCGGACGTTTGAGAATCGCGTGCAAAGTGCGGACGAGTTGATTCAAAAGACGATCCAGCACCTGATGAAAGTCTAAATTGCTACCCCTGTCATCTATCAGACGCGTTGAGACACGGGTCTGATCGGGCAGCAGGTAAACGAGTTCACGGCTGACACGCTCGAGATCGGCGCGCATGAATTGATAATCGGTTTCGTAGTCGAGATGCGAGGGGCGCACATCGAGTTCGGCATAGAGCAGATCGGCATGATCTGAGCGAATGCAAAAACAGATATGCCCCGGATGATCGCCCGTTGCGAGCCGCCCCCACAGCGCGTTCCCGTCGCGGAGAAAACCAAGTATCTCAGCGGGTTGATCGTCGATATAGACCGAAATATCTTCCCCATTCAGCGGACGGATGAGGCAGTTGCACTCCGTGGCTTCTATCAGATGATCGGAAAACACATTGCCCTGCACCGGAGAGAGCAAAATGCGGGCGTGTTCGTTTTCTGCGACAAGACCATCAGATGTTTGCACAAAGGAAGCGCGGATGTGTTGACCTGAGTCCATTGTTCCCGTAGATTTCAAAGGTGTTTGTTTTTGACGATTTCAAGGGGAATGCCTTTAGTAGTGAATATAAGGAGGAGTTGTGATTCGTGCAATTTTGTGGGACAATGATGGCGTGCTGGTAGATACCGAAGGTCTGTACTTTCAGGCGGGATATGAAGTATTGGCAACACAGGGGGTTGAACTAACGCATAGGGATTTTGCCGAACAATCGCTAAAAAAGGGACTGAGCGTATTCGATTTTCTGCCCGATCAAAATGCCGAATTAATAGAGCAGTTGCGCTTGAAACGCAATGCGCGGTACAGCGCATTATTAGCCGAAGGCGTACAGGTTATAGATGGCGTGATAGAAACACTCGAAACATTCCATGGCCGCGTACAAATGGGCATTGTAACGGGTTCTCGCAGAGATCATTTCGACATTGTTCACGCAAAGACAGATTTGCTCCCCTTCTTCGATTTTGTGCTGGCAAGAGAAGATTACGAAGAATCAAAGCCACATCCAGATGCGTATTTAACGGCTATGCGATTGCACGGGCTACAACCCCATGACTGCGTTGTTGTGGAAGATTCTGAGCGCGGATGTGTCGCGGCAGCAGCGGCTGGCTTACGCGTGCTCGCCGTGCCAAATGCACTGTCGGAATACGGAGACTTTTCATCCGCGTACAAAATACTGAACTCGGTGCGAGATGTCGTAGATGAGATAGAGAAGTTGGATTAAATCTATTTTTAGGCTCTTAAAAATGAGGGATATGTAATGAGTGAATTAAAAAACAATCCCCTGCTGGTCAAAGAGGGATTGCCGAGGTACGACGAAATTGAGCCAGAACACGTTGTACCGGGCGTAAAATATATGCTATCAGAAGCAGAGAAACAGATTGCGTCACTGGAGCAAAACATGACCCCATCGTGGGATGGGTTACTCGTCCCGCTCGAAGAACTCGACGTGCCCTTTTCTTATGCCTGGGGGCCAGTGGGCCATTTGCTCAGCGTAAAAAATTCGAATGATTTGCGCGAAGCACACGAGGCCGTATTGCAAGATGTCGTGGCTTATGGTCTGCGCGTACAACAGAGCCGTCCCATTTACGAAGGCCTAGTGGCAATTCGAGACGGCGAGGAATGGGCAAGGTTAGATGAGGCCCAAAAGCGATGTATCGAGTTGAAGATTCGCGCAGCCGAACACGCCGGAGTGGGATTAGAGGGCACAGCAAAAGAACGCTTTAATGAAATCGCCAAAGAACTGTCGCAAATCAGCACAGATTTTTCCAACCATGTGCTGGATGCGACCAAAGCCTATGAACTAATCATTGAAAATAAAAAAGATACGAAGGACTGGCCGAATAGTTTGCGACAAGTAACCGCGCAATCTTATGCACAGGCCAATGAAGGCAGCGAAGCCACACCGGAAAACGGTCCCTGGCGCATTACACTGGATTTCCCCAGCTTTTATCCCTTTATGCAACACCATCGCATACGCGACCACCGCGAACAAGTGTACAAAGCATACATTCAGCGCGCATCCTCTGGCGAATGGGACAATAGCGATTTGATTGCGCGCACCTTAAAATTGCGCCAAGAGCAATCCGCGCTCCTGGGTTTTGAGACCTATGCAGACAGGAGCCTGAATGTCAAAATGGCCCCCGATGTGGCATCTGTCGAGCGCATGATCGGCGAATTGCAGGCGGCTTCGCAGCCCCATAGCGAAAATGACTTTGGCGCGCTGGAAGCACTGGCAAAGGCGAGCGGTCAGGAAGAGCCTGTCATGCACTGGGATACATCCTTCTGGTCCGAGCGGTTGCGCGAGCAAAAATTCGACTATACCGACGACCAGTTGCGTCCTTATTTTCCACTTCCCAAAGTACTCGATGGCATGTTTGCACTGGCAGAACACCTTTTTGATATAGAGATCGCGCGGGCAGACGATGAAGACGCGCACAAATGGCACGAAGATGTGCAATTCTTCAAAGTGCTCCGCGACGGTGAGCGCATCGCGTCGTTTTATCTCGATCCCTATTCCCGTCCAGCAGAAAAGCGCGGTGGCGCGTGGATGAACGACTGTCTGGGACGGCGATGGCTCAACGGCGAACTCCGCTTGCCCGTAGTACACCTCGTGTGCAACGGCACGCCACCCGTGGGAGACACGCCGTCGCTGATGAGTTTTTCAGAAGTGGAAACCCTGTTCCACGAGTTCGGGCACGGGTTACAGGGCATGTTGACAACTGTCGATTACGCCGATGTAGCGGGGTTGCACGGCGTGGAATGGGATGCCGTGGAGATTGCCAGCCAGTTCATGGAAAACTGGTGTTATCAAAAACCCACGCTGATAGGAATGACCGCACATGTAGAAACGGGTGAACCCCTGCCAGATGACCTGTTTGAGAAAATCGTCGCCGCACGTACATTTCAGGCGGGGTCTTTGATGATGCGCCAGTTGTCCTTTGGAAAAACAGACATACTGCTACATTCTGCCTATGACCCAGATGGCGAAGAAACGGCTTTTGACGTAGAGCGCAGGGTAACCGAAGAAATGTCCGTATTGCCCCCGCTGCCAGAGAGCCGCTTCTTGTGCTCATTCTCCCATATTTTTGCCGGGGGCTATGCCGCCGGGTATTACAGCTACAAATGGTCAGAGGTCTTGAGCGCAGATGCATTCGGGGCGTTTGAAGAGGCCGGACTGGATGACGAAGAAGCCGTGAAAGCAACCGGATGCAAATTCCGCGACACAATTCTCGCACTGGGCGGCAGCAAACACCCGATGGATGTGTACCGAGAATTTCGCGGACGCGAGCCAAGCACAGAGGCATTGTTACGGCAAAATGGGCTGTTGTAAGCTCAAGAAACGAAGGAAATCACAATGTTAGAATTCATTTACGACTGGTTACTCAGCCTGGGTGTCGAACCAGAGATGGCTGAAAATTGGACCGCACCACTATTGGTGGGCCTGTGCATTCTGGCACTCAGTGTGATTGCCGATTTTATCGTAAAGCGCATAGCTCTGCGAACGCTGAAGTACGTGATTGAAAAAACGACAACACCCTGGGACGATGCGTTTGTGGAGCATCGGGTCCTGGACCGATTGGCACATATGGCTCCAGCAGTGGTCATCTACCTTTTGGCCGATCTGCCATTTGCGGGAATGACAGAAGCAGACCGGGATTATTGCGTAGCAATTGTTCGGGATGCTGTGCAAATTTTTGTCGTGATCATCAGCATCTGGAGCATTGGGGCATTTCTCAATGCCGCGCTATCTGTCTATCAGACATTTGAGATCTCCCGCGAAGTTCCCGGCAGGGGTTTTGTGCAGGTCTTGAAAATACTGACGTATTTTGTAGGCGGCATTTTGATTTTGTCAATTTTGTTAGACCGCAATCCCGTATATTTCTTGAGCGGATTGGGCGCATTGATGGCCATACTCTTGCTGGTATTCAAAGACGCCATCCTGGGACTGGTCGCGGGCATACAACTGAGTGCAAATAAAATGGTCGCCGTGGGCGATTGGATTGAGATGCCGAAATACGGTGCAGATGGAGATGTCATTGAAGTGGCATTGACCACCGTAAAGGTGCAAAATTGGGACAAAACGATTACCTCGATCCCAGCGTATTCATTGATCAGCGAATCGTTTAAGAACTGGCGCGGCATGCAGGAATCGGGTGGCCGTCGGATCAAGCGATCAATTTTAATCGATATTCAAACAATCAAATTTTGCGACGAAGAGATGTTGGCGCGATTCTCAAAAATCAAACATATCGCTGCCTATATCGAACACAAGAAAGACGAACTGGCAAAATTCAACCAGACGCAAGAGATAGATGAGTCGAGCCTGGTAAATGGGCGGCGCATGACCAATGTGGGCACGTTTCGGGCATACATCGTCGCGTATTTGAAAAATCATCCAAAAATCAACCAGGAAATGACATTTTTAGTGCGACAACTGCCGCCACAGGAACACGGCTTGCCAATAGAAATTTACGTTTTCTGCAGCGATACAGTATGGGCGAATTACGAGGCAATCCAGGCGGATATTTTCGACCACATCCTATCCGTAGTGCCCGAGTTTGATCTCAGCGTATTTCAGGCACCAACAGGGCATGATTTTAAGCATCTCGCTGAAAAAAACTAAAAACTGACACCGGGCAGAAGAGGCTGCAAACCCAATTCGCAAATATTAAGAAGCCGCAGGTGAGGATTGCGGTGATGGTGATGATGGGCCCAAGACTCTGGACCTTGGCATTACAGGAGGGATCGGTACCGAAATGGCGATGTCCGAAGGGATGACATTCTCAGTCGAGTTGCTGTACACCCTGGGGCTCCTGTCGATTGCCGAAGGAGAGGATGTTAAGAACCGAGCTATTGCTCTCCAGGTCGGTGTCGGTTTTCCTATCGGGAAATAGTGAAGGAGAGAAGATATAGACCTGTGCCTTGTTGAGATGAGAAAGGTTCGTTTTGGAACATTCAAACCCAACTCTTTTTAACAATTTGCACAGGTCTTATTTTTTATCAGGCACTCGGTACGATTTGTAGAATTGTCACTTTTTTGAAACTTTATACGGGATAAAGCGTGAGAAACGGAACAGAGGCAAATAGTAAACTTGGCTGACAAGCCTGATTTTGCCTTTCCTACCATATCAGTAGTATCAACGTTTTTATTTTATCTTTATCGGGGGGGAATTGCCACGATCAATAGTGTGAACGGTTTTTCTTTAAGCTGTTGACAAACAAACATTTATGCAATTTGGAATTCGGAGTCTGTAAGTTGTCCAGACAAATCCTTACAAATCCAATTTGCAAAACTATTCACACGGTTGGTCATGGCACTTTCTCTCAAATTCTTTCCCTTCGCGCTCGACTTCACCAGTCTGCTGAGCCGGATATCCTCGTTTTACCCGCGGTCGCTTTCCCCCCAGACCAGCAGCTTTTCCCCTTCTCTGGATCTGGATAGTTCTGAAAGCGATCGTGCAGTATCCTCTCTCGATGTACCTCCCAATCACGCTGTTTTCCTCCAGATTTTCCGCATAGATATTCCAGGCATGTACCACATGGACTTGTCTCGTGATGACGCTACACGGGACAGGTCTATGCGGTATATCAGCGGTATTTCTGCGTGTGTTGAATCCGATGTAACTCGGTGCATCGTGGCAAGAAGTGCATATCGATTTTGCTATCGTCATTGCGGCATGTGTAAAGCTGCAAGCCACAGGTGAACTTCCCATACTGGACTCCTGCCTCCGCAGAGCCTGCCCTTGCATGCTTAAAGCAAGGGAGTGACGGCAATCTATATGCAATACGCCATGATGTAATTCAGAGTGTTTGCAAAGGATCTGATGCAGGCGATGTATTGCCCAATGCCCGGTCTCTTTCACAGCGAAATTCAACAATGCGGGGAATATATGGACAAGCAGAAAATTCTGATTGTAGATCATGAGCCGCTCGTAATCTCAGCACTTGAAAGATTCCTGAGAGACAAATCGTATGAAATATTCACTGCGGAAAATGGGCATAAAAGCCTTGAAATTTTGCACAAGGAGAAAATTGACCTCGCAGTGGTTGAGGCACAGGTAGAGGATATGGATGGGATAACGCTGTTGGAACATGTGCAGGCAGAGAAAATTCAGACGACTATGCTGATCATGACGAGTTCAGGATCAGCAGAATTAGGCGCGCAACTGATCAAGGCGGGTGCCGTGAGTGTATTTGATAAACCAATAGAGAGAGATGTGTTTTTGACCAGAGTAAAAAGATATATGCCATCACAGTATATGTGGAAAGACCGATTGGAATCATTTTTGGAAGATAATTACAGCAACCCAGACCTGAAATTTGAAGATATCATGCACTATTTCAAGTTTTCTAAGACCTATGGATATGAATTGTTCAAGCAATATTTTGGCGAATCATTCAGGATGTGCCTGCGGAATGTGCGCCTGACAAAGGCTGAAGAAGCGTTGAAGAACACATCCGATTCCATTTCAGAAATTGCTTATCGGTGTGGTTTTACGTCCTTATCGACGTTTAGCAAGGTTTTCAAAACGACGTATGGGGAAAATCCAACCACATATCGGAAATTCCATTTCAGAAATTACTTATCTATGTGGTTTTACGTCCTCATCGACTTTTAACAGGGTTTTCAATGGAAATAATCCGATCACATAAGAAAAAAATGGAAACTGGAACAAATTTTGAACAGTAGGACAAATTTTACACCTTGATTCTCTCTAATTTGGAGCAATATATTTTTTATAATGCGAAAAATGCGATATACGGAGTTTGTCGAAGCGCGACAGGTCGATCAAAATCTGCTCTAACCGCTGGTGCCGTGAGTGTATTTGATAAACCCATAGAGAGAGACCAATTCTTGGCCAGAGTTAAGAGATATATGCTTTCACATGATATGTGGAAGAACCAATTGCAATCATTTTTAGAAGACAATTACACCAATCCAGAGCTGAAATTTGAAGACATCATGCACTATTTCAAGTTTTCTAAGACCTATGGCTATGAATTGTTCAAAAAACATTTGGGCGAATCATTCAGGGTGTGCCTGCGGAATGTGCGCCTGGCAAAGGCTGAAGAAGCGTTGAAGAACACATCCGATTCCATTTCAGAAATTGCCTATCAGTGTGGCTTTGCGTACTTATCAACGTTTAGCAGGGTTTTCAAAGCGACGTATGGGGATAATCCAACCACATATCGCAGAAAATGGAAACTGCAACAAATTTTGAACAGCAGGACAAATTCATAGTAAACGTTTGGTTTTCATCGTATATATTATGAGGTACCTACCTGAAGCATTTCATATTGTTTTTCGCGTGTAAATTCCACACGAACAGGTATTAAACTCAAGGAGGCGTAACATGAAAAAATTACTGGTAGCAGCAATGGCTGTGGTATTCCTGTCAGGTTGCATGATGACCCCGCAGCACCGAAGGGCTGTGCGGGATGATTCCGGCGACCGGATGACCGTCGGAAAGGTTCAAAAGGAAATAAGAGTAGGTATGAGCGGGGCCGAAGTCGCCGAGGTTCTCGGATCCCCAAATATCGTTTCAACAGATGAAGAACGGCGTGAGGTATGGATATACGACAAAATCTCGACCGAAACAGCATACTCGACCAGTGAAGGCGGTATTGCTTCTCTCATCCTCGTAAGCAGCATAGCCGATGTGTTTCTTGGCGGAGGTGGCGGAGCATCAGGTACATCCGGAGCCAGTTCAACATCTCAGAGAACCCTCACTGTCATAATAAAATTTAATGAAGATAAAAAGGTGAGAGACTTCGCATATCACGCATCGCGGTTCTGAGGAAGACACACCAGGTATAGAAGTGGAAGTTGTGGACCAGCCTCAAGGGAGGTCACAGATGATTTATAAAAAAAATCGTCTATTACCACTACTTGCCATAGTGGTAATAGTTTTGACGAGTTGCGGGAGCATCCCCAAAGATGCTTTTAAGCTAACGCCAGAATTATTGCAAAAGCGGGAATTAAAAACGAGAAAATACGAAGGCATTGCAGAAGTTGATATTCTATCGGCATCTGCTGGTGTGCTTCAAGATCTCGGATTCAACCTCGATGAGAGTGAAACAAAACTTGGACTTGTCGTTGGCTCAAAGGACAGAGATGCGACTGAAATAGGGCAGGAGGTCTGGTGGTGGACTAAGGCGTTGCTTACTTACGGGTACTCGACATTTTTTGATGAGACTGATGACTATCAAAAGTTCAGGGCATCTGTTGTCATACGTCCAATATCAAAAGATAATGATAAAACACACTATGTCAGTGTGACATTCCAGCGGATTGTTTGGGATACCGCCGACAAAATTACGAAACAAGAGACCCTGAACGAGCCGAAAATATATCAAGAGTTCTTTGATCGTCTTTCGAAATCAGTCTTTCTGGAAGGACAAAAAATATGAAAATCTCCAGAATATGGACGGCCGTGATTGCCATATTAATTGGGTTATCCGGATGTGGAACCTCAAAAAATCACTTGCTAAAAATAGATGAAAGCCAGGTCCAGTTGCGAAGCATACAAACCCGTGCATTCGACACCACAGAAAAGAATAAGATGCTTAGAACTGTAATAACCACACTTCAAGATTTCGACTACGTCCTGGATAAAGCAGATGCAACGCTTGGAATGATTAGTGCCACAAAACTCGACAAACATCAATACCGAATAACGGTAACAGTTAGACCGAGAGGAGAAACCCAATTGTTGGTACGTGCAAACGTGCAATACAAAAAAAAGGCTGTTAAGGACCTAATAGTATATCAGAATTTTTTCACATCTCTGGCAAAATCGATATTTCTGACCGCTCACGAGGTTGATTAAACGACCATCGTTTTTCGCTCTCATCAACGCCCGCAGACCAGAACTTTCTCTGGCTCCGTCTATAACCGATCAAGCTATCCTCTCTCGATGTATCTCCAGCCCCATGAAAAAATCCATTCTCTATTCCGTCTTTCTTAATCTCGTACTCTTGCTATTTGTGCAGGACAGCCGCGCTCAAAACGCCCTTATAGGGCATACCAATGCGGTCGAATCCGTGGCATTTTCTCAGGACGGCACAGTACTCGCTTCTGGAGCAAGGGATGGCACGGTTGTGCTTTGGAACGCGACGACCAGACAAAATACCGACACCTTTGAGGGGCATACAGATGTGGTCAGTGCGGTGGCATTTGCCCCAGATGGGACACTACTCGCTGCCGGATCATCAATAGATGGCACGGTCAAACTGTGGGACGTACAGGCGGGCACAAATATTGCCGTCCGTGAGGAGCATACAGACGTGGTCAGTGCGGTGGCATTTACCTCAGATGGGATATTGCTCGCTTTCGGGGCAGTGAATGGCGCGATCCTTCTGTGGGACGTGGCGACGAATAATGCCACCACCCTTGAGGGGCACACGAATGCCGTCATCTCTATGGCATTTTCGCAAGATGGAACGCTACTCGCTTCCGGATCAGCGAATGGCACAATCCTGCTGTGGGATGTGCAGGCGGGCACAAATATCGCCACCTTTGAGGGGCATACGAATGATGTCTCTTCTGTGACGTTTTCTCAAGACGGCACACTCCTCGCTTCCGGGTCTGATGATAACACAGTCAAACTGTGGGATGTACAGGCGGGCACAAATATCACCACCCTTGAGGGACATACGGATGCCGTCAGTGCTGTAGCGTTTTCGCAAGATGGAACAGTACTATCCTCCGGGTCAGTAGATGGAACGGTTATACTGTGGAACATAGCAAATAGAAAACAAATCATCTCTCTTGAAGAAGATAAAAATGCGGTCAGTTCTGTAGCTTTTTCACCCGATGGGACAATGCTCGCTTCCGGATCAGTGAATGGTGGGATATTGCTTTGGAACGTATCTGAATGGACACTGCCTCGCCCCGATATACTGAGAAAAATTTCCGGCGACAACCAGCAAGGCACACCCAGAGCAATGTTGGCGAATCCCCTGATCGTTGAAGTACGAGATCAAAACGATAATCCCTTACCAGATGTGCAAGTCACATTCAGAGTTACCGCTGGCGCGGGGAAACTCAGCGGACGATTCACAATTGAGTACGCAACAACCGATGCCAATGGCCGCGCAGAGGGGACGCTGACCCTCGGTCCCAATCCGGGAACAAACACCGTTGAAGTATCTGTCGTCGGGCGCGATCCGGAGATGTTTAATGCAACGAGCATTGGAACGCCTGCTATGCCGAACCTGGACGGGGATTATCCAACATGGCATGTACCCGACGGTGCAATCGCACGCCTGGGTAAAGGCCCCATTGGTACAGGGGACAAAGCGGTCGCATTCTCGCCGAACGGTCAAAGCCTCGCGGTGGCAAGTGGCATTGGCGTATGGCTTTACGATGTGGCGACCTCCCGTGAACTCCTGCTATTACCCTCTGCGAGTGCCGTCAGTTCTGTCGCGTTTTCAAGAGATGGGATGCAATTGGCTTCAGGGTCAGTAGATGGCACTGTCAAACTGTGGGACATCGCGACGGGACAAAATACCGATACCTTTGAAGCGCGCAGGGGCAAGATCTCTCCCGTGTCCTTTTCACAAAAGGGGACACTAACAGCTTCCAGATCTGTCGAATCGGTGGCATTTTCCCCCAATGGAACGCTGATAGCTTCTGGGCGAAAGGATGGCACAGTCGTGCTGTGGGATATAGCGACTGGAAACGCCACCACACTTGAAGGGCATACAGATTGGGTCAGTTCTGTGGCGTTTTCCAGCCAGGGAGTACTCGCTTCCGGGTCTTTGGATAGAACGATCAAACTGTGGAACGCGGCGACGGGACAAAATACCGACACCTTTGAAGCGCGCAGGGGCAATGTCTTATCCATAGCATTTTCACCTGATGGGACAATACTCGCTTCCGGATTGGGGGATGGCACGATTCTGCTATGGAACATCGCGACGGAAAACACCACCCCCCTTGAAGGACATATAAATGATGTCCGTTCCGTGACATTTTCACCCGATGGAACAATACTCGCTTCCGGATCTGATGATAATACGATCAAGATGTGGGACATAGCCACGCGCACAAATACCGACACCTTTGAGGAACACACAGGCCATGTCAATTCTGTATCCCTATCTCAGGATGAGGATGAGAGACTGCTACTATCTTCCGGGTCAGTAGATGGCACCATCCTCCTGTGGGATATAGCGACTGGAAACACCGCCGCTCTTGAGGGACATACACAGGCGATTAGTTCTGTCGCCTTCTCTCCCGATGAGGACGAAACGCTACTCGCTTCCGGGTCTCTGGACGGCACCATCCTCCTGTGGGACACAGCGAGAAGAGAGCAGATTACCACCCTTGACGAACACTCAGGAGATGTCTTTTCTGTGTCGTTTTCTCCAGATGGAAGGCTGATAGCTTCCGGGTCTCTGGATGGCACCATCCTCCTGTGGGATATAGCGACTGGAAACACCGCCACTCTTGAGGGACAGGCAGTCAGTTCTATCGCCTTCTCTCCCGATGAGAATAAAATGCTACTCGCTTCCGGATCAATAGATGGCACCATCCTACTGTGGGACGTAGCAACGCGCACAAATACCGCCTCATTTAAAGGACCTGCGATCAGTTCTATGGCATTTTCGCCTGATGGGACAATGCTATCCTCCGGGTCAGTAGATGGCACCATCCTGCTGTGGGACGTTGTGACTGGAAACACCGCCACTCTTGAGGGACATACGCAGGTGGTCAGTTCTATGGCATTTTCGCCTGATGGGACAATACTATCCTCCGGGTCAGCAGATGGCACCATCCTCCTGTGGGATGTAGCAACGCGCACAAATACCGCCACGCTTAAAGGACATACAGAAGCAGTCAGTTCTGTGTCCTTTTCACCCGATGGGACAATGCTATCCTCCGGGTCTCTGGATGACACGATTCTCCTGTGGGACATTGCCACTGGAAATGCCACTCTTCTTGAAGGGCATACGGACAACGTCTTTGCCGTGGCGTTTTCCCCAGATGGAAGGCTGATAGCTTCCGGATCAGAGGATGGCACCATCCTACTGTGGGATATGTCGCCGTATATCACACCTCAAACGCCCAATCCCGACTTTGACGGCGATGGGACTGTTGGCTTTGCCGACTTTTTGTTGTTCGTAGCCCAGTTTGGATTAAGCCTGGATAATGAGGCATATCAAGCGCGGTATGATCTGGATCGGGATGGCACCATTGGATTTAGCGATTTTCTGATCTTTGTCAATGTCTTTGGCAAAGAAGGACCCTCGAATTAACTACTGCTCTGATCGCGAACCAAATGTTAGCCCTGAGTGGCAAAACCATCCACACGGTTAACCATGAAACCTCCTATTAAATTTCTCTTCTTCGTACTCGGTATCACCAGTCTTCTGAGCCTGATCTTCTTGATTTACCCGAGATCGCTATCCCCACAGATCAGCAGCGTAGCCTTAGAGACCAGTGCGCCGCCGGCTCTCGACTTTGACGGCAGTGGGATTGTGGATTTTCCCGACTATTTGATGTTTATAAGCGCGTTTGGATCTCAAGAGGGCCAGGCTAAGTACGATCCAAAATACGACCTCAATAGCGATGGCAAAATTGCTTTTGAAGACTTTCTAATTTTAACC
>JAJEAX010000290.1 GCA_022822565.1 Candidatus Latescibacterota bacterium
GGGCATTCAACTCACAAAAAGGCCGGCTTACCTCACCCTGCTTCGCATCCGCACAGATGCAAACCTACAAACCTGCGGTATTTTTTCCACAGGCTGGGCACAGGAAGACCTCGAATGGGCAGCGCGCACCTTCAAAGTCCAGTGGGAACCGGAAATCGCAGGCACGGACGCCCTGGACCGGGAGTACATGTGGCACAAAATGTGGATGGCGCGGCGGTATTTTCACATGGCATCCACCGCCCCGCTCGCCCTCATCGACTCCCTCCTCTGGGACCTGGCGGGCCTTCACGCACAATTACCCGTCCACAAATTGCTCGGCGGATTTCGGAATCGCGTCCCCGCGTACCTCACCGAAACCGGCATCCCCTACGAAGACACGCTAAAATCCGCCCAGCGGGCTGTTGACGAGGGCTTCAAAGGCTTCAAAGACCACTCCATGCTCGGCGTGGAAACCAACCTCGCCCTCGCCAAAGACATCCGGGACCTCGTCGGCGACGACATGGTACTCATGCACGATCCCGTACAACAATACACCGTCGAAGATGCAATCGTAGTCGGACGCCGACTCGAAGAACTGAATTATCTCTGGATCGAAGAACCGCTACAGGAATTCGACATCAACGGACTAAAGCGGCTATCAGACGCGATCGACCTTCCAGTAATGGCATTGGAATCCATCCAGGGCAACCCCTACCTCGCCGCGCCGTACCTGTCAATCGGCGCCATCGACATCGTGCGCCAAACGGGACTGGGCATCACGGGACAGATGAAATTGGCCAACCTCGCGGAAATGTTTGGACTGAACTGTCACGGGGGAAATCCCCATGTCGTAGCCGCAGTGCGAAACGACGACTGGTGGGAAGTCTCGGCCTGGCCGCCCACGGGCGCAGACAGATCTCTCTCCGCGGCCTTTGCCGGCTTAATCGAAGAAACGACCGCAGTCCGAGACGGCTACATGTACGTACCCCAAACACCCGGACTCGGACGAAAAATCGATTGGGACCGAATCAAAGCACAGACCGTGATAGAGATTTGAGCGGAACATATCTTTCAAAATATCGCTCATCTATCGCTCAAAATATACACTTTTGCATACAATATCTGCTCCCATCTAATTGTATTTTTAAAAGTAATCCCTAAATTCAAGTTGTAAACAAGACCGCAATACTGCATATTGAGGACATAATGAGATGCCTGAACTTCTTTTGAGCCTTTTTATCACTCAATTTTGTGATAATCGCATTTTTGGCCTGATATTTGCTTGGGTTCTGACTGGTGTGTGTGTCCAAAAAGCGGACAGCCCGGTTTGGATGTATAGCATATAACAAAAGGAGAATGCATGAACGAAGTTACAGAATTGAGAGGCAGGCAAACCGAACACGCGGAACGACTGATCAAGTTGGAAACACTTATTGAGCGATATGACAAAGACCAGCGGGATTTTGTGAAACGTTATGAACAAGACCAGCGAGAAGCACGAAGCTGGCAAAAATGGACTGTCACCCTTATGTGTGGTAGTTGGATTACGCTTATGGCGGCTATTTTGTTAAAATATGTGTGGTAGTTGGATTACGCTTATGGCGGCTATTTTGTTAAAATAAAGGACCACAGCGGAAAAAAAAGAAACGCCCCTTTCGGGGCGTCGAGCCAGCGATACTATCGTTGGGGTGGTAAAAGAAATCTGCCTAAATATGTTATTTTGTCAAGAGAAGCAAAATTGCGCTGACCGTTTTGAAAATCCTTCAGTGCCTTTCGGAGATGGGCAGCGTTATTTGGCGAGGCGAGCAAGTAGTCCGTCTCATCCATGCTACTTTTCTCATCCTGCAACTTTGCCAGGGCACGATTATCCTTCTGAATCCCTGGCGCGCGTGCCTCTCTGGGATTCTTCACGGTGTTTCCCTTGCCTGCGTTGCAGGTGGTGTAGCAGGGGGTTCGGGCATGCCCTGGAATGCCCACCGCTCGAGGCTATCCATTTTGGTTTCGACCCGCGCCAGCCGTTCGCGTATCTCCACCATTGCCGTTTCCAACCGGTCAATGCGACTATCCAGCCGCGATTCCAGGCGTTGAAACAACACTGCAACAACGGCTATGATCGCAACGCCTACGGTCAAAATGCCGATCAATTCTGCACTCATACGCACCTCTTTGTCTTATACCATGTCGTCGCGTAACATCCAAAAAATAATAACAAATAATGGATTGGATTGTAAACCCTTTTTTTTATTTTTTGTCCTTTTGGCGGAAAATCCTTTGTCTCTGTAAATCGTGATTTCGTCCATTTCATTCCTCTTTGTTGTCCACCGTATCTGTAATTATATTTTGAAAATTCTTCAAAAACATATCACATTGCTTTTTCATATCGTTGTTAAATTGGGGATGATTGTCATTTGGAATAGGCAAAAATACCACATAAAAAGGAATTTTATTTTCTTGCTGATATAGAACATCGGAAATCAGTCCTGATGATTCGCCCAACCTATCATCGGGCATTGGGAAAATGAACCCACACCCTTTAATAGGGCCATCATTCCCGTATTGCCCAATATAGGTATGCAACTGGAAAAGGTCCTCACGCTTTACGCCATATCGACGGTCGTATGTTTTGTATTTCACATCAAAAATATAAAAGCCACCGTTGCTTTCAATAACTATGTCGGGTTCAAGCTTGCGAGTGTATTCTCCAAAGGACCCCGAGGGAATCTTATGTATTTTCTCAGACTTGCTCAGTAATTGTATCCCTCCTCTTGTAAGTAGCTTTCGGATGAAATACTCAAATAGCATGGAGACATCAAACAAGAAGGCACTGGTGTCTTTTTCTGCGCCAAAAGTCAATCCCCCACGTCGAATAACCCGCTTTGAAAGGTCAATCAACACATTGTAATCGCTGTAAAATGGGTTAGAAAAATATTTCGTATTCAGAATCTCTTGTCTGGACCTTTTGAAACCTTGATTGGCGGCTACAAATGAATTGTAAATATTTCGAGACTCATAGCAAAAAGTATTGTGTTTAATCGTTTCGTAGGCTTTAACAAATAAAGAAACCGCTGGACTATTATAGCTGTGCTCTCTGTATGAACATAGATACTTGCCAGATGTTTTGTTCTGAAAGAAATCAACCGGGTCTATATATCCCCTTACTTTTGAAATGCGTTCATTCCTGGTTATGTAGGCTTTGGGAAGTCCCAGCCGATAAGCGCGTTTGAATTTTATATTCCAGAGGTACGCCAAAAGCCATTCGTACTCATCAGCATCGCTCTCACCGCCAACATCTTTCAACTCAAGAAAACCATCTGCATCCGCAATGATATACTGTAAAAAACGGTCTCCGAAACGCGAGCTTATTTTTAGCGCGTAATCTCCTCTTTTTACAAAACCTATCAAATTACCAGTGTCCAGAGTAAAATTCGTTGCATTGGTACCACTTACACTGATAAATCCATCATCTGTATTATGCTCATACGCTTCATTATTAAACAAAACGAGGGCATCTAATCGTTTGTCTTTGTCCTTCTGGATCACTTCAATATCACGAGATACTGAAGTGATAAAATTCCAAATTTTGTCTTCATAATGTTCGGCCCTTGTCCGCCGACCAGGCCGCGCATCAAATGTAATTCCTCCATCATCCACCCGGTTATTCTGGACTTTTTGATCAGAAAATAGGTAATGCTGATTATCTACCAGATATCCATCTTTTATAAAATCAAATAATAGCATCGTTTATATTTCTAAACTCCAAATGCTGTTCTAAAAGTCCCGATCAAATCTTCGCTGCGACCAGTCCCTCGCAAATACTCCTGTAATAAGGGGCGAATGCGATCATCCCAAATTTGTTTACGAACCTCAGAGATCGCCAAACTGGTCGAATATCTCAGATCCATCAAATAAGCGTGACCGATTTGATAATCAGCCCCAAGCAACGCTTCGTTCCCGATTTTCTCATTCAGATTTTTAAGATTATCGGCTAATTCAGCCCATTTCTTATGATGTTCATGTTCATTGAGATGGTATTTAAGAAATTCACAATCTGGCGTTATCTCTTCCCATCTGAACCTTCTACGGAGAGCCAAGTCAAAGCTTTCAACACTCCGGTCAATGGTATTCATCGTTCCGACCAGATACACATTGGACGGAATAAAAAATTTGTATCCCTCATTCTCATCCCGAAACATGCCTGTCTCCGAGTCATTCAAGTTGGCATATTGAGTTGTGATACATCCTTCTACGCCGCGATACTCCAGGCAATACATCAATTCACCAAATACACGGGATAGCTCTGCTCTGTTGATTTCATCTATAATAAAAAAAAACGGCGGCACTGCTTCAGCTACGTGCTTAGAGCGGTCCTGAAATTGAAAAATATGCTTCCAATGGAGGCCCCTGAGTTTATCTTTATACGGGACAAGATCTCCGATAGTGAGTTCCTCCCAATCCGTATCAATCCCAAGTTTATGTACATCGACCTCCCATTTACCCGCTCTTAGACAGAACTCCTTGAACACGCCATTTTGCAGCGTGAGTTGAGCCTCACCATTATGTAAGATGGGGCGCAACCCTTCCATAAAATCCTCATAACCAAATGAAGGATGAAACTGAACGACCTCTCTTTGTGTTTCAATTTTGTAGTTGTCATTTTCCGGCGCAAACTCATCTTTCCAATTATTGAAACACGATTCTGTTTGCTGACGGGCTAAATATGTTTTGCCAGTACCCGGAGGGCCGTATTTGACAACTTGTTTATTCAGTTTGAATGGATTGGATAAATTCTCGTATAGTCCCCAAACGAACATACTCAAATAGAACTCATCTGTTCCCTCATTTCTGAGCTCATCTTGAAACTCTTCTTTAAATTTGGAAAGCAAAAATTGATTTTTCGCAAACCAACTCTGGTCTTGATCCGCAGGATAGGAAGAGATTATGTCTTCTCTAATTAGCCAATTGAAGACCTGCTCAAATTTACTGGCATCAGCAGTCGTAGATACGTCTCGAGTGCATGCTGCAGCCACTCTATTCACCAACAAAGGAGTTCTCTTTGCTCCTCGCTTTTTCCTTTGCTTTTCCCATGCCTCCTGGAAGTCCTCAAACGATTTTTTAGTTGGACAAACGATAAACTCACTGAGAGCTGACAGAAAATCATTATTACTTATAAATGCTTGAAAATTATTTTTACTCAAGACAGATTGACCACTATTAGCGATTCCATTGCTTTGTTTTCGCAATAATCTATCAAGGAATTCTTCGTCGTTTTTATTCAGTCCTTGACCGTTTTGAATACGCCGTCGCACTTCTTCTACTTCATCACAAAATTCCTTACAGGAGTCACGCCAGCGTTGCCATTGGTGTTTATGGTTACCAACAAGATCTTTATAAAGATTCTTAAGCCTGCTCATTTTTGTTCCTTCTCAGCTATAGTGACAGTTTTATACCACATCAGGGATCGCAATGAATCTCGTGCCCCTCTCCGGGAAACCAGAAAACATCGACAAAAACACCCAGAAAAACACCCGCGATATAGCCCATAATCATACCCAGGAAAAAGGGAGCGTAGTGCCGATAGCGTTCCAAACCGCCCAACTTCATAATAATCGTCTTCACACCCCACATCAGGAAAATACTAAAAGAATTATCCTGCATCTCGACCATGCCACAGATCGTAAACCCAATGGGATGGATCGGAAAACCTGGGAAGCGATACCGCAAAAAGTAGAGCGTACCCGTAAAAATGCCACCAATGCCCATAAACAAAAAGCGATTCCAGTCCGTAAACAGCACATCGCCCTGAATCCGGGACACAGCCAGACGGCTAAAACCCGCCCCATTGAGAGATCCAATACCCTTAAATGTCGTCCGCCCAAAATTGGCACTGCCAATACCGTAATACCCCTGGTATATGACGAAGATGATAACCACCGCCGCACCGAGCAAACACCCGAAGAGCACAGTCGGCGCCACGGACTTGCGGCTGCGCTTTGCCATCGCCATACTCAACCGAGGAACATGCGCCATCTGCGTCGTTGCAAACGTCTTCCCATCCGCCACAAGACTCATCGTAAGCGTCAAAATAGAAGCGCCAGCAGGCCCCATATTCCCCACGCCGACGGCATGCCATGTAAACCCCGGTGCCGTGAGGGGCACCCGAAGATAGACCAGACCGCTCTCCACGACAATGCGGGACATTCCCACAAACAGAACGAGCATCGCAAACGACCATGCGAGAATCGTCTCTGGCCCCATCCCCGCGCGCCAGAGCCAGAGAAAAACAAAACCGCAACACACCAGCAAAAGCCAGACAGCCGTGCGATAAGACATAAGCTCTTCAGAATCATCCACACGCTCATCGCGCAAAAACGCCTTGCGAAAAACATCTCGAAAATGAGACCGCGCAATCCAGAATCCCCACCCGACAAAAACGGCCATCCCCCCAAATGTCATCCACCCAATCGCCGGATGGCTCGAACTCCACGGATCGTTCGGACCCAAATCCAGGCCAAAGCGGTTGAACAGCCCCACCACACAGATCTGAACCACATGGAAAAACCACAGACTGAAAAGCACCTCCAGCTTGGTAAAATACCCCAGACAAAACGTGAGCAACACAAACGTCGTCACAATACTCGGAAAGCCCGGCGCAACCGAAATCACATGCCGCCCATATCGCCCCGCCAAAAACGGAAACATCGGTAAATTGACCGTGAACCACGTGAACACATTCCACGCAATAATGGCAAACGTAAGGCCAAAACCCCACTGAAAAAGGCGATTGCGCACAAGCGTCCTCAGCGTACCCGTCGTACCCGAAACACCCGTGAGTTCCAGAAGCGCAGTAGCGACCGGAAAAGACAGCCGCTCGTATTCCATCCACTGTTTCCGCAGCAAAACGCTCAGACAAAGGTGAATCGTCAAAATACTCGCAATCAGCGCACCCCACCAGAAAAGCACCGAAAACCACTCGCCCCACGGGAACGCTGCACCGGGCACTTGCCCCTCGTAAAACCCGCGCACCGCATCGCGATTGGTAATCGTCGTCCAACTCGGCATATAGGGCAGAAGAAGCTCGTCGAACCGATTCTCTGGCGATGCGTAATACGCAGGCATCGTCAGCATCTGCAAAAACCACACCGTGAGCCACTCGCCCTGCATAGTAGATGCGACAAAACCGATACAGCAAACCGTGAGCAATTCCGTTGGAGAAAACCCGATACCGCGCCGCTCGAGAAAAGCATTCAGAATCAGAAGCCCCACGAAAGGAATGAGCATCGCCATCGAAAGATGCGAATGATCAGCCCGCGTTGAATTCACCACAAAGCTGGTATAGGTCGGCCACAAGGGCATGAGCACAGCCATACCCAGCCCAATCAGGAGGGAACGTTTGGTAATAATGGAAGAGCCTTCGGCCGTTTCGCCTTTGGGAAGGCGCGGTTCTGGAGATGCAGACATAGACTACTCTTCATTAACCGCCTGCAGCAGCGCGTGGATATATCCGTACGTGTACGCAAAACCAACCTGCCTGGCTTCGGGACCGGAAATACCCGGAACGTGATCGGGCATAATCATATATTCGTAGCCCACTTCCTTAAACGTCCGCAAAGCCTTGAGCATATCTACATCGCCCTCATCGGGAAACACCTCGACAAAATTGCGAAGCCCGCCCTTGATATTGCGGAAATGCACATTGAAAATCTTCTTGCGCTCTCCAAAATAACGGATCACATCATACGCGTCCTCAGAGGGATTCTCCAGACTCTCGGACATACAGCCCAGGCAGAAATTCAACCCATTGTACGGGCTATCGTACAGATCGATAAACTTCTTAAACCCATCCACCATACCGAGCACCCGCGCAACCCCCCGATACGTCGTCCCATATCCGATACCCGGATCCGAAGGATGACACGCCATCTGGATCTTGTACTCCTCCGCCACAGGCATAATATTCTGCAGCCAGTGATCGATGCGCGCCCACATCTCGTCTTCATCCGCAGCACCGCCTTCAAACTCGCCCAGAGACTGGTCCAATTTATCGTACTCAAACGACGACAGCCTCGCGCCCCCGCGTCCGTATCGCGGGTCTGTCCGCATATGTCCCAAAATCGTGATATTGTAATTCAGCCCGCGCAACCCCGCCTCAGCCGCCATTCTAACCGTCTCGCACATCCGCTCAATAGCGCGGTCGCGCTCGTCACTTGGACCCAGGAAAATCGCACCTGCTTCGTTCTTAAAAGCACTGCTGGAACCCAACGGAATGTGAATCATCTCCAAATTAATACCGTATTTGTCAAATCGATCGCGCAGGGATTTAATCACATCGGTTGTCCACTCCGCCCAGGGTTCAGACGGCGTTTGATCGACATTAAACACCCCCAGTTGCGCGAGAACCTCAATATCCGTGTCGTTTCGACACCCCACCTGTGTTCCGATATACATGATAACCTCCAATTTGTGAAGTTAGATACACTTGATAACCCATAGTGCGTTGAATGCCAAAATAAGTTGCGATTCTCTCAATGTCAATGTGTATGATTCGGCTTTCTATTTGAAAGCTCGATAAAAAAAGCCCCAGAGCAATGAGCTATAGGGCTTTTTTTTTGTAACGATCAGCGGTCAGCTAAAAACTTCCTGGATCGCGGCCCCGTATTACAACCTACGGGACATGCTTTAAGCATGCCGCGATGACAACCTGCCTTCACACTTCACACTTCCTACTTCACACTTCTCAATCCCAAGGAAGCGGAACCCCCAGACGCGCGCCAACCTCGCGTGCGTTTTCCTGCTCCATTTCGCCATAGCGAATACCCTCGACCCGATGGAGCGCCATGCGCTCTTCTTCAATCGCACCCGGCAGCAGCGCGCGGTCATGTCCCGGCATCGGCTCGTACGTCTCGCGCACCGTTCTCACCATGTGATCTGACTCAGCCCGAAAAACCTCTTCGGAAACCGCCTGATCAACGCGGATCGCAAGAACACAACCACCCGCACCTGACGAGGGCCATTTTTCCTTCATCTCATGAGAAGACGGCAGACTGGCACCTGCCAATCCACCCCCCATAATCGAAGCCACAGCCGTGTACCCAATACTCTTAAAAAACGCCGCCGGAATCATCTCGAACAAAGCCTCATACTCCGGACCCCGCTGGTAATCCGCCAAAATACAGGTCGCCGCATCCAGAACAATCGGAGGCTCATCCCCGGAAGGAATCGCAAAACATATTGGCGGATTGCCAAAATAGCCGAGAAGAGGCCCCCGGCCATCCCTCTTTGCATTGCCCTGCTGCCTGCCCTGCACGCAAAAACCAATACACCCCGCCTCGGAACACATCCGCGCATAATGACCCGCCGAACCAATATGCCCCACATGCCGCGCCAGCCCCATACCCATACCCAGCTCTCCCGCTTTGCGAATCGCGTGCTCTGCCGCGCGCACCATCGGAAGATACCCCACCGTACCATCGCCATCAATAACAGCACACGTCGGCGTCTCCTCGATCACCCGCACATTGGGACGCGGATTGAGACTCCCATTTTCAAAACTCTTGCAATAGCCATTAACCGTGCGCGTACCGTGGCTGCGAACACCTCGCAGATCGCTATTGACCAGCAGGCGGCTGATAACCCTCGCGTGATCTGTCTCGAGCCCCGCCTTTTCAAAACAAGCCGTGGCAAAATCCAGAAGGCGATCTTCATAGACGCAAATAAAAGATTCAGGAGGTTGGTTCATAAAAATAATCCAAAAGTGAAAAGTGAAAGAACGACCTCTAAGACCACAAATAAACCTCCGGATCGTCCTCAGACATACCGATAAACGACGCCAGCACAACGCGGGGTTGGGAGCCGACGACAAAAGGAACTTCGTGAATCGTCTCAGAATAAAAAAAGTAGAGATCCCCCGGCTCCAGATTGATCTGCACGCGCGCAATCCCCTCCTCCTCCGCGTATTCGCGAAACCGCCTCTCCTCGAGAGGGCGTTGAAACGCAGGCGACATAGGTGCCCTGTACAGAATACCCTCGCCGCTATCACCTCGATCCTCGCTATTCTGAAAACAGAGCACACCTGCAAACTGATGCCTGAACCGGGAAACCGTGAAATTATAGCGCTTGGAACGCTTGGACACGGAATCGTAATGTGGGTAATGTCCCACGCCCTCGTGATAAGTTCTAAAAATAGAGGGACCGTAAAGACGCCCATCAATGCTCCGAGCCGTCATAACCCGCTTGTCTGGAAGCATTCTGGCAAGCACGTCGTACAGCGTCTTCACGGGATCCTCATACCCGTCAAACAAATATGAGAAAAGATCGTGCGTCTGACGAGAATGTTCGTAAAAGGCGTCGGGATCATTCCCGTGATGTCCCAGACTCGTACCAATATCAACCCGGCGAGGACTGCCATCACCCACCTTGCGCGGATCGTAAAGCAAACCGCGCTCGTAAAACCGCTCAATAAGAGCCGCACAGTGATCTGACGGAAACGCGCAACGCACAATAACAGCGGGAATCTCGCTCGCCATCATCGCATCGAACGGCCGCGGAACATGCGCGAGAATCTCATCAACCGTACCCTCGACAGGGGACCAGACCGCTGTTTGAGACATCGTGTTTTCTCCTCTCACAGCTTTTAAGACACAGAACTCAAAGGCTCTGAAATCGCGGCGACCTTCTCCTCATCCAATTCCATCCCAAGCCCCGGACCTTCAGGTACAATCACATAACCATTCTCGTATTGTATGCGCTCCTTAACCACATCGCTCTCGTACAGCAACCCACCTGTTGGATCGCCCGGATAATCGAGATTCTCCACCACAGAACCAAACATCGCCTGAGCCGCCACGCCAATAGACAACTCCTGCGTCGTACCCACCAGACACGACAGACCAGCCGCATCGGCCACCTGCGCGACATGCAGCGCATTTGTAAACCCACCCGCACCCGACAAACTGATATTAAAAATATCGACATACCGGTGTCGGGCAAACTCATATGCCTGATTCAGCGAACTAACGTGCTCACTAATCGGCAGATCAATGCGCTTTCGCACCTCGTATTGACCCTCCAGATCTCTCCGATCAGAAACAGATTCCAGATGAAAAGGCCTGTAATACCTCAGCAGCACATCCAACGCCTGCACGACCCGTTTCCATTTATGCGCGCCGCTAAAATCGAGCGACTTCAACACAAACTGATCGCCCCAGGACGACTTCACCCCATCCAAAAAAATCTCATCTGCCTCCACATTGCCGCCGTGATACAGCCGAAACAGATCCTGCCCCTCCTTCATCCGGCGATTGACCCGCGCGATATTCGCCTCGGCATCTTCTCTGGAATAATTCCTGAAAATCGGATAACACACGCGCCACTTATCCCTCAGCGATCCGCCAAACACACCTGCAACCGACTGCCCCTGAATCTTGCCTACCAAATCGAAAAGACCAATCTCAAACCCCGCTCGAATCGCCCCACCCATTCGCAACCGAGACCTCGCCGCAATCGTAATCGTGCGCCACGCCAGCGGATCCTTTCCTATGAGCAACGACTCGTAGGCTCCCTTGACATCATCGAGATTGTACATAACACCCCAGTCACCCACATCGGACATCTCTCCCAGACCGATCAATCCCTCATCCGTATGCATGCGAATAATAACGTGACGAGACAAATGTCCCGTCTCACGCATCGATGCAACGGGAGTCAAATCAACGCTCGTGATCTTCATAATAGTCTCCTCTGGTCAACTGAGAGGTAAGCTCATGACGCAAGCCTTGGAATATCCAAAGACGCCATTTCTTGGAAATCATTCAAACTTGGATACTGTTTATCAGCGTTCCTGGTAAGATAAAGTCTTTCTTTTCTTCCCAGTTCCTCCATATCTTCATGCACAATAAGACTGATAAATGGCAAATTTGCTTTTTGAAGCTCTAATAATAAAATAGCCGCATTCTTTGCTTTATCGTTGCTGTGTACTCCAAACAAATAAAGATTGCGATTATTGTGAGTTAGAGACCAATCCACACCGATAATGTCATAATCAGGCAAAGGATATATGTCAGGCTTTGGGGTAAAACTCTGTAACTCAGTCGTAGTGTATTTCTTCAAATCCTCATAAAACGTGCTTCTGACAATCTCTCTGCTCCAATAACGCATATTGCACACTTTTTGAACACAACCCGCAAATTGAAGTATGCCCTCATAAAACATTTCAGAAGCGGCATCCAAATAGAGATTTCCCCGGTCATTTTGCACGCCATTATTTATCAGGATACTATCAAAAATTCTCTGACGAGAGTCTGTGCTTATTTCGTAAGTGTAGGAAAGGCGCATTAACGCCATGCCATAATCGCAGATACGGATATGATTTCCACCTTTCGGGCTGTCTTGCAGATAGATATCGACCATATCGCCATCTTCGTGGCATATCGGAACGATAAGCTGATATTTTCCCGGCCTTCGTTCATAGACCTCAAAGCCCGTTTTGGCCCTGTCGCAAAGTAAATTTTTGACCTTATTGATGTCCATTAGAAAAGCGTTCCTTGAATCAACTCAGAGAAATAATCTGAATAATTTGTTACGCCGACATCGGCAAAGAAAACGACAAGAGCATCTTCAAGCGTACTGTATCTATCGGTCGGTTGTCTATGACCATTTTCTTCCTTATATCCTCCGACAGGAATCTTTTCTTTTATTTCTTTGGGAGACCTTATCAGATCTTGAATTTCTTGATCTGTCAGCATATAAAATCCTTAATTCAATTCAAAAAGACTCGATTTTCTTTAACGCAGCGAATATAAACCTCGTCCACTGATCACATAATTCGACTCACCCAAATATATCTTTCTTTGATGTATTTTTCCAGTTGTCTCTTATCGCCAAGCATTGAGCCAATAATACATTTGTTTTCGATTTCTTCTGGCAAAGTATTGATTGATAAACTGCCAAAGAGGATCAAGATGCTTACATCACGAATGTCCTGTGTAAGATCACGAGGTTGTAGAAGACCTTCTCCATCAAGCCCTAAATTGGGATTGCTCCACTTCTTGCCTTCAAAAAGAGAATTCATTTCATGCTCATAAACTTTATCCCGAAAAATAAAACGAAAATTTTCGTTTCCAAATTCCCTCGGCAGCTCTGTTGCAAAGCGTTTTAAGCTTTCTCCACCTATGTCGGATAAAATACAAAGGTGTTTCAGGAATAGATTCGGATAGAGCGCATCCGTGAGAGACAAAAATTGAGTCCAAGCATAAGGGTCTTTATCCGCAAGATGGAGTACACTAATAAAATGATCTTGTGTTGCGAGGAGCAATGGAATAATACTGGAATTTCTCTCTTTCTCAGCTATCTCAGAGGGCCAATAGATCACAGCATTTTCTTTCAATTCCTCTACGATTCTGGAATAAGGCATGACAAAACACTCCATTTGCAACCAAAATAACTATATAAAGTATTGAAAAATAAAAGTTTAAATTTTATATGTGTTTCAATTCTACACTATTATACTCTCACCTATAAAAATCCTCAAGGGTATTTAAGCACGTTTTTTTGCTATTCGTCTTATAGGTATAGAAGAATGCAAAAGCATCCGACTATGGCAAGAAGAGATTGGTAAACGCCTCGGAGGGGATAACCGTATTGGCGGGGATGATATCGGCGACGACCATTTGATCTAACAACTCTTGCCAGCGTTGCAAAGTCATGCTGCCAAGACCATTTGCGCGGGCTATGGGATCAAGGACAAGAGCCCTTGATTCCTCTGCGCCATAGGCGAGAATATCCAACCCTATCTCGGCATTGAGGGTGTTGATGTGGCGGTTGGTGACATCCGGGTTGTCGAGATAGTATTCCCAGCCTTGCACACTTGCCTGGACAACGGCTTCTACAATTTGCGGATCGGCGGCGATGCGGTCTTCAGTCGTGATGAGCACGCTGGTGTAGGGATTGTAGCCAATGTCGGCTACCAGCAAAGCCCTGGGGTTGCCACCTCTGGCCCTGGCAACGTATGGCTCGCTGAAAATATAGCCTTGTTGGGCGAAGTTTTCATTGGCGAGGAATTGAGTGACATTGCCGGGATAAGGGACGATTTCAACGTTTGAGAAAGGGTATTTCCAGCGCAGGTATTGGGAAAATCCCGAACTTTGAGACATCGCCAGAGTGATATTGGCAATGTCGGCGATGGAAGTGATGCCCGAGTTGGCGTGTACCATAATGCAGCGCGGGCTGATTTGGTAAGGCGCCATAAGGGCGACAACCGGAATTTGTTGGGCCCGGGCAGCGAGGATGTTGTCGGCATTGGTAATGCCAAAAGCGACAGCACCAGTGGCTACGCGTTCAATGACAGGCACACCCGGACCACCGGCGAGGATATCGACCTCTACGCCGCGTTCTTGATAGTAGCCATGCAATGAAGCTGCGTAAAAACCCCCGTGCTCGGCTTCTGGAAACCAGTTGAGCGCGAGCTGGACTTGCACTTCGGCTGGAGGTTCTGGTCCCACGCCACAGGCGACCAGTGCGATGAGCAACAAGAAAGCAAAGCGGATCATACGCGATAATCCCCTTGGAGATTTGGCACCCATTTTGGAAATTCTGTTATTTAATATACGGAATTATTACATAAACTTTTAACAAAAAAGCGGTAGGCAGCTTCTTAATACTTTCTCGCCAGCGGATCTGCACCGAGAACATTGGGATGGGCAATTGCATCGCGGAGGGCTGTATAGAGGGGATGGAGACACTCGACATTTTGCGCGAGGGATCGTATCACAAAAAGATCGGGTCTGGGGGAAGCAAAGGAAAGCAAAAGAGAATTTTCCGAGGATTTCAACAAAGGAGCGAGCGATTGGGAAAGACTTTCAACCAGACAGCTAAAACGCGCGGAATTACCCGCAACAAAAATATTAAAAACAACATTATAAGCCCCAAACGCACCCGTATATGCCGGCGACAACATCCCCGGCTCGGAATAATAGCGCTCCAATAGAACCGGGCGTTCGGCCGTATGCACAGTAATATCAGACCGGTAACTCGTGTACCCAAAATGCTCCCCAAACGCCATGCGTCCAGCCGTATGACCATCGACGAGCACCAAACACGAATCAGACCCCAGATGCCACGACTGCTCCTGCTCAAAAACACTCTGCGCATAAGGAACAACGGGATCGGGCAAAACAACGGCAAGGCCCCCGGCTTCCACCTCACCGATAATTATTTGTTTACACGGAAGACCATGGGGACTCTTATAAACTTTGGTAAACGCCTGAGTCCCCAAATAGAGAGCCGCCCCTTCGCCACAGCGCACACACAGCGTCGTCGCATCCCCCTCCACCATACCGCCCCCATAACTCGAAAGCACAACAGCGCAATAATCGCCCTGTGCGGCGGGATTGAGCAACTTCAAAGGCGCGACTGAGCGACAAGCAGTAAGGACAGAACGGGAACCATTGCGGGTCACTTCAATTTGGGAAGGGATCAATTCTTAATTCTCAATTTTTAATTTTTAATTCACAGAACAGACCTGCGCGCTCTGAGAACATGCTCGATAATCTCGTCGAGACCAGACCCGTGTTTGAGACAGGCAAAAAGCGTGGGACCATCTCCGCGCATCTTCTTTGCATCTCGCGCCATAACCCCCAGATCTGCACCAATGAGACCGGCCAGATCGGTCTTATTGATAACGAGCAAATCCGATTGCGTAATCCCCGGCCCCCCTTTTCGGGGAATCTTGTCCCCAGCAGAGACATCAATCACATAAATCGCGTAATCGACCAATTCCTTGCTAAAATGCGCCGCCAGATTATCGCCACCGCTCTCCACAAAAAGCAAATCGATATCGCACGCAAACCGAATCATCAAATCTTCAAGCGCGTTCAAATTCAGCGAAATATCTTCGCGAATAGCCGCATGTGGACATCCGCCCGTCTCAACCCCAATAATGCGATCGGCCTCGAGCGCCTTGTGACGCAAAAGAAACTCGGCATCCTCGCGCGTAAAAATATCATTCGTAACCACACCGAGACTAAAGCGATCGCGCAGAGCTTCGCACAGCACGCGAACAAGCGCCGTCTTCCCCGTCCCCACCGGACCACCAACCCCCACGGTAAATGCCCGCTGTGAAAAATCGCGCTCACCGAGAACCGACTCGCGCAGAGCAAAATCGCCCGGAGATTCAAAAGGCTCATGAGAATGGTCGTGATTATGATTGTGCATAGCAAATCCTTTAAAAATTGGAATCATGGCGCAATGATAAGCAAACCTTCTGGATCGCGGCTCAGCATCCTGCCGCGATGACGGCTTTCATCTGCTCTGCTAATCGCTACCTGTTAGCTTTTACTCTGTGTTCATCGGTGTTCATCGGTGGTTGCTTTTGGTTCGCTTCTCTAACTCTGAAACAACCGCGAATACAGATACTCGTGCATACCCTGTGCAACATCCCATTGGGGTGCACAGCGCGTCGCATACGTATAATCTGCCTGCGCGACAGAAGTCATAGCCCGAATCGTCGTCTTGTGATGGCGTTTTTGCAACCGCGCGGCTTCGAGAGGCCCGATCTGCCCCAGACGAACAGCCGCACTGATCTGATCGCGCAAAAACTGATACATAAAAATCCGACACGTATGCCCGCGTTTAAGACCCGCAACCCGAAATGTCGTACCAAAAACAATCGTATAATGAGCCGGCACAGGTTGCGAAAGTAATATTTTGTGCAACTGCGCCATCGCATCGGAAAAATACAAATCGCGCATCAAACGCAACAAATTGCGCCCCTGCACCTCACTCCCGCGAACAATCGCCGGTGCCGTGAGCATTGCGTCATAAGTGAGCAAAACATCGGTCAAATCTGCGGGAAATGGATCACCCTTAAAACACGCATTAATAAACGGAATCTCACCATTTGCCGTCGCGTGAATCACCGTCTGAAGATACGCATCCAGATCATCGGAAGACCGCAACAACCCCATCTGTTTGGTCGCCTCCAGCCCATTGGAAAATGCATATCCACCCGTGGGAAAATTGCTATCGGCAAGCGTGAGAAGATCGAGGAGCATGATAAAAAACAAGTAGTCAGTAGTCAGTGGTCAGCTAAAAACCTTCTGGATCGCGGCTCAACACCATGCCGCGATGACAAAGGTATTCGTCACGCCTATATGCTTTAAGCAGGCGTCCAGGATGTTGGGTTGCTTTTAGCCTTGTACCATTAAAACAAATTATAAAGCTGTGCCAGCGGCAACTTCTCTGCCGCCTCACAGGTAAGCAACTCGCCATTGACCGCAACGCTATAAGTCTCTGGATCAATGTGAATATCGGGAATAAAATCATTGAGCTTCATATCCTTCTTCCCAATATCCCGACAATTGGACACCGCAACAACGCCCTTAGACAGATCGTAAGACGCAACGGTCTCCAGCGAAGCCTGGGAGACAAATGCAAGAGACGTAGAACCCACGGCATTGCCATAAGCCCCAAACATGGGACGCGGATACACGGGTTGCGGCGTGGGAATCGAAGCATTTGGATCGCCCATTTGCGAATACGCGATCACACCCCCCTTAATCACCATCTCGGGTTTCGCACCAAAAAAAGATGGCTTCCAGAGCACGAGATCCGCGAGTTTGCCCACCTCAACCGAACCGATATGATCGCTCAAACCATGAGCGGTCGCGGGATTAATCGTATATTTGGCGATATACCGCTTCACGCGCCCATTATCATTCTCCCTATCACCGCGCAGTGTACCGCGCTGCTCCCGCATCTTATGAGCAGTCTGCCACGTACGACAAATAACCTCCCCCACGCGCCCCATAGCCTGACTATCCGATGCGATGATCGACAGTGCCCCCATATCGTGCAAAATATCTTCTGCCGCAATCGTCTCCTGCCGGATCCGACTCTCGGCAAAAGCCACATCCTCGGGTATATTCTTATCCAGATGATGACACACCATGAGCATGTCCAGATGCTCGTCAATCGTATTCGCCGTAAAAGGCCGCGTGGGATTGGTAGAAGAAGGCAAAACATTCGCCTCGCCG
>JAJEAX010000188.1 GCA_022822565.1 Candidatus Latescibacterota bacterium
GACATATACAATTCACCCAAATGTGACTGGTAGCCCAACGGTAGCAGGTGTGGTAATCGGTGGATTGAGACGGTTGTTTGCTGGCGCGAAAGAACCGGAATTTACTATTGGCTATGAACGGGTTGTGAATGCGACAGAAGAACCCGTTTTCTTCGCATTGGAGACAGGGTCTCTAAAGCCTGGTCTCAAGATGGTAGAAGTAGCCATTGATGATTTAAATTCAGGACAACGTGTGAGCCGACAGGCGATGTTCAATGTCGAGGTGCCGCCAGATAATCAAAGAATTATTCGAGACTGAGAAAGAAAGAGATGCGATGTGTGACTTCAAAATCGCCACAGAATAATGCCGACAAACGGGTATAAGAAAGTCAAAACCACTGGATTGCGGCTAACACCCTGCCGCAATGACGGCTCTAAAATCCTTGTTTTGCTGACTGCTGACCACTGATTGCTCATTTTTTTTATCATTATTCTAAAGTCACACATGACGTAAAAAAATATGGACGATGATTAAAAAGAATAAGATGCAGAGAGGGATAAAGGCGTGTGAGAGCGGTTGAATTTGAGGCGGTCCAATGGAATAGATTGCCAGGTCTCGTAGCTGGCAAGTTTGCCAATAATACTACCGACACCAGCACCGACCACAGAAATAACAACAGTTTGTGGACTTAGAACAATATTTGCAAGAGCTGACCATCCGGCCTCGGTACTCCTGTTCAAATCGGACGAGGAAAAAATAACACCGATACAAAAACCCGTAACCAGACCAGCTTTGAATCCCTTCTCGATATGGGATGTCTTGCTCAGATTAATCGACAGTTGATCGAGTTCCGAAACTGTCAAAATTTTGTACTCATCGCGCTTATGTGTATCTGCCAAAACGATCAAAGAGTCGCTCACACTCGCAATAATACCCGCAAATCGACTATCTGCTGCTTCCACAATGCCAACAACGGCCCGGTGCCCGGGTATGACGCCAGTCCGGGTCAAAAATCGACGCGCCTCGGGATTGAACTGCACAACAATTTTTTTCGTTTTCTTTACGCGCAAATGATCAATAGACTGATAGGTAATACGGCGTCTATAGGGCAATTGATTTGTGATGATTGTAACCGCATATCCCTGTGTGCGATTGATATAGCCTCGAAACCGCCTTTTTTGCGCACCGATAAAATACGCACCCTCGACATATGTCCCAATATCGAGTTTTTTTACTCTTTCACTTACATCACTCGCATAACCCTGTGTACAAAGCTGTCCCAGCAGAAATATCAGAAGTATCGAACAGGTCTTGAAGGCGCAGAAAAAAAAGGAAGACAAGATAAACGATCCGTGCATGGAAAATATTACGTTTTGTCTTTGGATGGAATATAGCGGTTGACGAGTTCGACATAATCCTCGCGAATCGGTGAGAAAATATCGAGAGCCACACAGGGACCATCTACAGCCTCAGCCCGGTGTGGCACATGGGCGGGAATCAGAAAGGCCTCGCCGGGTTCAACTGTGCGGGTCTCACCATCAATAGTGAACTTCATCTTCCCCTCAAGCATCATCCCCCCCTGCTCGTGGGGATGGCTGTGCATCGGCACCACAGCACCTGCATCAAACTCAACGCGCGAGAGCATCAAATTCTCACCATAAGGCGTCCGAATGCGCACCCCGGGCGCGACTTCGTTGGCGGGATACTTATCCCAATCAATAAAAGACATCTTGTTAAGCTTTCGAAAAGTGGGCAACAGGAATATTTTCTGTTCTCTCAGGAGACTGGGCACCTGTAGCAATGTCGTGAACCGCGTGAAGAAGTTCTGCAGAGTAATAGCGATTGCCACATGAATCACAAACACCGACCGTGACATCTTCTAAAATTACAAAACCATTTTTATGTTTAAATACTTCGCTTTCTAATGGCTTTGCCTGTACTGTTCCATCACAATAATCACACTGATATCCATATATTTGCATATTATCCCTCAAGTGGAGTGATTTCATAAACAGTGATAATTAAAAATCTCCCATTGCCGGCAAATCGTCCAACAATACCCACCGGTGTTTTCTGATCTACAGCCGTGCCTTCAAGAATATATTTTGTTCCTCTGGGATCATTTCTTTCTATCCGTACAATCTGTCCTTTTTGAACTGCATTTTCTACATCCACAATATCTAAGAGATCTTCTGCCATCTCTTCCATTGCATGTGCAGACATATCATACTGCCGAAGGCGAAATCTCTCCCTTATGCGTTCAATATCGCTTCTCGGCACAGGCCTTCCTCAAATATTAGGTATTCTTTTATCTTTTCATATCTCGTCTTCAGACGCACGCGCCTCCGCATCAATCGCGCCAAAGAGTTGCCGCGTCATCAAACGAGCGGCGCTGGCGTGCATGCGCTGTCCCACAGCAGCGATTGGCCCGCCGATTTGCACATCGCCCTCAAACGTAATCCGCGTATTTTCACCATCAGGAGCGAGTTCCACAATGCCCTCTCCCTTGACGAACCCGGTCGTGCCCTTGATATCGACCACCATCGTATAGCGCTCGGGCGGTTGAATATCTGAAAGCGTGACACTACCCGTGTATTTGCCGCGAACAGGACCAATCCCCGCTGAAACGGCCATGTCATAAACCCCATCTGACCTGTGTTCCAGCTTATCGCAACCGGGCATACAACGAGCGAGCACCTCGGGATCGATAAGCAATTCAAAAGCGCGCTCAACCGTCGCGCCAATGGTATGTGTACCCGTGAGTTTCAAAACGCCTCCTAAAAAAACACACGGCTCCCTTCCCAAAAAGAAAAGAGAGCCGTAAAATCAAGCTGCGCGTTCAATTGCCTGGCTCAATGCCCGTTGTGCAAACACGCGAGCCAAATGGGCGCGGTAATCGCCAGACGCGTGGTGATCTTCCTGAAACTCTTCCACACCATCAGTCGCATGGGCCGCCGCATCGGCAACAGCGTCAATACCCTGCCCCACAAGCGCGTCTTCGACCGCATCTGCGCGATACGCCGCAGGCGCAACACCGGTAACACCTACAGCCACAGAAGCGCAGTTGCCCGCATCATCCAAAGTGACATGAGCCGCAACGCCTGCAAGGGCAAAACCGGACGCAGATTGTCGCATCTTGACATAAGCACCGCCCGAATTCTCGGGCGGAGTAGCGATGCGAATACCAGTAAGAACCTCACCGGGTTGTAAATCAGTAATAAAGAGATCCACAAAAAAATCAGACGCAGCAACCGCGCGTTCACCATCTGGCCCAGCAATATCGATTTGTGCATCGAGGGCGAGCATAGTCGCAGGCCAATCCGCAGCCGGGTCGGCATGGGCAATACTCCCGCCCACAGTACCCCGATTCCGCACCTGCGCATCGCCAATCTCTGCAGCGGTCTCGGGCAAAAGTGAACATTTCGAAGGCAATAAGCGATGGCTTTCCACAGCATAATGCGTGGCCAGCGCACCAATGGTAATGGTCTCATTGCCCGCCGTCACTCTTTTTAAGCCGGCAACACCGCCCAGGTCAATAACGACCGAAGGCGCAGCAAGACGCAATTTCATAGACGGAATCAGACTGTGACCGCCCGCCAGTACTTTGGCATCGTCGCCGAACTCCTGCACCAGCCGCATCGCGCTTCTCAGTGTTTTGGGTGCGTGGTAATCAAAGGGGGTCATTGTTCAGGTCTCCTGCATGAGTTTCCAGAGTTTTTCAGGACGCAAAGGCAGATCGATATGCCGCACGCCAAAAGGTTTCAGCGCGTCAATCACCGCATTGGCTATCGCGGGCGTAGAACCAATCGTACCCGCTTCGCCCACACCTTTGACACCCATCGGATTAACGGGCGAAGGCGTAACCGTATTCGCCAGTTCAAAGCGCGGGAAATTGTGCGCTTTGGGCAAGGCATAATCCATAAATGAACCAGTGATCATCTGCCCGCTTTCATCGTAAATAGCTTCCTCGTAAAGGGCCTGTCCCACCCCCTGTGCAATACCGCCGTGTACCTGGCCCTCAACAATCAGCGGATTGATAATATTCCCGCAATCGTCAACGGCGATATAGCGCTGTATCTCAACCTCGCCCGTATCGGCATCGACCTCGACCACGGCGATATGCGTACCAAAGGGATAGGTAAAATTCGGCGGTTCAAAAAAGTGCGACTCGGCAAGACCGGGTTCTGTACCCTCGGGGAGTTCCACACCCACATGAGCCACCATCGCAATCTCGCCCAAAGTGAGACCCGACTCGGGCGCACCCCGAACGCAGTATTTGTTATCTTCAATCACGATATCCTGCGGATTGCTCTCCAGCAGATGCGCGGCGATATCGACCACTTTGTCTTTCACCTTGCCCATCGCATGCACCATCGCCGTACCACCCACAGCCGTCGCGCGGCTGCCGAAAGTGCCAATACCGTATTGCACCGTATCGGTATCGCCGTGGATAATGCGAATATCGTCAATATCAACGCCCAATCCATCGGCAATAAGCTGGGCAAACGTGGTCTCCTGCCCCTGTCCGTGAGGCGATACACCCGTGAGCACGGTTACCTTACCCGTGGGATCTACGCGCACAGTACTGCTCTCCCATCCACCAGCGGGCATCGCAGCAGAAGGACCCATCCCGCAAATCTCCACATAAGTGGAAAATCCAATACCGAGATATCGACCTTCTTCTCGCAATTCGGCCTGCTGCTCGCGCAAAGCCTCGTAATCGGCGATCTTGAGCGCCTTGTCGAGCGCCGCCGTATAGTCGCCACTGTCATAAGCCACAGCGGTTCCCGTTTCATAGGGAAAGGCATCCTTACCAATAAAGTTTTTGCGCCGCACCTCCAGAGGATCGAGATCCAGATCGTGCGCCACCACATCGATCATGCGTTCGATGAGATACGTGGCCTCGGGACGCCCCGCACCCCGATAGGCATCCGTCGCCATTTTGTTCGTAAAAGCAGCTTTGAGATTCATCTCCACATTTTTAAATGTGTAAGAACCGCACAACATCAATCCCGTAAGCGTGGGAATGGCTGGCGTGAGCAACTGATAATAAGCCCCCACATCAGCCGAAACCGTGTATTTGAGACCGAGGATCGTACCGTCGTTTTTGACCGCGAGTTCGACATCCCCGGTCTGGTCGCGTCCGTGAATCGTGTGCAAAAAGTTCTCACGCCGCCCCTCAATCCACTTCACGGGCTGCCCGAGATATTTCGCCATATGCCCGAGCAGAGCTTCCTCGGCATACACATTGAGCTTACAGCCAAAGCCACCACCCACTTCGGGCGCAATAACGCGCACATGATTTTCGGCCATACTGAGCATAACGGATATTTGCGTGCGCAAAAGATGGGGAATTTGCGTGGAAGACCATAAGTTAAGCTGGTCTTTGCCAGGCAGATATTGGGCAACCACACCCCGCGTCTCCATTGGATTGGGAACCAGACGTTGATGGTCAATCCGCTGGCTAACGACCTGATCGGCTTCGGCAAAAGCCGCATCAACATCGCCCCCGGCAATGCTCCAGGTAAAAGCCATATTATCGTCCCAATCTTCGTGAATAACAGGCGCGCCATCGGCAAAAGCCGCATCAGCCGAATTGATGGCATCGAGAGGTTCGTAATCGACCTCAATCAAATCCAGTGCATCCTGAGCAATATACGCATCGGTCGCTGCAACAGCGGCGATGGGTTCGCCAACAAAACGCACCTTTCCCGTAGCGAGCACGGGATGGTGGGGCACCTTAATACCCGGAAATCCTTCCGGATCTGTAGCCGCACAGGGAATCCCACCAATGACATCTTTGACATCATCGCCAGTGACCACGGATTTCACTCCGGACAAATTTTGAGCCGCATCGGTATTAATACCATTGATGCGCGCATGGGCATAAGGGCTTCGCAAAATCGCGACATGTAACAAATTGGGCAGCTTAATGTCATCGACATAATGTGCAAGGCCCTGAATCAATCGGGGATCTTCTCGGCGCTTAATACGGGCGCCAACAGATTTGCTAACAGGCATGGGGCGCCTCCTATGTGGTCATTTTTTTCGATGCGTACTGAACCGCATCGACAATGTGTTGATACCCTGTACAGCGGCACAAATTGCCTTCTATACCGCGTCGAATATCGGCTTCACTGGGTTTGGGATTGCGTTCTAAAAGCTGGTGCGCGGCAATAATCATGCCCGGGGTGCAAAAACCGCACTGCAATCC
>JAJEAX010000173.1 GCA_022822565.1 Candidatus Latescibacterota bacterium
TACAATCAAGACCGACGGCATTCTGCCTTGAACTACCAGACACCACAACAAGTGGTGCAAGCTGTTCATTTGAGAAATATCACGACTGATCCTTAGCGTGAATTAGCCCTCAAACTGGTTCAATTTTTGGGTTACAGATCCCTTCCAATAGTCTTCAATTCTATCAGTCAGATCTAAGAATAAGCTCAATTGGAATAAGTCTTTAATAACATCTTGTGCCTTAGTATGCTCTTGATCAAGCAATTGTGCTGCCAACTCACCATCAAAAACAAAAAAATTGACAAAATTGGTCTCAAAGAACTTCATTACATTCCTTGGAGGATAGAACCCTTCTCTATTTCCGGATGGCAACGTTGTTGAATATGTGACACGCCCATCGTCAAAATCAAAATCCATTGTGATAGTGAGTCTTCGTGTATCACAAATCAGGATAACCTGAAATTGCCCACGACTACTCTGAGAATTTCTTTTTTGAAATGATTGTACCTTGTCAGTACTCCACTCTTGTGCAGACCCCTTTCCTGTTAGTGCATCCCCTGAAAGTCCCGCCCGGAGTAATTCAAGCGTAGTTGTTTTACCTGTCCCATTGGGCATTTGAATCAATGAGACAGGAAATATGTCCTGTCCATCTTTGTCTTTGAGGAATGATACCTGATGGTCTGGGCATCGTAGCCCTTCGGCACGCCATCCGGCAACTTTGATGACTACAGCCATTACTTTTCTCCATCTGTTGAGCAGTTTTCATACAGCAAGTCGAGACGACGAGACACAGAATCTTTATTAGTCAAACTCTCGTTGCCACTTGCAACGGATTCAAACCATGCGATTAATTTGTCCGCTAATCCTTCATTTTGGCCAAAGTCTGCAACAGCCTCTTTGATAGCTTCTTGTATTTTTGCATTAGTATTCATGGTGAGACCTCAGATAATTCTTGGAGCCAGGTGTTTCTCTGTTGATCTGAATTGTCGGGATGTTGGGGATCAGGGGCACGTACGAAATCAATAATATTAGCGCGTTTCTGAGGGTTGGATGGATCAACTCTAAGGCACCGTCCCATTCGCTGAATAGTTTCTAACCGAGTCCGTGCGGAGGAGAACAGGATAACCGTAGTTAAATTTTGGATGTCAATACCTTCAGATAATCGATGACAGGTTATGAGACACTCTAAATCTCCTCGCGCAAAGCGTGCTAATGTTGCTGCATCATCCTCGTCATAGTAGGTATGAAAATCGTGGCGATATTGATGTACAGTCTCCAGTACCTCTTCACCATATTCTTTCGTTTCAACAAAAATAATACATCGCGTTAACAAATTGGGATGCTGGCCTATGAATGTTTTAAAGATAGGAAGTTTTGCTTTTGATGTTTTGTGAACCCGCGCCAGAGCTATCCAAAGTTCTTCTTGCGACATAGGACTGTCTGAATGTTTGCTCGCCTCAAAACGTCGGCGAATTCCCTGCAATTTTCGTCTATCTTCTTCACTGGGTTGATATGTCAGGGGGTAATATGAAAAAGGTGCTAAAATTTCGCGTCGGATTGCATCAGCGATCTCAAATCTAAAAATCACGGGACCAATGTGGGTTTCTATGAAGTCTGTTCCTTCCTGGTCGTATTCACGTTCAGGAGTTGCGCTAAGCCCTAACCTGAAACGAATGGGATCCGATAAACCGGATAGATCTTCACGGTTCTTGGTACTTCCAAGTGCGTGGACTTCATCGTGAATAAGCAACGTTTGCTCTGATACTTGCAGAGAACGAAGTACAGGAGCTAAAGCTTTACGCGAACTTAGTAAGATTTTTTGATGAGGGTCTAATTGGTATCGTTCGCTTTCGTGATATTTGTTGTAATGTCGCACAATACTATATGGCCTATCTACTTTCTGGCTGACAGGAAGCAATTGTTCATACCATTGATTTAGAAGATCTGTACCATCTGCTGCTACAATCATTGATTCGATTTGGTGTAGTTGAACAAGCTCTTCATAAATTCGCAGTGCTGTTCGGGTTTTTCCCGTTCCCGTCGCCATTTCCAATACACCGCGTTCTTCCTTTAGAAAAGTATCAATTGCTTCATCTTGGTGACGCCAGCGATTTTCGCTTCCCTCACGCACGCGGGGCGGTGGTTTCGGTAAATCATCATCAGGTGCTCTTTCTTGAATATAACGTAAGGCTTCTGGAGACAGTCTCCGAATTCGCAGTCCCTGAGCTTGGTTTGACCATGCTTCTGAAAATTGTTCGCATTTAACTTTCACCCTCTCAGAATCCTCAGGTAACCAGTCTCGATATACATCAATTGATTCATAGTTCTTTGAATGTCCCATTGTTGATTCGTTTGCTGAACCTGTGAAAGCTACAGTCCAATTCCACGGAAATTCAAATATTCCTATTTTTTCATGGAAAATACCCGGATCTTCAACATGCACTGGAAAAGCAAAACGAAGCTCGAGCCTCTTGGATGCTATCAACCAGGTAAGAAGCCTGAGCCTCAATTGTGTATCTTCAGGGGATTGTATAAAGGAAAGCGCGTCAAGAACGATTTTGTCAGCAGCCTTTTGTAGAAGGGCTTCCCGTTCACCGGGAATGACCGCTGAGCGAATGGCCTCTTTGTCTTGTTCTGAAAGATGCGGCGAAATAAGCAATTGGATTTTTATAGTATCCAATTTCGTTATACGAGGAAGCACTTCTGCCCATGTCACAAGTGCAGAACTGGAAAAATATCCTACCGCTCGCTTATAGGTGGAGCAATGTTCTAAACAGGGAATAAAAAAATCATGGGCGAGGTCCGAATCCCCTGAGCGGTAATGTGAGTGAAATCCTTCAATAGTTGCTTTACCAGCCTCTACCGTATAAGAATATTCAGAATGATTCTGCATAGACCTTATCAATTGATACCACTCTTCCAGTCTGCATGCTTCAAATTATTTATCCGTTAAGTGAACAAGGCAAAATAATAATATGGATTTAGGCAAATGTCTATTGATTTTTTAAGTGGATTCGCTATCTCATTACAGTGTCGCTATTTCAGCGACACTTTTATCGGGCCAGAGGTTTTGCTGCCACTCCGTGTAATCGAATGGCTCTCGCAAGATCAAGCTGATAAATTTCTCAGCTTCAACGATACCCAAAACATCTACCAGCGCGCGTAGTCCTTGTACTCGTATTTCAGTATCGGTGCTCATGTCTGAGTTTCTCGTTGCGAGACCGCCGCGCGTACGCAGTACGTGACGGCTCAAAACCTTCTGGATTGCGGCTAAAGCATGTCCCCCGTATAAAAACACTACGGGGCAGGCTCTGCAGGATTTAAGCAGGGAACCATGCCGCAATGACGGGTGCAACCCTATAAACCTGCACCTAAGGTTATTAGATAAGATCAACCTTCACCCAATAACTTCTGGGCATTTTGATATGTGATTTTGTCGAATGCTTCTTTTGGTAAGTTCAGGCGCTGTAGATAATCCATTAAGCGCGTGTCGAAATAATCCCGTCCAAATAACAGGCTATCCTGAAAATCGATCAGGAATTGCCTGCCAAATGCTTCGTCTCTGCTGATTGCCGTCAGTCCCGATCCCGCGGAGAGGTCGGCGTAGAGGTTGTCGTATTGCTTGAGCATCTCGGGTACTTTGCCGCCGGGTTCAATGGGACCGGTGGGATAGGCTTCTTTGTCGAATTTGCCGTCGCCGGAAATGTGTGCCCAGAATCCCGGCGCGTGGCCGATGAAATTGGTTTGGGGACATGCGATAATCGCCCGTTCAAATGCTTCAATGCTGCCGCCATACCACCAGTTTGGTCGCGGGTAATCCCCTCGCCCGTGATCGATGGGATAGTCGAGATGGATTGTGATCGGCAGGCCCATGTCGCCGCAGACGTGATATAGTCTGAGGGCGTCCGGATCGTCGAATACCACCCGAACTTTTAGTTCGCTGGCTATCCGTATCCCGTGAATTTCTACGGCTGCTTTCAAGCGGTCAATCGCGTCGGGTCGCTTTGGGTGTGGCATATATCCCAGTACAAATCGGTCGGGGGCTGTGCGCCCCACCTGTATCACGTCTTCGAGGGGGATGCACACGCCTGTTGGGGGCAATACTTTGTGATAGCTGGGACTGTATTCGTCTTCTGGCGCTTCCCATGAAAACAGCCACATCTGGTCGATGTTCTGCTCATCCATGTTTTTTAAGATTTTTTCGGCGTTGAATCCGTGCCAGTTCGGGTGATTGTGCGCGTCGATTAACATGTGAATCTCCTTTTACGGGCAAGAGGTGAGACGACCAGAGGGGTTATCCCTACCTGCGATCATAGTAAAACACCCTGATCATCTGTGTTCATCTGTGTTCATCGGTGGTTGCTTTTCACCCTCAAACCAGATATGCGCCATCCCGAATGATTTCGCGCGTCTTTCCGTCTGCTGAAATCAACAGGAGTGACGCCACTTGTATCGGGCTGTCTTTGGCATAGACGATGTCTTGGTGAACAATGTGTGCGGGGGTCTTGAAATGTTCCGGTCCAACTGTGCCGCCGAGATGTTCGCTGCGTCCATAAGCCCAGTGAAAGCCCGCTTTTTCATCTTCTAAGACATTGCCCCAAACAACGGCTTTTGGATTGCAGCCCAGGGCGAGTTCGGCGATGTTGCCGCGTGTCGGGTCTTCCCCGAAATAGGCTTTGAAGCTCGCGGCTTGTGTTGTTTCTCCCGCGACATCTACGATCCGATTGTTCTCGACCCGAAATACGATGACGTCGCCATTATCATTGACGGGTATTTCGCCTTCTGTGCGGCTCGGTTCGCCGTCTCTTTCCCCTTCATAAGGTACCTGGAAGCTTTCGCCACTCGGCAAATTGATGATGGGAAATGCCGTGTTTGCCTTTTCTCGGGGCAGTTGTCCATCGTCTTTGTGGGCTTCGCGGAAGCGCAGGTCAACGGTCCATTTGTGGCCGGTTGAGAAAATAACCCGTGCGTATTCTGCTTCGGAGAGTGCGTCCATTAATATCTGGCAGCGTCGCGCTACTTCGGTATAATCCGCAGAGAGCGCGGTTTCTTCCATGCGGCGGGCAACGCCTGGCAATGATGCGGCGCGAAAATCATTGTGTGAACGGGCCCACATAGATAGGGGTGCGGTGGCGGAGAATTGCGTGAGTGCATTTGCTATTGTCGCTCGCGATAGGCCGTCGCGCAAGGGGATGGGGTCGCCTTTGTCGAGGGGCAGATTGCCATTGTGAGCACCGGTCGCGGGAAAGGTGATGAGGGGCAGGACGTCAAAGCCAATTTGTTCGCCGAGCGATACCCACGCCGCACGCCATTCGGCGGCCATTTCTCTGCGCTCTCGCCAGGTTTGATGATCGAGTAGTTCACCGTGCGGGATGTCGGCAATGACGGCTATTGTTTCGTCGGGTTCGGGATGAAATACATCTGTGAATAATTTGTGTAAGTCCATTTTACAAGTTGTCCAGTACAGCGCGCAGTTGCCGCACGCCTTTTAGCATTAGCTCTGGCGATCCCCAGTGTTCAATGCTCACATTGCCCGTATAACCGTCTGATAGGACCATTTTGAGCAGGTCTTCGTATTTTATATCGCTGTCGCGAATGGGGTCCAGTTCTTTGTCGGGGTTGGGTTTGACGTGCAAGTGGGTGATCCGGCCTTTGATCTGTTCGTATCCATCGGGGATAGCCTGTTCGCCACATCCGATGCCGTTGTTCACGTCCCAACAGAAGCTGAATCCCGATGTGTCGCCGAGGGCGTCGGCAACCATTCTCGCTTCGGCGCAACTGCCGGCGATGGTCGCGCCTTCGTTTTCCATTGATAGGGTGACGCCTTCGCGTTCGGCTGTTTTGGCTATGGGTTCGAGAAATGGCACGATGACGTCGAGATAATTCTCAACGCCGGGTCGATTTGCCCGGTCTCCTTTTCGCCGATTGGGATTCCACAGGGAAAATCCGCGGATGACGGTTGTATCAAATGCTTTTGCGAGTTCGATCATGCGGTCAAACATGCGCTGATGTTCGGCTTTTTCTGCGTCGCTGTCGTGCGCGCATTTGCCCACGGGCGAGCCTACGGACATAACAGTTACATTGTACTTTGCGAGTACGTCCTGGACGCGCTGCAATTCGTCGTTGTCGATTTCCTGTACGCGTTTGCCCCAGATGCCGCCGCGCAGTTCAATGCCTGTTGCACCCGCTTCTACGCCCAGGCGCACAGATTTGTCAAAGTCGGCTTTGTCAATTTCATCTGCAAAATAGCACAGTTCCATTCGTTCCTCCTGTAAAGGGTTAAGATGACTTGATGCCATATCATATAACATCTTTTTGAACAGTCAAAGAAAAACGCGACCCACGCAAGTTTATTTTTGATTTTTCATTTTCAATTTTTCATTATCATGAGCGTATGAACGAACAGACGCGAAAGAAAATTCTGCAATCCACACCACACCCAAAGGGGATTCGCAAGGTGGATAGAAAACGCCTGCTGGCACAGTTGGCCCAGGCTGATCCGCCGCCCGATTACGACCGGTATATACGATCCAAGTCATGGCAGATTAAGAGGCAGAAGTTTCTCGCGCATTACAATTGCCAGTGCGTTTTGTGTGGGAGCAAAGAGCATTTGCATGTGCATCACCTGCACTACAAGACGCTGGGAAAAGAGGGCGTGGAGGATGTGATTGTTTGCTGCAGGCGTTGTCATTTTATAGAACACTTTAAAAAGTAGTCAGCGGTCAGCCCGCCCTACACCGCCCAAAAGACAGATGCCTTTCATCGGTGTTTATCGGTGTTCATCTGTGGTTGCTTTTCATGCTTTTCCGGAGATTTTTATGCCGAATATTATCATTATCACAACGCACGATACAGGACGACATTTTGGGTGTTATGGTGTCGATACGGTACACACACCCGCGATTGACGCGATTGCCGACGATGGGTTTAAGTTTACCAATTATTTTACGACGAGTCCGGTGTGTAGCCCCAGCCGGGGAGCTATGCTTACGGGGCGCTATCCGCAGAGCAATGGGTTGGTTGGTCTGACGCATTCGCCGTGGGATTGGTGTTTTAATGAGGGGGAGCGACACCTTTCTCATATTTTGCGGGATGCGGGATATTATACGGCTCTTTTTGGTTTGCAACACGAGGCGTCCAATACTGACGATCTGGGTTTTGAAGCGACTTTTGCACAGCGCGATGAAAATGGTCGCCGTGCAAACGCGCTTGTGGTTGCCCATGCTCTGGCGGATTTTCTCAGGGCAGACGCGGGTTCCAGGACGCCGTTCTACGCGCAAGTCGGTTTTTTTGAGACGCATCGTCCGCACGATTTTGGCGATGTGGGACCTGATGATAGTAAGGGTGTTGATGTGCCGCCTTATCTAATTGATGACGAGATGTCGCGCCGGGAACTCGCTCTGCAACAGGGTGCGATCCGCCGCGTTGATGAGGCGGTTCAGATTATTACCGATGCCTTGAGAGAGAGTGGGTTGGAGGACGATACCCTGCTGGTGTTTACGGTGGATCACGGTATTGAATTTCCCAGGGCGAAGTGGTTTTGCTATGATGCGGGTATTGGCGTTGCATTGCTTATGCGCTGGCCCGGCGGTGGTGTTCGGGGTGGACAGTCCTGCGATCATCTGCTCAGCAATGTCGATTTTTTGCCCACGCTTATGGATCTCATACAGCATTCCATTCCGGATAATGTGGAGGGTTTGAGTTTTGCCAGTGTGTTCAAAGATCCCGATGCGGAACCCACACGGGATGCGGCTTTTTCCATTTTTCAGGGTAGCGATAGTCGCAGTGTTCGCACCGATCGCTACAAGTTTATTCGCAATTTCAGTCCGCGGCGTTTGATAGATGTGCCCGTGGATATGACCGATCCCCCAAGACCGCGTATCAAACAACCCGTGGCGCAGCTCTATGATCTGGAAAAAGATCCCGATGAATTTGAGGATGTAGCCCATAGACCCGAATATCGGGATGTTTATAATGCGTTGAGCCAGCGCCTTTGGCAATGGATGGAAGATGTGAATGATCCGTCGCTCAAGAGTCCGATTCCCACGCCGTATTATTGGGAGGCGATGGCAGACTATCACCAGAGAAAGGAAAATTGATGTCCAGAGGAAAAATTGTAAATCTCGCGCTCATTGGCTGTGGCGGTATTGCCGGTGGGCATCTTCGGCGGTATGGAGAGCTTATTGATAAGGGCGAAGACCGCTTTCGCATTGTGGCTGCGGTTGATAGCGATATCAGTCGCGCGCAGGCTTATGCCGATCAGATCAATGGGAAGACCGGATGGGAGGTTAAAAGCTATCCCTCGGTTGAGGATTTGCTCAGTTCAGAGTCCAATCTCGATGGGGCCGATATATGCAGTCCTCACGGTTTGCATCATGTGCTCGCTTGCGAATTGCTCGAAGGCGGTGTGAATATTCTGTGCGAAAAACCCATTGGTATAACGGTTAAAGCCACGCAAAAAATTATCGATACAGCCAAACGCCATCAGAAGATCGCGGCGAATGCGGAACAGTGTCGTCGCAGTGTTGGGCAGCGCACAATTCACTGGGCGTTTAACGGTGGTCCGCTCGGCGAACCCAGATTGTGGTACGCCATCAGGTCGGGATGGCAGGATCCCGCGAATTATCCCGATTGGCACTGGCGCGTGGATCGCAAACTCGGCGGTTGCGGGATGGTTATGGATAGCGGCGCGCACTGGGTGGATACGATGCGCTACTGGTTTGGGGAAGTGGAGAGTGTTTATGCGCGCGTGGAGCAGATGGAACAGCGTCCCCACAAAAAAGGCGATGATCTGGTCGATGATAGTCGCGAGGATTTTTGGACCAGTATTTTCAATTTTGAAAGTGGCGTGATCGGCACGTGGTCGTGGACGGTTAGCGCGCCTGGCAAGGGTTTTACGCAACTCAATCTCACCGGGAGCAAGGGCACGATTGTCGAGAGCGATATTTTTCATCCTGCGGCGTCTCAGGCGCGCGGTGAATGCAATTTTATAGATGGTACGGCTTATGGCGTGTCCCAGCTTCAGGATATGTTTCTGGATTCATTGAGTCAGGGTGAAAAGGATCGTCTCTTTCCCTATGGGCTAACCGATGGCATGGCGATTGAGTTGTGGGATTTTATCGATGCGCTGAGTATTGGGCGCGATGTGGAAATCGATGCGGAAGAGGGGCTTAAGAGCAAAGCCGTGAGCGAGGCGATTTACGAGTCTGGAAAAAGCGGACAGGTCGTCAAGGTGAGCGATGTGGTATCCGGCGAGATTTGTGCGTATCAGGAGGATATTGATCAGATGTGGGGGTTGGTGTGAGGGGCAAAAGCATCCGCAGATGGACGCAGGTAGGCGCAGATGGAGGATGAGAGGTTAGGGATAATAAAAAATGTGCCGCGATCCTTTGAGATCGCGGCCTGTTTTGTTTCCTCTCATTTAGCTGTACCACTCAATACTAACTCAGGTCTGTTGCCTTTCATCTGTGTTTATCTGTGTTTATCGGTGGTTGCTTTTCACGTATTTCCCGGACGGCCGATTTCGATGAGGTTGCCGTCGGGGTCGTGTACGAAAACATAGCGCGTGCCGTCGTGTGGGCGCACGCCGGGACCGGAGGCAACGCGCACGCGCTCCCGGTCGAGCGAGGTGATGACGCGATCGAAGTCGGCGACTTCAAAGGCGATGTGGCGGCGCGAGGGACGGGGGTATTCCTCGGCGAGGATCAGGTGGATTTCGATGTCGCCACAGCGATACCAGGCACCAGCAAAGTTGTAATCTGGCCGGGGAATGGGTTGCAGCCCCAGGATCTTTTCGTAAAATGCCGATGCGCGCTCGAGGTTACCTGTAACCAATGTGATGTGGCTGACGCGGGTGATGCCCAGGCCAGCCGAGTCCGTGCGATTGGCCACCGGATCAATTCTCCATCAGTAAGGTTCTCATTTTTCGCATACGAGAAGGATGTTTGAGTGCCGCCAGGGCCTTGTCGCGTATCTGGCGCACCCGCTCTTTGGTCAGGTTGAGGATGTTGCCAATTTGCTCCAGCGTCATGGTTTCACCGCTGTTAATGCCAAAATAGAGGCGCAATACGCGCGCGTCTCGCGGTGCCAATGTGTTGAGCGCGGTGTGTATTTCCTCTGCCATAGAGTTTTCGAGCATGGCCTCTTCGGGGGTTTCCTGATCGTTGTCTGACAATATTTCCAGCAAGCTGGTGTCAGGACCGTCTTCAAGGGGCATGTCATAAGAAATATGCCACCGCGAAGCACTGAGGAGGTCTTGCACTTGCTTGGGGTGCAATTCGGCCTGTGCGGCAATTTCTTCGATACGCGGTTCGCGCCCCAGCGATTGTTTGAGTTCCGAGGATATGCGTTCCAATTTGCTCAAGTGTTTGATTTTGTTGACGGGCAGTCGCACCATGCGGGCTTTTTCTGCCAATGCCGATAAGATGCCCTGCCGGATCCACCAGACTGCATACGTGGTGAATTTGACGCCAACGGTTTCGTCATAGCGGGTGGCTGCGCGAACAAGACCCATGTTGCCTTCGGCAATGAGGTCTTCCAGGAGCAAGCCGCGTCCCTGATATTCTTTGGCTATGGTAATGACAAATCGCAAATTGGATTCGATCATTTTATTGAGGCTTTTGCGATCTCCTGCGCGGATGCGCTTGGCCAGATCAATTTCTTCTTGTGGTGTGAGCAATTCGCTAAAGGCGATATCTTTGAAATAGAGTTCCAGTGCAGAACTACTGCCTCCATTTGTTCTAGTTGTGGTGCTGGAACTCATGAGTGCGGCAGACATGTATTTCCCCCGTGACTGAGAAAATGACTCTCTTGATCAAGAGAATCGGTTGTTGCCAGAATATATGGGACATTGATTTTGGGGAAACCAATGGCCTGATTATATGACAACCTGATGTAGGGGAGTGTTACTTTGGGGAGTTGATCTGGGGGGATACGATCACGAGCCGCAGGGGAGCGGTGTGCTCGTCCAAATCATAGTGTGTGGGGCCAAGTATTGGGGAAAAGTAATACTTGGGCAGACAAGATAGCGGATTCAATTCTGTAATGCAACCCTTTTTCTGTGCTATTCTCCTGATATTTTGAAACTCAAAGCCATATTTTTTAGTTTTTTTAATGAAATACTTATTGGCATGTTGAGAGAAAATAATAAATAGAGTTTTATTTGTCAATAAATAACTCTTGTTTAACAAGTTACAGGCTTGCTACTGGCCCTCGGTAGTGTCTGTGCCGTTGAGTCCTCTCTGGGAGAGGTCGCGGTCGAGCAAAAACAAGCCGTTGCCCTCTATGCCGACCAGCTTGATCGTGTCGATCAATTCTCTGACAACGGCTTCTTCTTCGACTTGTTCGGCAATAAACCACTGGAGAAAGGTATGGGTGGCGTGGTCGCGTTCGGACAGGGCGAGGTCGGCGATGTTGTAGATGCTTTGAGAGACTTTTTGCTCTTGGGCAAGGCTATCTTCAAATACTTCTAATGGGCTGTCCCAACTTTGTTTGGGGGTTTCAATGGCACTAAAGCGTATATCGGCCTCGCGGTCGTCGAGAAAATCGTATATCTTCATGCCATGGGTGAGTTCTTCCTGGGCTTGAACGCGCATCCAATGGGCAAAGCCATTGAGATTTTGCGTGAGAAAATACGCGGACATTGCCAGATAACTATACGCCGAGTAGTATTCCATATTGAGTTGTGCATTGAGCGCGGCAGCTATTTTTGTATTGATCATGTTATCCTCCTGTTGCGAGAGGGAGAAAAAAGCAGTATCCAAAGAGGGGAAGGGTAAGTATAAAGAAAATATAGGTTTTGTCAACCTGTTAAAATAATTGGTTGATTATACTTTAGTTAGAGCAATAAATTCCCAATGGCGTGGTGAATTTTTCTATTGATTCTTTTTGCGAAATTGCGTAAAACTTTATGGTATCCAAACGCGGAGTTTATGACTACCCCAGTGTGGCTCATAAGCCACCCGATAGGAGGTCTGTTTTTATTATGATTCCC
>JAJEAX010000172.1 GCA_022822565.1 Candidatus Latescibacterota bacterium
CGAATACAAAGCGGAAGAAGCTGGTATTGGATTCAAGCCTGTTGATCCTGAATACACCTCACAAGATTGCTCTTCTTGTGGACATAGACAGAAGAAAGCACTCTCTGATCGTGTGCATCATTGCAAAAAGTGTGGCTATACCACAGACAGAGACCACAATGCTGCGATAAACATATTGACTTTGGGATTACAAAGTCAGGTGGCTTGACCGCCAAGAAGCCCAACTGCTCTACCGTTGGGAGTAATCACCGATGTTCCATTCGGTAGCTTTGGAACGCAGAAGCTGAAGCGCTCGTCGGCAATCGTAGTGCGCAGCAGGCAAAGGAGCCTGCTGGACATAACGATAGTTAAAAGCCGCGACAGAAATACCCGCATCTAATAAAGCTTTCAATGTCTTATTACCAATCCCATCCTTGCTGCCGTTTCTGAAACCGCCGCCGTGAATATACACTGCAACAGGGGTGGGTTCGTCTGATTGTGCCGGATAAAAATCAAACACGTTCCGCTCATGGGGGCCGTACTTGTAATTTTTTATGGTTGCTATCTCTGACATCTGTGAAGCCAACCTTCTGCTTTGTGAGACTTGTTGTGCGAAAACTTTCCCGATATTAGCAAAGACGGAAAACGAGAAAAACAAAAGAATATAGAATCCGAAAACCTTTACTGCAGCACGACTTCCAAAAGAGTGGCGTCTCATATTCGATCTCCTCTATGGTTCTGACAGGGATTTTATTTTAGCAGGCGAGATCACCCCCACTCAAATACCACGCCCAACACTTCTCTCGGATTATCGGCGAGCATATCATAGGTAGCCTGACAATCGGTGGGATTGGCGACATGGGTAATCAAATCTTCGATGGGCAACTTGCCCGCAGCCATCAAACGCAAAATTAGCTCGCGGTCTCTGCGCTTGCTCCACGGATAATAAATATGGTCACCATCCGGTGTCTTGGGTTGATGTGCGCCCAGAATTGTGATCTCGCGCAAATGAACCTCGGGCAAAAAACTCACCTCCACGGTACCGCGCGGAGACCCCAACGCGACCAGGCGGCCACCCAATCGGGGCAAAGTCAACGCCATGGGATAAACCGCGGGAATACCCGTCGCCTCGATGACCAGATCAACCCCATCACCCACGCAATGCTCGCGCACCACTTCGGCGACATCCCCTGCAGTATTGGGATTGATACAAACATCTGCCCCCCTGTCCCTCGCTTTGCCCAACCGAAAATCATCCAGATCAATCGCAATAACCGGGAGCGCGCCAGCCAACCGCGCAAAGGTCGCAGCCAATTGCCCCACAATACCCATACCAGTAATAGCCACAACCTCGCCCAATTCTGGACGTCCAACCCGATGCCCGTGCATGGCAATCGCACACATAACCATAAAAGCCGCGGATTTGGGCGAAACACCCTCGGGCACTCTAAAAAAATTTCCGCTTATGACCGCGTGACTGGCGTGATTGCCCTGCGCGGCAATACGATCACCTGGTACTATCCCCTTCACATCTTTGCCCACCTCGAGCACCACACCCGTATTGCAATATCCCGTTGGTCGAGGAAAAACTCTCGCACGCGACGGTTCTCCGCCATAAGCGTAATTGTAAATTTCCGTACCAACGCTCACGGCGGTATAATCGTTTTGCACCAAAATGCCATTGTCTGGCACACGCGGCAAATCAAAGTCTTCCAATTCTATCCGCCGGACATCTGTACATATTAATCTCTGTGCTTTCACGACCATCTCCTTCTATGGAATACAATTGGCTACCTCTTACGCCAGTTCATAGATGAGCCTTCCCCTCTGCGTTCATCTGCGTTCATCTGCGGATACATTTGGGGTGGTAGGGCGGGGCATCTATTCACCTTACGGAGGATCCACAGGGACCTTCTGATTTTTTTTAATCAGCGGATCGTACTCAAACCCCTTCGTTCCCTTCTTAAATTCCGCACGCGCTTCTTGCAACAGCTTTTTGTCCAAAATCAGATCAATAGCCGACCCCGCAAACACCTTAGCCGTTTGCAGAACTGCGCGCTCGGCATAAGGCATGACCGCCTGTGCGGTCATATCCCGGTGATGACCTGGCGTGCCCTTAGTATAACACACCATCTGAAACCGACCCATCGGCGCCAGCCACGACACATTATCTTCATCTGAAGACCCGCGCCCCTGTGACCCCTTCCCTTTTTTGATCTTCCCGTCAAATTCACCTTTGTATCCCAATTCCACTACGCGTTCCTTATCCTTTTTAGAAGCGCGCGGCGGACCGAATAATTTGAGATTTTGACGCACGGTTTCGCACATCACATCATTGGGCAAACGCGGGTACACAGCAGTAATACGATGCCATTTCACAGTCGTTTCCGTAGCCATCGCCGCACCCTTGGCGCACCTGGTCAATCGCTTGCGTATCTCATTGACCTGTTCACGATCCTTCCCCCGCACATAATACCACACCTTCGCATAAGCCGGAACCACATTGGGCGCATCTCCACCATCTCGAATCACGCAGTGAATACGCACATTTTCGGGAACGTGCTCGCGCAAATAATTCGCCGCAACATCCATCAACATCACCCCATCCAATGCACTGCGCCCATTGTGGGCACTCGCGCCGTGAGACGTCTTACCAAAAAACTCATACACCAGTGAATCCAGTGACGAACCACCATAATTGCTAACACCCGTACTCGATCCCGGATGCCACGCCAGCACCGCATCTAAATCTCGAAACGCGCCATCGCGCGCCATATACACCTTGCCAGCCAGCGTCTCTTCAGCCGGACAGCCGTAATAAATAATCTGACCGGACGACTTCAAATTTTCCAATACTGTCTTTGCAGCAACCGCACCTGCGGCCGGGGCAACGCCCAAGAGATTATGACCTCAGCCGTGGCCCCAGGTGCCCTCCTCGGCACCGCAATTGGGCAATGCGTCGTACTCTCCCAACATGCCAATAGTGGGTTTACCCTCCCCCCATATAGCGCGAAAAGCCGTCGGAATATTTTTGAACGGAAATTCAATTTGAAATCCGTTCTCCTCTAAATACGCCGCCAATGCCTTCGACGACTCGTATTCCTGAAACGGTCGCTCTGCCCAGCCGTGAATACTCCGCGACAGCTTAAACGCCCGCCGCGACTGCGACTTCACAGCCTGATTCACCTGCAACTTTTTGGTTTTTGCATCCATTTTCATCCTCTCTCTTATGACGGCCCATTATAGATAAACTGCGTAACACAGTAAATGGACAATGCGGGAGATACCGTCACATCCCCCACACCTCAATCTCTACCCCGCTACTTGATGTCCGACTATCGCGGAATATTTTGTCCGCCCAACGCCTCCCTTCACGGCGGTCAAAAATCACCAGGTGCCCTGCCTCCGCATCGCACCGATCCATATACTCCGCCGTCTGTTCCAAACCCTCGGCATTCGCGGGGGACGATTTCCGCGTAGATCGGATTGGCAATGCGGAGTGGGTCGTTTGGAGCGATCAAACCCAAATCGCGGACGTACTCGAGGTCACGGGTCGAGAAATCACTTTCCTCTGACCCACTCAAAAGTGGCTCGACAACGCGACGCACGCGCTCTTCCTGCAATTTGTCGGCTAGCTGGTCAAGGTGTATCTCCCGGCGCAAAATGAGTTGCTCGCGAGCGTCGCATATCGCCTTGTCCGTGATGGGCTGGCTGCGGTCCTGCCCGGTCTTGTTCTTAAATCCAGCTTCATAAGCCAATGCGTTTACCAGCCACGGTTGTCCCCGGGTCTGCGTCCAGATTGTCTCCAGTGCCTCGGCTGTGAATGCCTGCCCCGTTTCTGCTGTGTGCTGTCCGATTAGATAGAATACCTCGTCCTGCGAGAAGTCTCCCAAGCGCAGGGACTCGGCGCGAATGTTGAATGCACTGCCACCGGCAATGATCGCGTTTTCTGCCGTTGATTGGATGCGGTAATCGCGCACATCGCGCACCCCACATAGCACCACACTCTGCGGAAAACCCCCCGAGCGAAGGTCATAGCCAGCCCGCAACTGCCGTAGCACGGACAGCAGAGAATCGCCGATCAGAGCATCGATCTCGTCAATGAGCAGCACCAATGGCTTTGGAGCAGCCTGTGCCCAGCGCGTCAACGCCTCGCGCAAGGCAACGTGAGGTCCGTATTTCGCCAGGATGTCGAACCAGATCTCGTCCAGGAATTCGTCACCCACTGAACGCGCCCGAGATGCCAACTCACCCAAAAAGGCACGCGTCACCTGTTCCACATCTTCGCGTGCGGCTTGTCCACCTTCGACATTGACGTAAACACAACGATAGGTACCTTGAGCATTGAGCAAATCGCGCAGTGCCAACAAGGCAGAAGTCTTCCCCGTCTGCCGAGGCGCGTGCAAGACAAAGTATTTCTCGTCTCGGATGAGCGCGAGCACCTCATCCATATTTAAGCGCTCTAAAGGTGGGATACAGTAGTGCCTATCGGGCTTTATAGGGCCAGCAGTATTGAAGAAGCGCATGATACAAGTATCCTTTTCACGGCCTGAACGACCTGTGATTTTCTGGTTTTGCATCCATCTATATATCCTCCCTATTCCTTTACCGCATTCACAATTCGCACAATCACCTCATTCTGACTCCCGATCTTATCCTGCTCTTCTCTGAACTGATCCCACAGTCCTGGATTTTGCGCGATAACCAGCCCCAATCGCGGACACATCCAAATATGTTTGGCACCAGCACCCGATGCAGCAAAAGAATCTCTCGGAGCATCTGCCCACTGCTTCCCGCGATCGTTACACCAGAATCCATGCCCGTATTTCCAATTCTCTTCGGGTTCATTTTCAAGAATAAAATCATTCGTCACCGTTGCCTCGCGCAGGTAACTCTCGGGCGCAACCTGAACCCCATTCCAATTGCCGTAATTGCTCCACAAATGTCCCACACGCAACTGATCGCACAATGTGGTATGCACCTGCGTGTAATACCCGAAGATATTTAATCTCGCACTGGGCCACAGATCAAAATTGGAATGCGAATGCGTCCACATGCCACCAATTGGATCGCGCAATTTTTCTCCTATCACCTTCCCACATCCCGGCGAACCCTCGGGATTATTTGCATCGTAACACCCGTAAATTTTAGCCATTGCGTGGGTGAGAATATTCATCCCATAAGTCTGATAATGAAAAACCTTCCCGGGGTTTTCCCCCGGTTTCATATAGCCCGACACATTGCATATCAAATGCCGAAAAGTAATATCGCGATCTTTCTCAAACGCATACCGTCCGGGCTTTGGACCCTCCTGCTCGCCCACATCCATCATCTCTGGAAAATAATCGACAACCCTTTCATCTGGCGAAGACAACTTGCCCTCGGCCACCACAATGCCCAAAAGCGTCGAATAATACGACTTTGCAGCAGACGCCTGCGAGGGCATCGAATCAGCCGCAACACCTTGCCGCCATTCTGCTGCGAGATACCCGTAACGCGCAATCCCAACCTGAAAAGACCTGTCACCCGCCACCTCGCGCAACCACCTCTGCACCCGCGCGAGTTTCTCCGCGTCAAACCCGAGATCGCCAGGCGGCCTCGTCTCCCATTCTGCTCCAGGGAATGTCATGTTTATACCTCCTTCATAACGCAACGCCCTCTTTGCGTATATTCCGAAGTAGTGGTCCTTGTTTGTTTTCATAGCGATAAAGATCCATAAACACACAACTGATCACTACTTCATATTCTAAACAAAGATTGGATACAATCCCACTAGTTCGTCTGATTTCCTCAACAGCATCTACAGATCCGTGTAATATAACAAGCACATCGATATCTGAATCGGATTCTGCATCGCCGCGGGCACGCGAACCAAATAACACCAAGTGCGCCAGCCGATCACCATAAAATATCTCAAATTGACGGCGCAATATATCGAGAACAGATTTTGTTTGTTGATTCATATCTCACTCACTCCAGCGGTTACACCAGTCTGCCGCCTGTATATCTTCACTTAGGCAATATATATCCAACTTTTCTCAGTGCGTTGCGAAATGCTGTCAGAGATTTTTCCGGCACGACAAGTTGGCTGTCACCTGCCAGATAGCAGTGCTTACTCACGCCTCGGTCATGCGCGAGAAACTGTGCGGTCTCAGCATCTGCCACCTCAATCAAATGCGCTGTGCCCTTCGCACGCAAACGCGGTACTTTATCAGCTATATCGTCAAACAGCACAGCTACAGAATGTGGTAACTCCTCGCCGCTTTTGTGCTTCAAAAATGACCGCATGTGGTCGAGCGATTGTCCACTCTCCAGACCTTTGAGCATCTGTTCGGGCCGAATCTTCCACACATTGTCAGCCGTCTTCTCTGCGAATTGTTCCAACGCAATTTGATCGCCCGACGGCAGGGGCTTGAATGCGACCACATCGAAATTGGGCAGCACCTTGAGCACATGTTCAATCTCTACTTCCGAAGGCGTATAAGACCGCTTCCGCCCCAAACAGAAAGCCCCCAACGCATTGATACGCAAATACATCAACCCATCATAGCGACTCAAAAACGCAAGATCTGGCGCGGAATCTACATCTAAAGATGCATCCGCCGGATCAATATAGGCCACATCTGCAAGCCCCAATGTCGCGGCATATTCAAAAAGCAATACCATCGTATAGCGAGACGTCAGCAAAGCCCCGTCATCGTCGGACAAATGCCCATAGTTATAATCGCCGATATAAAGTTCCCACGGCTCATCCGACACAATTAACCAATAGCCCGCCGCACGCATAAAATTGCAAAAGGCGTCAAAACCAAACCACTTCTCGATAGGGCATGCTCGGAGTGCTTTGACAATTACAGTACGCCGCTTTACCGGAGAAGTCATGCCCGATTTTCCCCGTCCAGTTTGTCCGCGAATGGCACTTACCCGTTGCATTTCATCTGTCTTTGCATTTTTGAGCCACGCCTGCCACAGCACCTTAATTGTTTCGTGAGGTGGTACCGCCAATGCCTTTCGTCCCGCGGGAGTCAAGTGCAATTTGCCGCTTTGCAACCGTGCCAGGTTTGCTGTGTGAATGAGCAGCGGCCAGGCATGTGCTTTAATCGGTCCCGGCAACTCTTCCCATTCATTGCGCTTTTCGCGGTCTGGATAAAAATCACCACCCCAAAGAACATCGCTAATCGCACGAATACTGGTCGCTGTTGGCCGTCTGGTCTTCTCAGTCAGACCCACTTTGCCTGCCTCAATCAGGCGCAATACAGACATCAGGTCTTCCTGTGCCGTCTGCTCGGTATCGGCGTAATAAAGCGGAATTTTTTTGACCCTATTTTTCTCCGTCCAAAAATTATGGCGAATAATTTTTGCAATTTCCGGGCGCTCTGTTTCAACGTCCAATTTTGCAGGCGCCGGTTGGGGCACAAATTTTTTGAGGATGACTTGCAAATCATCGGGCACCACCTTTTGACCACCGGAATAATCATAGCGATCACCACTAAGAATAAACAGATTGAGCAGCGATGGCTCCTTAATACGAGAGTAGGACCATGAGGACGGCTCTCCCCAATCTGGCTCTGCGCCGTACTTGGAACAAAATCCCTCTTCGTCAAACCACGGCGCGTAAAGTGCTTCTGCTACGGCTTTTTGCTGCAGATCATCCAGCATATCCCAATAATCGCGCGTGTGCTCCGTCATCTCGCGCACAATAACGGCGATAATCTCCGCCTTGCGCGTGGGCAGTTTTGCCCCCGTCAACAACCGCGCCAACTTATTCAGTTCAAGAACCACGCGCACATGCAGCAATTCTTCAAGCGTTTTCGATTCTTTGTTCATAGCTCATTATCCAACCCTGAACCCGTCTTCCCGTTTCACGCCCTCTTCAATCACATCAGCCTCGATGTCAAACCCCGTACCCGGCGTATCTGGCACCATCAAACATCCGTCCTGCATCGTCCAGCCATCCAGCACAATGCCCGGCATATCCGCAGGAGCGGCTTCTTGAAGCGAAAAATGGGGAACCGAAGCAGCAAAATGCGCGTGGGCATAGCGCTCGATCAAGCTCCCCCAGCAATGAGGCGCACACCGGCCACCCCAGGGTTCGATCATCTCGGCAGTCTCGCGCCACCACGTAAGCCCCTTGGCGCGAAAATCGTGTTGCACCACATCGATCCATCCATTTCTCACCATATCGAAATACGTGGGCGGCGGAGGTCCCGATTCTCCATCGGCAACGAGGGTATCGTATCCTTTTTCAACGATAAATTGCTTAAAATCTTCATTAAAAGCCCTATCTTCCGGAAACGGTTCTTCAAACCAGTAAATCCCCACATCTTCACAGCGCTCCAGAATGTCTTTTGCAATATTGAGTGTCGTGCCATTATTCGCATCAACGAGTATTTTTGCATCTGCGCCAGCGGCTTCTCGAACAATGTGAATAACCAGAACATCTCGATCCGTACCTTCTGTAACAGGCATCCAGCGCGCGCCGCGACCAATTTTAATTTTAAAATTCTTATACCCGTAATCGTGCCCGGTCTTCACCTCGTCCCGAAATATCTCCACAGCCTCCTCGTCCGAGGCATCCAGGTCGTCGATATAAACCGAACCATCGTACAACTCCACTGCCCGAGAACCCCGAGCACCCAGAAGTTTGTACAACGGCTGATCCGATAATTTGGCCGCCAGATCCCACAAAGGCAAATCAATTGCCGCTCCAGCGTCGTTTGATCCCCCCGGCAATTGGAACACATCCCCAATGCTTTTACCCACCAATGACTCGGCTTCTTTCCGGCCCAACCGCGACCATCCAACGCCAATAGCACCACTATTTGTGTGGATGCGAACCACGGGATCCGTCACCATATCCCCGTGAACGCCAATCCGCGCATTGCGCCCGATCAGGCGGGGACGCTTAAATTTCATAACCACTTTTTCAATTTGAACAATTTTTTCACCGTGTAAATTCAGCATAAAAACTCCCATTCTGTGAAAGTGTTGCACAGGTGCGAAACGCCATGCCTAAATTAGATTACCCCTGATATAATGTCAATCGCCAAAGAACCCCGCCCGGCCCCCAAAATACATCCGCAGATGAACTCAGATGCAAGAGGACCAGTTATGCACCACTCCGTCTATTCGTTTTTTACCCTTGACGACTGCCACAAGATATAGTATTATAGCGACAGATAACAACCCTCCCCTCCACAAAATGTAGTCCCCCAAATCTCCCCAGATTGCTGTGTATAAATGCTGTCCAAAGTGCATCCCCTATTTTTCCCCATCGGGTTTTGACACACAGATGCCCTGACTTTTATTACCATATTCCCTTGTTTTTTCGCATCTTATGTTCTTAGAAAGATTCGAGTAGGAGGTTTTCATTGCACCTGACTCGTTTGCAAGCACTGGGTTTTAAGTCCTTTGCACAAAAGCTCGACATGCCCCTGCCAAAAGGCATCACATGTGTCGTGGGACCAAATGGTTGTGGCAAGTCCAATGTGGTCGATGCGCTGCGCTGGGCACTGGGCGAACAGCGCCCCCGGTCTTTGCGTAGCGGTAGCATGGGAGATGTGATTTTTTCCGGTACGCGCTCGCGCAAACCCCTCGGTATGGCCGAAGTATCGCTCACACTCGATAATTCACAAAAAATTTTGCCCACCGAATTTTCCGAAGTCACCATTACCCGCCGATTGTTCCGATCCGGAGAAAGCGACTACCTGCTCAATAAAATTCCGTGCCGCCTGAAAGACATTCAAAACTTGCTAATGGACACCGGGCTGGGCACACAGTCTTCTTATGTTATCGAACAGGGCATGGTAGATGAAATCATCAGTGACAACGCCGAAGAACGCCGACGGTGCTTTGAAGAAGCCGCCGGTGTAACGCGGTATAAAATCCGACGACGATCTGCGTGGAACAGGCTCATCGCCGTGCAACAAGACCTGCAGAGAATGGAAGACTGGCTCGGAGAAATCCAACGCCAGGTCGCATCGCTACAACGGCAAGAGCGCAAAGCAAGGCTCTATAAAACACTATCGGATGAATTGCGCGACCTCGAAATCAAACTGGCGCGGTTCCAATACTTCGACCTGGCCGACCAATCTGGGCCGCTGCGCGAGGAAATGGTCTTCCTCAAAGAAGACATCGAAATTTCAGAAACCGACATGACCACCCTCGAGGCCCAACTCGAAGAAATGCGCGCCGAACTAACCGATCAGGACCGCGCACTGGCCCAGGCCAATATCGAGCTATCGCAACACATTGAGCGCGTACACAGCAAAGACAGTGAGATACTCGTTGCACGCGAAGAAGTGCGCAATATTCAGGCATTTTTAGAACGCGCCGAGCATCAGCAAAAATCGCTCAAGTTACGTCTTGACAGCGCGCAAAAAGGCCAAAAAGCCGCCGAGCAAGACAGGCAAAAAGCCGCCGAGCAACTCGAAACTTCAGAAGCAAGACTCGAAGAGGAAACCACCGAACTTGAAGCCGAAATCCAGGATCTGGACACACAGCGCACACAAGTCGATGCCCAAAAATCTCAGTTGATGGATCTATTGCGCCAAAATAGCGATCAGGGCAAGGGACTCGAGCGCATGCAGGCCGAGCGCGAGAGTATCGTCCAGCGGCAGGCGCGTTTAACCCAGGATATTGAACGCGTGGCTGCACGTCGCCAGGAGGCCGACGAAACTGCCGTTCAGTCCGCAGAACAAATCGCCGCAGTTGAAAGCAAAATTGCCCAACACACCGAAGAACGACAGCAACAGATAGCCGGTCGAGATCGCTGTATTGCCCAGCGCGATGAACAAATCGAATCGCGCAACCGCTTGCGCTCAAATATCGAAGCCGATCAGGCGCGAGTCGCCCTCCTCCAAAAACTGAGAGAAGGCTTTGAAGGCTATTCCAAAGGCGTGCGTGCCCTGGCTGTCGATTCGCCTTTTTCCAATCGCATACAGGGCGTTGTCGCCGACATGGTCGATGTTGAGCCAGAATACGTCACCGCCATCGAAGCCGCGCTGGGGCGGGCACTGGAATGTTTGATCGTCAGCAATACCGACGACGCGCGTTGGGCCATTGATTTTCTCAGACAAGGCGAACACGGAGCCGCCGCATTTTTGCCCCTCGAACGCATCATCACTACCAATGGCGTACTCAGCGAAGTTCCCGAAGGAGAGGGGATCATCGGACTGGCAAGCGATCTGTTAAATCCACAGCGCGATATACACGGTGCCGTATCTGCGCTGTTGCGCCATACCCTGATTGTAAGCGATGCACAAACCGCGATTGTTCACAGTGGTGCCCTGCATGACAGAGGCGTTGAGATTGTGACACTCAGCGGCGAAGTCTTTTCCGCAGATGGCACGGTATATGGCGGTGCAGATGCAACCTCAGAATCGGGCCTTATTGGTCGCCAGCAACAAATTGACGATCTCCAGTCGGCCATAGAATCCGCCAAATCCGAGTACTCAAAAATCGAAACACAACTGGCACGCACGCTCAAAGCACTCGACAAACACCTCGCGCAAATTGAGGTCTGCGATAGCGCATTGGCCGATTTGCACAACCGCCGTGCGGGCCTTCAAAGAGACCGGCAAAATGCCGAAACAGAAGCCAAACGCCAGGCCCGGGCTGTAACAGAACTCGACCAGGAGACTGCACAACTCGCACAGCGCGAAAGCGAATTGATGCATCTGATTTCCCAGGCAGAGGAGGCGCAAACAAAGCTCGACGCCAAACGCGAGACCCTCGAAGACATCGTTCGCCAGGCCGATGAAGACTTGCGGAAAAAAGAACACCAGAGGCGCGTACTGCAAGATGGCGTCGCTGCTGTGCGCGTGGAAATCGCTTCTTTGAAAGAACGCATTGAAAGCCTCGCACACGAAGCCGTGCGCCAGGGCCGAGAGCGCGAAGCCATTGCCCGCGAAATCGAGCGATTGTCCGGCGAAGCCGATGAAAGCCAAAAACGCAAACGCGAACGCGAAGAAAGCATCGGAACAGCGTCGGGCGAACTGGAAGTCCTGCACAAGCAACAATCCCGCATTGAACACAAACGCGATGCACAAGCGCACAGACAACACGAAATCGTGATGGCAGCGCGCGCCATTGAAGAAAAGTTGCGCGAAAAAAATCGCCGCACAACACAACACCGCGAGCGTTTGAGCGAAATTCAAGTCGCCATGGCACACATCAAAGAGCGCGGTGAGGGGATCATCGAACGCCTCAAACGCGATTACGAAGTCGATATTGCCGAACAGGGGCGCTTCCAAGATCCAGAATTTAACGCGGATATGGCGGAAAAAAAGACCCACGAACTGCAAGAGCGTATGCGGCGCATGGGGTCTGTCAACCTGGCGGCACTCGAAGAGTACGAAGTTCAAAAAGAACGTCTTGAATTTCTCACGCATCAACGCGACGACCTTCTGGAGGCAGAAGAAATCGTCAAGCGCACCATCACGCGCATCGACCGCACGGCGCGCCAGCGCTTTCTCAATACCTTTGGTCGCATTCGAGAAAACTTCCAGAATACATTCCAGGAATTTTTTGAAGGCGGAGAAGCCGACCTGACCATGCCGCCCGAAGAAGATCCCCTCGAGGCACCCATCATCATCACAGCACGGCCCTGGGGCAAACGCCTTCAGAGCATTAACCTGCTTTCCGGCGGCGAACGCGCACTGACGGCCATCGCCCTTCTCTTTGCAATTTATCTGGTCAAACCCAGCCCATTTTGCGTCCTCGATGAGGTCGATGCTCCTCTCGATGACGCCAATATCGCGCGCTTTGTAAAAGTCATCCAAAAATTCTCCAAACAATCGCAATTCATCGTTGTCACCCACAACAAAGGGACGATGGAATCCGGCGGGACTCTGCACGGCGTGACCATGGAAGAACCCGGCGTCTCCAGGCTCGTTTCTGTCAAAATATCCAGCGATAGCGAAAACCAGGTCGATAGTGTTGACTCGTTCACCGAGGCCGTGGCACAACCCGCAGATGACGATTGATCCCAACCTCAGACAACACAAAGGGCGGCGGTTTATACCGTCGCCCTTTTATTTTTTTCGCAATCGTGTATATTATTGGACAGGTTGCCTCTTCCTATTCCCATCTGGAGATTTGCATGCAAAAACGCGTAAGGAGGACATATCTCGCCTCCCTAATTCTGCTTCTATTTTTTGCGTGTGGCCCACAGCCCGCCGAGATCAAGGTTGCGACTTACAACATCTATTGGCTCGACGATGGCATTTCCGCTGCGCGTCAAGAACGCCTGCAAACAGTTGTGCGCGAACTCGATGCGGACATCATCGGGTTTCAGGAAATCCAATCAAAATCCGCACTCGAACGCATTTTGCCCGACAGCTATACCATTGGCATGCGCGATGATCCCGATGAACTTCAAGAACTCGCCATAGCTGTGCGCGAGCCTTATGAAATTACCGACCTCAAAATGGTCTTTCCCGAAAAAGTACACGACCAGGCATTTCCCCGAAAGCGCGATCTTCTCCAAGCCTATGTCGAAGGATATGGACGCCGCTTGATTATTCTGGTTCACCACGCCAAATCGCGATCGGGTGGTCGCGCCAAAACCAACGCGCGCCGAGAAGCCAGCGCGACAATGACCATGCGCTATCTCACCAGCCGCGTGAAATACGACCACATCGTATTGCTCGGAGACTTCAACGACAACCCCGACGACCGCTCGCTCAACATTCTCGAATCCGGCAATCCCGACGCCCTTGCCGGAATTGACTACATGCCCGATGCATTTCTCTACAACACATCCGAAGCCTTGTTAGATCGGGACTATTGTTCTTATGGATACCACGAGCTCTATGGAAAAATCGAAAGCGATACCTTTGATCCCATGGTCCCGGGGGCGCGCACAGAAAACAACAAATGGCGAGGAAAACCGCACAATTTTGCCCGAGACGTCAAAATCAAAGCAATCCTTTTCGACCAAATCCTCGTGTCTCAAAACCTGAAGGATCACGTCCAATCATCGGGCATTTTCACCCGCGCCGAAGCCGTGAAGGGAACCCGCTCGCGCATCCGCTTCTCCGGTGACGAAATCGTCTATACCACACGCGGCGACTTCGCTTCGGATCACGTACCCGTATGGACAATTTTAAAATTCTAACGGTATCACAATGTCCGATCTCCTCGACACCTTGCAACGCCCCATCCGCGACCTGCGTATTTCGGTCACCGACAAATGCAATTTCCGCTGTCCCTATTGCATGCCCGCCGAAATTTTTGGCGAAAAATATGAATTTCTTCCCAAAGCAGAAATCCTCACCTTTGAAGAAATCACCCGCCTCGCCAAAATTTTCGCGGATCTCGGCGTCACCAAAATCCGCGTTACCGGCGGTGAACCCCTCCTGCGCCGAGACCTCGAAACCCTCATCGCCAAACTATCGCAGATCAATGGCATTCAAGACCTCACCCTCACCACCAACGGCTATCTCCTCGCCGACAAAGCGCAGAACCTCAAAGACGCAGGCCTGCACCGGCTCACCGTGAGCCTCGATGCGATTGACGACCAGACCTTTAATTTCATGAGCGGTCGCACCCATGGCACCGAGCGTGTAATCGAAGGCATCCGCGCTGCTGAAAAGGCGGGCTTTCAGGCGATAAAAATCAACGCAGTTGTACAAAAAGGCATCAACGACCACCTCGTTATCGACCTTGCCCAACACTTCCACAACACGGGACACATCCTGCGATTCATCGAGTTTATGGACGTGGGCAATCGCAACAACTGGAACCTGGATCAGGTCGTGCCCGCCGCAGAAATTATCGACCGCATTCACACCGTCTTACCTATCGAGCCTCTCGACCCCAACTACACAGGCGAAGTCGCAAAACGCTATCGCTATCTCGACGGCGGCGGTGAAATCGGAGTCATCGCCTCTGTCACGCAACCCTTTTGCGGCGACTGTACGCGCGCCCGCTTATCCACCGACGGCAAACTCTACACCTGTCTCTTCGCCTCAGAGGGAACAGACCTGCGCGATGCCCTGCGACGAGGCGCGTCCAACACCGACCTCCGCGACCAGATCACCCGGATATGGCACCGCCGCACAGACCGCTACTCCGAAATCCGCTCTGCTCACACTTCTGCAACGCGCAAAATCGAAATGTATCAAATTGGGGGATAGTACCTCTCACCTCTTACCTTTTACCCTTGACAAATCCCCATAATACACTAAGTTTCACATTCGCTTTTTGATCATGTTCAATCTACAATCTCCGCCACAGGTGATATACTTATGAACGCGAACTGGAAAGAAGAATTGCGCGATTTGATCCCGGAAGATATAGGCGCTGAAATCGATACGTTTGAAGCGCAGATCGAACAAAAAAAACAGGGACAAATTGACGACCGCGTCTTTGCCGAAACCCGTCTTCGCCGCGGTGTTTACGGCCAGCGCTACGACAATGGGCAACGTTTTGACGGCCAAATAACCAAAGCACTCGACTATCCCAGCGGCGACCTCTTCAAAGGACCAGATACGGTCTGGGATGCGCCAGGTATGCAGCGCATCAAAATTCCTTATGGCGGTCTTACCACCGATCAAATGGAGGTATTGGCCGACATAGCCGAAGAATATTCTGACGGCATATTGCACATCACCACGCGCCAGGATATTCAAATCCACTACATACACATCGAAGACACACCCGACCTCATGCGCCGCCTCGCCGCCGTGGGCATTACCACCCGCGAAGCCTGCGGAAACTCCATCCGCAATGTCACGGCCTGTCCGCTCTCGGGCGTGTGTCACACCGAAACATTTGATGTCACGCCGTATTCTCATGCCCTTGCCCAATTCCTTCTCGGACACCCCGACTGTCAGGACTTTGGTCGCAAATTCAAAATTGCCTTTTCCGGATGCGCTCAGGAAGCCTGCGGTCTGACCAGCATGCACGACATGGGCATGATCGCGCGCATCAAAGACGGCAAACGCGGGTTCGAAACCTACGTCGGTGGCGGTTTGGGCGCCGTGCCCCACCAGGCCAAGCTCTACTCGGAATTTCTGCCTCCCGAAGAACTCTTGCCCACAGCGCAGGCAATATGCCGTGTTTTTGCCCGCCTGGGCGAAAAAACAAATCGCGCCCGCGCGCGCATCAAATTCCTCGTCGCCAAACTCGGCATCGAAGAGTTTATTCGTCTGGTCGAAGAAGAACGCAAAATCATGCCCGAAGACCCGGCGTGGACAGCCTATCTCGACGACCTGGATAACTACGTTGAAGAACCCCTCAAAATCGCTGCCCCCCTCAATGGCGTTGCGCGTCCCGAAGAATTTGACGCCTGGGCTGAAACCAACATCTACAAACAACGGCAAGAAGGCTATGTGGTCGCAACCATATCTCTGCCGCTGGGGGATATCACATCCGACCAGATGCGAAACCTGGCCGATATCGCGCGCAAATACGTCAAAGACACCATTCGCGCCACCGTCGAACAAAACATCATCCTGCGATGGGTCAGCGAATCCGATGTCGTTTCACTCTACAATGACCTCTGTGAACTGGAATTAGCCGAACCGGGAGCCGGCACCATCGTCGATGTCACCGCGTGCCCGGGCACCGACACCTGCAAATTGGGCATTTCCTCATCGCGCGGTCTCGCTGCGGAGTTGCGAACGCAATTGGCGCAACAGAACCTCCAACTCGACGATGCCATCAAAAACTTCCGCATCAAAATCAGCGGGTGTTTTAACTCCTGTGGGCAACACCACGTAGCCGATCTCGGTTTTTACGGCAACAGCCGAAAAATTAATGGCTATACCGTGCCGCACTTCCAGGTCGTACTCGGCGGACAATGGACCGAAAATGCGGCCTCTTACGGCCTTGCCATGGGTGCTATTCCCTCAAAAAATATTCCGGCCGTCATCGAACGCATCACCGACAATTATGTTGAAAACCGCGAAAAAGACGAAAGCTTCCAGGCCTATATCCAACGCATCGGAAAAAAAGACGTCAAAGAACTGCTGCAGGGCCTCACGCAGGTTCCCATGCACGAAATAGATCCCTCCTACTATACAGACTGGGGCGACACGCGGGAATTTACACTCGGCGATATGGGCAAAGGCGAATGCGCTGGCGAAGTGGTTTCACTGGTGCAATTTGAACTGTCCGGCTGCGAAACAGAATCTTTTGAATCGCAGATTTACCTGGAGGAAGGCGACTGCGAAGCCGCGTACAAAACGGCTTTCAGCGCCATGTTGCACGCCGCCAAAGCACTGGTCAAAACGCAGTATCTCGACGTACCAGAAGATGCCGGTGTCATTGTCGAAGAATTTCGCACGCGCTTTTGCGATACCGAGTTGTTCTACAACCAGTTTGCCGGCGCAAAATTTGCCAATTATCTCTTCCGCGTTCACGAAGAGGAAGTCGCCGAATACACCCGCGACATTGCCCATCAGGTCGTCGAAGAAGCCCAGCTCTTCATCGAAGAAGCTTATGCCTGTTATGGTCAAATGAATGTGGTGTGAAAGGTAATTATGCCAACCCATAAAATCAGTGTCAAATTTTATCTCGATCAGGGGCACAATATCGCGCCTGGAACCTGGTTCAAAACCTTTAACAACTGGATTTCTGCCCACAATGGGGCCGATGTGCTACTCGATGTAGCCGATTACAGTCACGTACCCAGCGGCCCCGTGACCCTGCTCATCGGTCACGAATACGACATCAGCATTGACGACACGGACGCAAAACGCGGTTTGCTCTACAACCGCAAGCAACCCAACGGAGGTAATTTTGCACAGCAATTGTCCTCGGTGATTCGCGCGGCCTGTACAATCTGCCAGCGTCTTGAAACAGAAGAAGCGGTCGCTTTCCGAGGAAATGAACTCAGGCTCATCCTCAACGACCGCCTCAATGCTCCCAATACAGAAAACACGCACAATGCCATAAAGGACGATCTTCAGGCGTTGTTGCACCAGCTTTACAACGGTTCAGCGGTGATTGCCGAACGCAGAAAAGATACCGGACAACGATTCACCCTGGACATTCGCGCCGAAGGTGATTGGTCCGTGGCAAAACTCCTCGACAATCTGCCCTAAAAGTAAATTTTCTTCTTTTATGTACCTGTAATCATAATTTTAACTTACAATACTTGACAAAGCTAACCAAATAAGTATATTTGGCAAAGCCAACGCCGGATGAGTTGGAACAATAGCAAAGGAAAGGAAAAATAAAAATGGCCTATATTATCGCCGAGCCATGCATTGATGTTATGGACAAGGCCTGTGTGGAAGTTTGTCCGGTGGACTGCATCTACGAACCCGACGCAACCGATTTGCCGGAAGATGAACGTCGCAATATGCTCTATATTCACCCCGAAGAATGCATCGACTGCGGAGCTTGTGAACCCGAATGCCCGGTTGAAGCGATCTTCGCCGAAGAAGACACGCCGGACGAATGGTTGGAGTACATCGAAATCAATGCAGTCGCCTTTGAATAGCGTCTAACAAAATAACCGGTTTTCAAATGCCAGGGCCGGACCGCGGTTCTGGCATTTTCGCGCCATGTGATTAAGGAATAATTTTATGGCATTTCCTCGCAAACACGGACTCTACAACCCCAAATACGAACGCGACGCTTGTGGCATTGGATTTGTCGTAAATATCAAAGGCGAAAAATCCAACCAGATCGTCAAAATGGCCCTCGAATCCCTTGTCTGTCTCGACCACCGGGGCGCGCGCGGCGCCGAAGACAACACGGGCGATGGCGCTGGTGTTTTGATGCAAATCCCACATCGGTTCTTTGTACACGCCTGCAAGGGAGTTGGCATCGATATACCAGATCCCGGTCAATACGGTGTCGGCATGGTTTTCATGACCGATGATGAGGATCGATCCATCCGCCAAAAAACGCGTCAAATCATCGAGGATATTGTCCAGGAAGAAGGACAGGAAGTCCTCGGCTGGCGCAAAGTCCCCACCGACAACTTCTATTTGGGCCTTACCTCCAGGTCTTGTGAACCCGTTGTGTGGCAAATTTTCATTGGTCGCAGTGCCGACTTGCCAGACCCGATGGCATTTGAACGCAAACTCTACGTCATTCGCAAGCGCGCCACCAATACGATCCGCTATGCCGGGCACGACGAAAATTTTTACATCCCCAGCTTGTCATCGCGCACCATTGTGTACAAAGGCATGCTCACGCCCATGCAGGTGCCCGAATTTTATCCCGACCTGCAAGATCACCGCATGGAAGCCGCGATTGTCCTCGTGCATTCCCGGTTTTCCACCAACACCTTTCCCTCCTGGGAAAGGTCGCATCCCTATCGCTATCTCATCCACAACGGCGAAATCAACACCCTGCGCGGGAATCAAAACTGGATGAAAACCCGACAGGCCATGCTGGCTTCAGCGCTCTGGGGTGATGACGTACAAAAAATAGTCCCCATCCTCTACGAAGACGGTTCGGATTCCGCAATTTTTGACAACTGCTTTGAATTTCTATCTCTATCTGGCCGCTCAATGGCGCACGCAGCCGTCATGATGATTCCCGAACCCTGGGAAAACCACGAGAGCATGAGTCCCGAAAGGCGCGCCTTCTACGAATACCATTCCTGTCTCATGGAACCCTGGGATGGTCCCGCTTCTATTGGCTTTACCGATGGCGAAATCGTGGGTGCCTGCCTCGACCGCAATGGCTTGCGCCCCTCGCGTTATTACGTCACCAAAGACGACCTGCTCATCCTCAGTTCCGAGGCAGGTGTCTGCGACATAGAACCCGAGCGCATCGCTTACAAAGGCCGATTGCAACCCGGTCGCATCCTTCTCGTCGATACAGAAAAGGGCCGTATCATTTCCGATGACGAAGTCAAACAGTCAATGATCTCCGAGCATCCCTACCAGCAATGGCTCGACGACCATCTCATTTCGCTCAAAGACCTGCCCGCAGTCGCACCCATTGCCCCTCCCACAAATCACGCCGAAGTACTCATGCGGCAACAGGCTTTTGGCTACACGTTTGAAGACCTCAAAATTTTTGTTGGTCCCATGTCCAAAATTGGGCGCGATCCCGTCGGATCGATGGGCAACGACGCACCATTGGCGGTATTGTCCAACAAACCGCACTTGCTCTACAACTACTTCAAACAACTCTTTGCCCAGGTGACCAACCCACCCCTCGATCCCCTCAAAGAAGAGGTCATCACCTCAGCCGATGCGACCATTGGTCCAGAGCGCAATCTGCTGATGCCCGAACCCGAAAGTTGCAGGCAAATCCATCTCGATACGCCCGTTTTGACCAATGAGGAACTCGAGCAATTGCGCGGCGTTGACCGCCCAGGCCTCAAAGCCACCACCATTCCCATGCTCTTCAATGTGGCCGATGGTGAAGCCGGCCTCGAAAAAGCCATGCACAAATTGTGTGCAGAAGCCGACAACGCCATTGAAGACGGTTATACCATTCTCATTCTTTCAGACCGCGGTGTCGATAAAGACCACGCACCCATTCCCGCGCTCCTGGCCATGAGCGGTCTCCATCACCACCTCATCCGAGAAGGTACGCGTACCAAAGTCGGAATTGCTCTCGAAACAGGTGAGCCCAGGGAAGTGCATCACTTCTGCTTGCTCATCGGCTATGGCGCTCAGGCGATCAACCCCTATATGGCTTATGAAAGCCTCGCCGATATGATCGCCGAAAAGCAATTGACCGATATCTCCTACCGCGATGCGGTCAAAGGATATGTCAAATCCGCAACCAAAGGCGTGGTCAAAGTCATGGCCAAAATGGGCATCTCCACCATCAAGTCTTATCGGGGTGCTCAAATTTTTGAAGCCGTTGGCATTTCAAAAAACACCATTGATCAATACTTTACCTGGACAGATTCCCGCATAGATGGCATTGGCCTCGATGTCATTGCTCGAGAAGCCCTGATGCGGCACCGCGATGCATATCCCGAAATTTCAGTCAATGGCAGCACCCTCGATGTAGGCGGGCATTTTCAGTGGCGGCAAGGCGGGGAATATCACCTCTTTAACCCCCTTACGATTCACAAGCTCCAACACGCTACGCGCATCAACGATTACGACGTGTACAAAGAATATACCACCCTCATCGACCAACAGGCCAAAAACCTGGCGACCCTGCGCGGTCTCCTGGACTTCAACTATGCCAGCGAACCCATTCCCATTGACGAAGTTGAACCCGTTGAAGCAATCACCAGACGCTTTAAGTCTGGCGCCATGTCCTATGGATCGATATCTAAAGAAGCGCACGAGGCACTCGCCATCGCGATGAATCGTCTCGGTGGCAAAAGCAACACCGGCGAAGGCGGCGAAGACCCTGCGCGTTATACCCTCGAGCCCAATGGCGATTCCAAAAACAGCGCCATCAAACAAGTGGCTTCTGGGCGCTTTGGCGTCACCAGCAATTATCTGGTCCATGCCAAAGAATTACAGATCAAAATGGCGCAGGGTGCCAAGCCG
>JAJEAX010000276.1 GCA_022822565.1 Candidatus Latescibacterota bacterium
TCTTTTTGAGATGTTGCGCAAGCTGTCTGAGACCGATTCGACAGTGGTGTTGACGACAGATCACGGCTGTATGCTGAGTGCGCGGGCTTCTCTGGCTTATGGCAATCGGGATACTTCGACGGGGATTCGCTTCAAGTACGGTAAGAATTTGCGATGCGATAACCGCCACGCGATGCATATTCGAGATCCCGAGGCTTTTGGGCTGCCGAGTGTGGGGCAAGGGACCAATTACATTATTTGTAGGGAAGATTACTTTTTTGTGTATCCCACCAATTTCAACGAGTACCAGGCCAAATACGCCAATAGTTTTCAACACGGGGGGATTTCTCTCGAAGAGTGTATTTTGCCGGTTGCTATTATGCGGGGGAAATGATTGGGCATTATGTCACATAGAACGATCACACAGGTGTCTTCGTCACCCGATCAAACACATCGGTTTGGACGCGATCTCGCGGCCCGGCTCGGGCCGGGCGATTGCGTTGCTCTTACAGGAGATTTGGGTAGTGGTAAAACCTGTTTTGCACAGGGTGTTTGCGCGGGCTTAAATGTGACTGATTATGTGACGAGTCCAACTTTTGTAATCGTCAATGAATACGAGGGGGTCTCGCCCGATGGAAAGCCTATGCCGGTGTATCATTTTGATCTTTATCGGTTGGGCAGTCCCGACGAACTCTATGAGATTGGGTGTGATGATTTATTTTACGGCGAGGGTGTGTGTTTGATTGAATGGGCAGATTTGGGGGGCGATTTGATTCCCGACCAGGCAATTGATGTGCATTTTGCCCATGCGGGAGAGATGGTTCGGAACCTGACGGTCTCGACCAGGACGAGGTTGTACACCGCTTCAGAGGGGTGACGTGTCAAAAAAAAGATATAATTGCAGACCTTTTTGGGTTCGACTAGGACGAGAATGTACACTGCTTGCCATGTGTGTTTACTTTATGGCGTTTGCACCGGTTTGGGCACAGCAGGACTTACAGCCGCGGCAATTGGTTGAAGCTCCCACGGCGGGTTTGTTGCCCAGTCGCGGTTTGGGGTTGGATCTGCGGTTTTATGGAGACGATGGCATTTTGGGCGGTGTATCGGTCGGCCTGTTCAGCCGGGGTATGGTTGGGGTGTCTTTTGGCGGTAGCGATCTTTTGGGCAACGAGGAGATAAAATTAAACCCGCGGATTGAGTTTTCAGGCCGCGTGCGGGTGATTGAAGAGGGATATACAATCCCGGCTCTGGCAGTGGGTTATACATCACAGGGATACGGGATGTTCGATGATGAGTTGAAGCGCTATATCCGGAAGTCCAAGGGGATTTATGTCGTTGCCAGCAAAAATTTCAGATTGCCTTTGGGGCATACGGGTTTCCACGTTGGCGCGAACCGAAGTTTTGAAGACGGCGATGACGATAGTGATTTTACGGGTTATATCGGGGTAGATACAGGGCTTGGGAAATATGTGGTGGCTGTGGCGGAATACGATTTTGGGTTGAACGATAATTCGGACAATAGCCTGGGGTCTGGAAAGGGATTTTTAAATGCCGGTATCAGATGGACGCTGTCTGAGGCATTTGCTCTGGAATTTGATTTGAAGAATATTTTCCGCAATGGCATGCAAAATCCACATCCTGACCGGGAGCTTCGCATTGCGTATTTTGGAAAATTTTGATTTTACCATCCCTCTCTCATCCACTCAAATAATTTGTAGTGGTTGCCATCCATTCCCATTGCGCTATAAGTTTTTTGCGCCCGTTCGTTTTCCCTTTCGACGTAAAGCCTGAGTCCGCGCAGGTCGGCTGATTGTTCGACTGTGGTTTTTAAGTTTTCATACATCATCCGAAAAATACCGCGCCGCCGTGCGCTGGGAATCACATAGACCGAGTGGATCCACAAGACTGTTCCGTTGCGCCAGTCACTCCATTCGGGGACGGTGAGCAAGCAGCCAGCGACTATACCGTCTAATTCAGCAATCCAATACGCCCCTTTGTGTGGGTCATCAAAGACGGCCTGTACGCCTTTTTCAACGGTTGGCCGATCCAGTGAAAGATCTTCTGCTTCTTTTGCCATTCGGATTTGAAAATCTACGATATTGGACGCATCTTTTTGTCGTCCCCGACGAATCTCTATCATAATCCCTTCTTCCATTTGCGATATAGCTCGAATGTTTCTTCATCTGGCGGATAGTATTTGCCAGGGGAGAGGTTTTCCGTGTCCAGGCGTCTTCTGATCCATTCTTCGAGGTCGTCGTATTCAATCGCTTTTTGAGCCATTTCCGGCGCGACTTTGCGCGGGATGACGACCACGCCGTCGTCGTCGGCTACGATGTAGTCTCCCGGTCTGACGAGGACGCCATCGACCTGTACCCAGTCGTTGGTCGAATAGGGCGTTCCAACGCGGGTGCCGAGGTTTGATGTTTTGCCATATCCCCACAGCATGATGCCGTAGTCTTTGACGGTGTGCATGTCGCGGATGCCGCCATCGCAAATCAGGCCATCTACTTCCCTCTGTTTTAAGCGAAGAAATTTGATGTCTCCGCCAATGGACATCAGTTTGGTGCGCATGGATTCCATGACGATGACGTCGCCCGGACCGGCGAGTTCAAAGGCGGCGTATTCAGGGGATTCTTCGCCGCCCGGTTTTTCTTCGTCGGCATCGGGGCGTGAGGGCACAAAGCGCACGGTGATTGCTCTGGCGACCAATCGCTTCCCGGGGTTCATGGTTTGCAGATTGGGCATGTATGTGTACCGCGCATCGTAGCCATTGCGAGCGAGTACATCGACCACAGCGGTTGTGTTCACGCGCTTGAGTGCTTCTCGCGTTGCTTTGTCCAGTACGTGATCAGGGGTGGGGTGTACGATTGCCATATATTCTCCTGTGTATGAAATTGCGGGATGCAGGGTGCAATGCCCCATCCCTAGCTTCTCGCCTTTCATCTGTGTCCATCTGCGTTCATCTGTGGATAATTCGTCTATTTGCTCTCGTTTTCGACTGCCTGGATCAATGCGATGATGTACCCAAACTGAAATGCCCATGCCTGAGTCACACGGCTTGAGACGCCTTCGGGGGCTGTGTCGTCGGGATGGCGGGGGGCGTGGTCGGGCATGAGCATGTAGGGATAACCCGCCTGGTGTAAAACTTTTACAATTTCGTACATGTTGACGTCGCCTTCATCTGGCCAGGTCTCACAAAAGTCGTGCAGGCCCCCGCGGATGTTTCTGAAGTGTACGTTGAAGATTTTCTTTCTTTCTGCGAAATATTTGATGATGGGCGGGAGTTCTTCGGCTGGATTTTCCAGGCCCTCGGCGGCTACGCCGCAGCAGAAATTGAATCCGTGATAGGGGCTGTCAACCAGTTCGCTGAATCGCTTCAGGCCTTCAAATACGGGATAATTCCATTTTTCTATGCCGTTTAGCACGGGTGCTGGCGGGTCGTTGAGGTGACATGCGATTTGGATTTTGTATTCTTCGGCAACGGGTATTGCGCGTTCGAGAAAGTATGCGGCCCGTTCGAAAGCTTCTTCCCTGCTCACGCGACCGATTTCGGTGAGGGTGTCGTTGTCGTATTCAGAGAGGACAAAGGAGCTGTATGTTGTTCCGCCGCGCCCTGGCCTGCGTCCGGTGCGTTGTACAAGACCGCCGGAGGGGGCGCGCAAGACGCAGAAGTTGTAGTTCAGACCGCGCAGTCCGGCTTTGTGCGCGTTTTCGATATATTGACAGAACAGGTCGATGTCTCTGTCGCGTTGCGGATCTTTTGCCATGGGGATGCTGTCCATTGGAGGGACGTGAATCATTTCGAGTTCGACCCCATAAGCGGCGGCGTCTTCTCTGTGCCGCGTGAGGGTGCCGGCATCCATGCCATCTACTGTGGCATCAAAATGGGTGACGCCATGGCGGGATAGAAATTCCATTTCTATTTTTGATGTGCCGAAGTACTGTGTGCCTACATACATGATATTCCTCCTTTTCAAAATGCAACCACCGATGAACGCAGTAAAGAATCTGCGAATCAACGGTCAGTGGTCAAAAATCAGCGATCAATCCCATCCATCGTCATTGCGGCATGCTTTAAGCCGCAATCCAGAGGTTTTGGGTGTTTGGGTGGGGTTCGTTTATTCGTCTATCCCAATTTGCGAGAGGGCGTCGTCGAGTTTTTGGACGGTGCGGTCAATGTTTTGGAGTTTGTCCAGTCCGAACAGGCCCAGGCGGAAGGTTTGAAAATCTTCCGGTTCGTCGCATTGCAATGGTACGCCAGCGGCGATTTGAAGGCCCACATCCATGAATTTTTTGCCCGTGTGTATGTCGGGGTCTTCGGTGTAGCTGACCACCACACCCGGAGCTTGAAAGCCTTCTGCTGCTACGCTTTTTATGCCTTTGCTGTCCAGGAGTGCCCGAACTTTGTCGCCGAGTTCTCGTTGCTGTGCGCATATTTTATCAAAGCCGTAATTTTCTGTTTCTTTCATTGCGTTGCGAAATACGGTGAGGGCGTCCGTGGGCATGGTTGCGTGATATGCATGGCCGCCACCTTCATAAGCTTCCATAATTTGAAGCCATTTGTGCAGGTCGCAGGCAAAACTGGTGCTGGTTGTGGATTCAATTCTTTCCAGTGCAGAGGAACTGAGCATGACCAGGCCGCAACACGCAGCGGCACTCCAGCCCTTTTGTGGGGCGCTGATCAGGATATCGACACCGCAGGCTTTCATATCGACCCAGATTGTTCCCGAGGCTATGCAGTCCAATACCAGGAGGCCGCCAACAGCGTGTATGGCGTCTGCTACGGAACGGATGTAGTCGTCGGGGAGTATGATCCCGGATGCGGTTTCGACGTGTGGTGCAAAGACGAAGTCCGGTTTTTCCGTCGCGATTGTCTCTGTGACTTCTTCGATGGGCGCGGGTGCATAAGGGGCGTGTTTGTCCTCGCTTGTGCGCCGCGCTTTGAGGACAGTGGATTGAGATGGGATGTCGCCCATTTCAAAGATTTGGGTCCAGCGATAGCTAAACCATCCATTGCGGATGACAAGGCATTTTTTGTCTGTTGCAAATTGTCGCGCTACGGCTTCCATGCCATAAGTGCCACTGCCGGGTACGACGATGACCGCGCTGGCGTTATACACTTTTTTGAGTGTGGTGGAGATATCG
>JAJEAX010000208.1 GCA_022822565.1 Candidatus Latescibacterota bacterium
CCGGGCTGTAGGCCGAGTTTGCGAAATTCGCTTTCGAGTTGGCGGCGGGCGCGGCACAGCCAGGTTTTTACGGTTCCCAACGGAACGCGAAGTGCCTGTGTGATTTCTTCGTAGGACCAGTCCATGACGTAGCGCAGCCACATGGCTTTGCGATAGCGTTCGGGCAAGTTTTGAATGCTTTGGTGGACCAATTCTATGCGTTCGCGTTTTTCGACTATTTGGTCTGGTAGCGTGCCGGGGATGATGTCGCGGATGACGTTGCGAACGATTTCGGGGTCTTCGGTTTGATAGACCCAGTTTTGCCGAACTTGCTGCGAGCGCAGGTGTGAGCGATAGACGTTGAGGGCAATTTGCGTGAGCCAGGTCGAAAATGCCGCCTGGCCTTTGAATGTGTGGAGCGAGCGATAGGCGCGAAAAAATGTGTCTTGCATCAGGTCGTCAACAGTGTCGCGGTCCGAAATGCGCTGTGCGAGGGTGCCGTAGATCTGACTTTGATATTTGTGGTAGAGCGTTTCAAAGGCTCGGCGGTCACCCGAGAGGGATGCGCGAATCAGAGTTTGATCCTGTGTTTTCACTTTTTTCTCCATTCGTTAAGATAATTTGTTTATTACTACTCTTTTGTTTGTGACAAGACGGATTGTTCCGTCAGTCTCTTTTGATCAAGCGATAACCGATCCCAATACATATAACGGCGATGGCGAGTTTGAGCAGGAGAAAGAGTAGCCCAAATAGAGAGCCGATGAGCGGGAAGAGAACCTGGATGGCGAAAATGCCGCCGATGATGATGAGTACGATGCCGATGAGTTTTGCCAACATGGGATGTCCTTTTTATTGTGTGAGGTTGTCCGTCAATCCGAGATGGTCTGCGGAGGTGAAGGTGACTTGACGGGAGAGCGGTTTTCGAGACGCTCGAGTTTGTCGTCGTTGGTGATGACGATGTCCTGAAGGTCGATGAGGCGTTTTTCGAGTTCTTTTACGCGTTTTGTCAGTTTTTCAGACAGGTTGTTGTTTTTTGTCGATCCTATTCTTTTTCGATCTTCTGATTCAGATATTCCTTCGAGGGCGAAAAAGGTAATGAAAGCCATGGCACCCCAGGCTGCCAACAAGATGAGACCACCTCCAAATGTGGGGTCATGGAGAATAAAGGCAACTGTACCACTTGCAAGAATAATCAGGCTGATGCCAACCGTGAGTGTAAGAAAGATGCGCATGGTGCCCTCCCTATTAGTTTTAAGTTAGCGCGCAATGGGCGATCGGTCGAATTTTTCGTCAATGGTGATGAGGATATCCTGAATGTCCGTGAGCCTGCGGTCGAGTTCGTCCATTCTGGCGTTTATGCGTTCTTCTGCATCGCTGGGTATGGATCCTTTGGTGCGGCGATCAATGTATTTGTGTACCGCTGATGCAATGGCACCTACAATGATGATCATCAATATGCCACCCATAGTGACACCAATAACATTAGTCATGTTACCCCTCCTTATTTTCTGCTGAGTTTTTCGTCAACGGTGATCATGACGTCCTGAATGTCTGTGAGCCTGCGGTCGAGTTCGTCCATTCTCGCGTTTATGCGTTCTTCTGCATCGCTGGGGATGGACCCTTTGGTGCGGCGATCAATGTATTTGTGTACCGCTGATGCGAGAATGATTATTGCTACCATGATTCCAATTTCAAACATCATTTGTTTGCCCTCCCATACACATTAGAGTTCATCGACGGGTCTCGCGCGGTTTTTTTCATCCCAGTGTTCGATTTCCGGAAAATGGTAAACGACCAGTCCAGAATCTGAGATTCGCATTTCCGCATGACCACTTATGGTTAATTCTCGCAGGATTTCTTCGGTTTTTTCAACTGTTATTCTGGTGTCCATAGCAGCTTCTGTTACGGTGAGGCTGCCCCCTTTGTCCCGGGCGAGACGGAGTATGCGATGCTGATTTTTGGCATGAGCTTTTTTGTCTCCCGATCTTTTGACCCGGCGACCCGCCCACCATATAAGTTGAGAGAATACGATGAGCGCAAGACCGCCACTGAGTTTTTCAAATGAAGTTGTGCCAGAGGTCCAGGGGGGATGTTCTATCAATACCATGAGTACGAGCATGAGACCGCAAAATCCCAGAAGTGCGGCCATTCCTATTAAACCATAAGCGAAGAGATAACGCATGGCACAACTCCCATCGGTGGCGAGATCAGAGAGGCGGTCGGGCACGCGCTTGAATGAATTGGTTGCGGTTTGGAAATCGCTGCTCGCGCTGTGAACGCGCGCCTCCCAATTGCCGTTCCATTTCTTTTTTATTTTTCGCTCCGCATTGTTGACCGCGTGGTCAATTTTGCTGGCGATTTCATCGGCGAGTTTTTCCAGGTCACGCATCTTTTTGTCCCATTTTCTTTTTTAGTGCACTGAGTTCGTCTTCTACTGTGCTTTTGCGCTCGAGTTTGGAAAATTCTTCTTCCAAGGAGGGGTCAGCACTCGCCATTTCTTGATGGGCTTCGGCTTCGGCTTCTTCGGTTTCGATGCGCTGGCGGAACCGTTCAAAGCTCGAAAATGCGTCTTCACCCACTCCCGATAGGCCCTGGGCGATTTGCTTGCGGGCTTCGGCTGCACGGCGGCGAGCAATCAGGGTGCCCTGGCGGGTGCGGGCTTCGTCGAGTTTGGCTTTGAGTTGGGTGAGTTGTTGTTTGAGTTGGGATGAGGTTTTACGGCTTTCTTCGAGGGCTACTTCGAGGTCGTGCATGGCTTCCTGATTTGCAGCTTTGCGCTCGAGGGCGCGGCGGGCAAGGTCGTCTTCACCGGCTTCAACAGCCATTTCGGCTTTTTTTTGCCATGCTTCAATCTGATCTTGTTTTTCGAGATATTGTCTTTCCAGGCGTTTTTCATTGGCTACAGCCGTGCCGACCGAGGCGGTGGCTTTGTTGACGGCTTCTTCCATTTCCAGAATCATCTGGCGGATCATTTTTTCCGGGTCTTCTGCGCGGGTAATCAGGTCGTTGACGTTGGCTTTGACGATGTCGGCCATTCTGTAAAAAATTCCGCGTGCCATGATCTGCTCCTTTCACAAGGTGCTGCATTTATGGGATTCTGATGTTTTTTGTTGTCGCACTCTTTTTATGCAAAGTCTGTGCCAGGCGTGCGATATGATATTAAATGTTATTTTATATATAGATAGATGTTTTTGAGAATTGAGTTGGATCGATAAAGTTGGTGAAAATTGCCATGTGTTCTGGCGAAAGAGACCAAATTTACCATTTTTGAGCGGATATTTTTAGAGAGTCATATCTTGTCTTTTTTTTCTAAAAGGTCTATTATCTATCGGTTTTGTCGCAAGCTGGTCTCAAATACCATCACTTTTCTCTCTATATACTGAATTTTTTATGTTTCGATATATCCGACTGTTTTTGTTTGCCTGGTTATTTTTATCTTGTGCGGCACATGCGCCCGCTTTAACAGAGACTTATGTGGTGCAAAGAGGGGATTCTCTGTGGGAAATTGCCGATCGGTATTCTATGAGTGTGACCGAACTGAAGCGGAGCAATGGGTTGAGATCGCATCACATTTATCCCGGGCAAAGACTGCTCATTCGCTCACAAGGGCGTAGCACTCGCTCCTCCAGTGGGGTAGAATACGTGGTGAGAAGGGGAGATTCGCTTTCTAAAATTGCCGATCGGTATTCTATGAGTGTGACCGAACTGAAGCGGATCAATGGGCTGAAGTCGAATAATATTTATCCCGGACAAAGGCTTCATATCCGCTCTTCTGCAGCGCAACTGTCTCGCTCCCGTTCTTATACTGAGCAATCGTCTCGCACCACAGTGCAACCGTCTCGCTCCCGTCCATCTTCTGGCTACGTAGAAATGGACTATGTGGTGAGAAGGGGGGATACGCTTTCTAAAATTGCCGCACAATATTCTATGGGCCTGACCGAACTCAAGCGGAGCAATGGTATTCGGGCAGATCGTATTTATGTGGGCCAGAGGTTAAAGGTACGGACTCGGCTGCAAAAGATCGCAATGGATAATGGACCGTATTATTTTTATCGTCCCAAAGCTGCTGTGCAACGCAGTCGGGGATATCGGGAAGTGCCCCCCAAAAAGCCGATTGAAGATTATAGGAGTGCCCGCAATTTGATGGGCGTGTTTAATGCAAATATTAATTCTGATATGCGTCGAGATAGCCGATCACAGCCGTTGAAAGGCTGGCGCATTGTGCTCGACCCGGGGCATGGTGGACGCGACCCGGGTGCTATTGTTTCCAATTTAGATGGCAATAATCGTTCGGTTTATGTGGTTGAAGACGAATTTGTTTACGATATCGCGTTGCGTTTGTACCAAAAACTGAGGCTTGCAGGTGCCGAGGTGGAGATGACGGTGATTAGTCCAAATCATCTCATTCGGGAAAATAATCCGCCTGCAAGGACGTTTGTACACGAACAAAACGAAGTCTATAACGATGTAAGTGTCAACAGAAGAAATAGTTTTTCAGTGCGTCCGGGGCTTCACAATATTGTACAGCGGGTAAAAATAGCCAACCGTTTCTTTGCAAGGCGCGGGAAGACTCTGTTTATATCCCTGCATGCAGATAACACGCCCAGTCGTCCAAAGGGGCCGCTGGTTATTTATTGGAGCAGGCGCGGGAAGATCGATTCTCGGTCCCGGTCATTTGCGCGGATTATGGAAAGGGCACTCGATCTGCCAGATGTGCCCGCTCAAATTAGTGGGCGCAATCTGGCGGTGTTGCGGGGCAATCTGGCGCAGGCAGAAATTCTGGTGGAGATACGCAATGTACACGATAAGGGCGAAGCATGGGCATTGCGTTCTCACAAGAGGCGCGACTCCGATGCGAATCGAATTTTTCGCGGGATATTAAATTACGCGAAGAGGTATTAGGATATTACGGAGAAAATCGCTTTAGGCGCAGGGCATTGGTGACAACGGAGACAGAAGAGAGGGCCATAGCAGCTGCGGCGAGCATGGGACCGCCCAGGGGATTGAGCAGGCCCAGGGCAGCAATGGGAATGAGCAGGGTGTTGTAGGCAAATGCCCAGAAGAGATTTTGGCGAATGACGCGCATGGTTTGTCGCGATAGCCGAATAGATGTGGCTATGGCCAACAGGTTGCCCGACATAAGGATCATGCCCGCGCTTTCTATGGCAATGTCTGTGCCCGAACTCAGGGCGATGCCGACATTGGCCTGGGCGAGTGCAGGGGCGTCGTTGATGCCATCGCCAACCATGCCCACGTTTATATTTTTTTTCTGGAGTTGTGCGATTTTTTGAGCTTTGTCCGGGGGCATAACTTCGGCAAATACCTGATCGATGTTGAGCTGTTGCCCAATGGCTTTGGCCGTGCGTTCATTGTCGCCTGTCACGAGAGAGACTTCGAGGTTCAGGTGCTGGAGATCATGAACGGCTTGCGCGGCGTCGGCTTTCAGGTTGTCTGAAATGGCGATAAGGCCTGCGGGCTGATCATTGACGGTGACGAATACGGCGGTTTTGCCCTCGGCTTCGAGTTTTTCTGCTGGATATTTTGCGCGATCAGATATGGTGCGTGGGTTGCTGAGTACGACGCGCTGTCCGTCAATTGTGGCGGCGACGCCAACGCCGGGCAGGGCTTCAAAATCTGTGATTGGATGCAGGGAGAGGTTGGCTTCTTGCGCGGCGCGAACAATGGCTTCGCCGAGAGGGTGTTCCGATCCTTTTTCTGCAGAGGCTGCGAGTTTGAGTATGTGATCGGGATGGTAATTTTCTGCGGGGATAATATCGGTGACAGTGGGTTTTCCCTCTGTTAGTGTGCCTGTTTTGTCCAGGACAATGGCATTGAGGCGGTGTGCATTTTCGAGCACATCGCCTCCTTTTATGAGGATGCCGAGTTGCGCGCCCCGTCCTGTGCCGACTGCGATGGCGGTGGGCGTGGCCAATCCCATTGCACAAGGGCATGCGATGATGAGGACGACGACGGCATTGATGAGGGCGGTTTCGATCCCAGAGCCAGAAATCCACCACAGGGCGCAGGTCAGCAGGGCGATGGCGAAGATTATCGGGACAAAGATGCGGGCGACGCGGTCGGCGAGATGTTGTATGGGTGCTTTGGATCCCTGTGCTTGTCGCACGAGATCAATGATTTGAGACAAGACTGTATCGGCACCGATCTGTGTTGCTTTGAAGATAAAACTGCCGGTTGTGTTGCGCGTGCCGCCTGTGACTTTGTCGCCTGATTGTTTGTCAACGGGTAGGGATTCACCCGTGAGCATGGATTCGTCAATTGCGGATTGTCCGTTTTTTATGAGGCCATCGACCGGGATGTTTTCACCGGGCCGAACGCGAATGTGGTCGCCGACCTGGATGTGTTCAACGGGCGTTTCAACATCCCGTCCGTTGCGAACGATGTGGGCGGTTTTCGGGCGCAGGTCGAGGAGTTTTCGGATGGCGGAGGATGTTTGGCTCCTGGCGCGCGTTTCGAGCAGACGACCGAGCAGGACGAGTGTAATGATCATGGCGGAGGTGTCGAAGTAGGTCTGGATATTCTGCGTGCCGAGTGGGATAAAGGTTACCGCGGCGCTGTAAAAGTAAGCGGCGAGGGTTCCCGCAGCTATCAGGCTGTTCATGTCGGCTGTGCGATGGCGCAGTGCAGCCCATGCTCCTTTGAGAAAACGCCAGCCACACAAGAATTGAACTGGTGTGGCCAATGCAAAGAGCAATATGTGAATGTGATGTGGGGGGATGTTTGCGTCCCAAAGAGTGCGAGTCATGCCGGTTGCCATGATGAGTGCGGAGAGGATTGCGGCGATAGTGAATAGAGAACGCAGCTTGCGATATTCGATTGTGCGTTCGATTTGATCGGCGTCTTCCGAAGTGTGAGGAGAGGCTTCGTAACCGGCACTGGAGACGGCATCCACGAGTGTGTTTATGAGGACGGCTTTGTGGTGAACCGTGGCCTGATGGGTGGCAAAGTTGACCTGGGCATCTGCGACGCCGGGAACGGTTTTGAGGGTATCTTCAACCCGCGCCACACACGCGGCACAACTCATGCCTTTGATGGAGAGGGTCAGGGTTTGCATGGGGTGTTCGGTTTTTGTCATGTTTATTTTAAGTTTTCGGGGTTTAGTCCTTTGAGGTCCTCTACCACAAAACGCCCGTCTTTGCGAATGCATTCGTCGTCGAAGTAGATTTCTCCACCGCCGTATTCGGGTGTTTGGATGAAGACCATGTCCCAGTGTACGGCAGAGCGGTTGCCGTTGTCGGCGTCATCTTGATAGGCATTGCCTGGTGTAAAGTGGAATGATCCCGATATTTTTTCGTCAAAGAGAATATCGAGCATAGGCGATGTGATATAGGGGTTGAATGCGATGGCAAATTCGCCAATATAACGCGCACCTTCATCTGTGTTGAGAATATCGTTGAGTTTGGCGGTATCGCTTGCGGTCGCGTTGGTGATTTTGCCCGCTTGAAAGGTCAGTTTAATATCTGAGAATGTCGTGCCGCGATAGATGGTGGGGACGTTGAAATGGATGTGACCATTTACGGAGTTTTTAACCGGCGCAGTGAAGCACTCGCCATCGGGGATGTTGCGAAGCCCCGTACACGGTCTGACCGGTATGTCTTTGATGCTAAAGGACAGGTCGGTATCGACTCCTGTGATGCGCACGCGGTCGGTTTGTTCCATGCGTTTTTTAAGGGGGACAACAGCTTCGGCCATTTTGCCATAATCGAGCGTGCAGACGTCAAAATAAAAATTTTCAAATGCTTCGGTACTTTGTTGCGCCTGTTGTGCCATCGAAGGCGTGGGCCATCGCAAGACCACCCATTTTGTGTGCGGTACGCGGATGGCGAAATGCACGGGTTTGAGCCAGTGTTTTTCGTAGATATCCATCGCGGCACTGGATACATCTGATAATTCTGAGATGTTGCGGCTGCCGCGCAGGCCGATGTAGGCCTGTACGCGCTTCATTCGGTAGGCTTCATAATCGCCTGCTTGTTGCATGGTGGCGATATCGCCTGCGTGGATGAGTTCGCGTTGGATACGGTTGTTTTTAATGGATATTAGGGGAATACCACCGACTTCGCGCACTTTGCGAATGAGTGCAATGATCATGTCTTCGGGCATGTCGTAGCCCTGTATGAGGACGGTTTCGCCCGCTTGTAACTTTGTGGAATGGCGAATTAAGACGTCGGCGAGTTTTTCAAGTCGGGGATCTTGCATGGATTCTCCTGGGGATGATTGCGGTTGATGTTGATACAAAAATAAAATAATATAATATGTTAGCAACCTCCATGATTAAAATAAAATAGGTATATCACATGAAATTTAGACCGTGTATTGATTTGAAAGATGGCCGGGTTGTACAAATCGTGGGGGGCACGTTGCGCGATGGGGATACCCAGCGTGCGGTGACGAATTTTGAGACCGAGCGTTCTCCTGCGGATTATGCCCGGCTGTATCGCGAGGACGAATTTTTTGGGGGCCATGTAATTGCGCTTGGCCCGGGCAATGATGCGGCGGCATTGGAGGCTTTGTCGGCATTTCCCGGGGGTCTGCACATGGGTGGGGGTATCACGCCGCACAATGCGGAAAAATTCTTGCGTGCGGGCGCGAGCCATGTGATTGTGACGTCTTATGTGTTTCGCGATGGGCAAATTGATATGACGCGATTGGATGAGATGATACGGACTGTGGGTAGGGAGCGTTTGGTTCTGGATTTGAGTTGTCGAAAGCGCGGTGATGATTATGTTGTTGTAACGGATCGCTGGCAAAGATTTACGGATGTGACTGTCGGCGAGGCGATATTGTGCACGTTGGCCGATTATTGTGCTGAGTTTTTGGTACACGGGGTTGATGTAGAGGGCAAACGCGCAGGTGTAGAAGAACCTCTGGTGGAAATGCTGGGCAGATGGTCACCCGTGCCGGTAACTTATGCAGGTGGGGTGCGAGAGCTATCGGATTTGCACCGCGTCAATGTGCTGGGCCAGGGACGGGTAGATCTGACTATTGGCAGTGCGCTGGATATTTTTGGAGGCGATGTGGCGTATCGAGATGTTGTGGCGTGGGTGAGAGGGGAAGTGTGAAATGGTAGGGGCGAGGCATGCCTCGCCCATCATCACGGCAGGGTTATGGATCGTTTTAAGGACATAGGAGAGTTCGGTTTTATCGATCGCATTGCCGCGCACGCACAGCGCAATCGGGTTCTGTGTGGGATTGGGGATGATTGCGCTGTTATGGTTGCCGGGCAGGAGCGCGTGCGATTGGTGACGGTTGATGCGATGGTTGAGGGCGTACACTTTGTGCCACAGGCACCGCCAGAAGGCGTGGGGTACAAATTACTGGCCGCGAGTTTGTCCGATGTGGCTGCTATGGGCGGGAAACCAACGGATGCTGTTGTGGCGGTTAGCGCGTCAGGTGATTGTGATACGGGATATGTCGAGCGAATTTACAATGGGCTTTTTGCCTGTGCAGATCGGTTTGATGTGGCTGTTGTGGGCGGTGATACAACGCGCACATCTGGCGCGCTGGTTTTGAGTTTGACGCTTACGGGTGAGATGGCGCGAGATCAGGTGTGTTATCGGTCTGGCGCACAAGTGGGTGATGCGGTCTATGTATCGGGGACGTTGGGCGATGCTGCAGGTGGTTTGGGAGTGGTATTGGGTGATGTGGATCTGCCGGACAAGGTGCGGACAGCATTGTTACAAAGGCATTATCGACCCGAGCCGCGGTTGGATTTGGGACAGGCGTTGGCGGAAACAGGGGCTGTGACCGCGATGATCGATGTGTCGGATGGGTTGGCTTCAGATTTGAGCCATATTTGCCGGCAAAGTGGTGTGTCGGCTGTGATTCGAGCCGCGGCGATTCCCTTGTCGCGGGCGTTTGTAAAATTTTGTGAAGTGAGTGGAAAAGAAAAATTGGATCTCGCACTCACTGGTGGGGAAGATTTCGAGTTGCTATTTTCTGTGTCACACACACAGGTCGATAAGGTGGAGGCATTGGCAGAGCAGTATCCGATTTGCCGCATTGGCGAGATTGTGGCTGGCGATGGCAGTGTGATGATAGAAGGTGAGGATGGAAAGCGCGTGCCATTAGAACAACTGGGTTATGATCATTTTGGGGAAAGGCAAAAGCAACCACAGATGAACACGGATGAACACAGAGATGGGGATGTGAGAGGAGAGGACTAAGAAACTGATGAATTGAGAATTAAGGATTGGAGCTGGGCGAGCTAACTGTTGACCACGCGTTGTCGCTGGCGTTTTTTTTCTGAGCGCTGGCGTTTTTTTTCGAGGCGTTTTTCGATTGAAGATCGGTTGGGGCGGGTTTTAATACGCGGTTTGCGCTTTTTGTTGCGCTCGTTCAGGCGGTTTTGCAAACGCTTGAGGGCGAGTTGTTTGTTGCGGTATTGTGAGCGGTGTTCTGTGGCGATGACTACAATACCCGTGGGTATGTGGATTGCGCGCACGGCGGTTTCAACTTTGTTGCGATGTTGGCCGCCGGGGCCAGACCCGCGCATGGTTTGAAATCGAACATCCTTCAGGAGCGCGTTGTTGTCGGTGTTTTTAGACATTTTGACATAAAAAAATAGCGGTCAGTTTTTAATGATCACCCATGAGACGTGATGGCGCAAAACTGACCGCTGAATTTTAATAGCTCAGGCGAGTCCTGCACGTCTAAGGGCGTCTGCCATGGCATTGTCGCTTTGAGACTCTTGCGTTTGTTTGGATTTGAATGCGGCCATGTCCTCAATTTCGGCAGTTTGCCTATCTTGTTCTTCGATGGCACGCATCGAAAGTGAGACGCGTTTTTTGTCCGAATCGATTTCGCGGATCAAGGCTTTGACTTCACGACCAACTGAAACGACTTCGCTGGGGTTTGAGATGCGTTTTCCCGAAACGAACTGCGAGATGTGGATCAGCCCCTCAATACCGGGCTCAATTTCGACAAAGGCACCAAAATTTTGGATTGAAACGACTTTGCCGGTGATGATGCTGCCCGATTGGTAGCGCTCTGCTACCGTATCCCAGGGATCTTTTTCCAGCGCTTTGATGGAGAGCGATATACGCTCATTTTTTTTCCCCAGATTTTTGAGGCCGATTATTTTGACGCGCACTTCTTCGCCTTTTTTCAGGACACTGCGCGGATTTTCTACGCGGGTGTGGCTGATTTCCGAGACGTGTACCAGGCCTTCAACGCCTCCGAGGTCAACAAACGAGCCGAAGCGTTCTATGCGTGTAATGGTTCCCGTTCTTTCTTCACCTTCCGAGAGTTTCTGGCGCATTTCGTCGGCTTTTTTGCGATTTTCTTCTTCCAGATAAGCGCGGCGTGAAACAACGACATTGTTGCGTCCCCGCAGTTCAACTATTTTGAAGTTGTGGGTCTGGCCCGCATACGAAGCCGGATCGTCGCAATATCCCGTGTCGATTTGCGACATGGGGCAAAATGCGCGAAGACCGCCGATATTCACCACGAGGCCTCCGGTATTGAAGCCGGTGACTTTGCCTGCGATGGGCATGTCGTTTTGATGTGCTTGACGCAGGAGTTGACGGCTGGAAACGCGCAGTGAAAATGCCAGGCGTATTTCGCCCTCGGTGCTGGCGACAAAGGCTTCGATGGTATCGCCAGTTTTGTATTTCAATTCGCCCGATTCGTCGCGCAGTTCCTGGATGTCTATTGATGCTTCACTGCGCCCACCAAAGTCGATAAATGCTGTGGAGTCACCGATTTCGCGGATGGTTCCGGTAATTTTATCGCCAGTAGAGACCTCGCGATAATTCTGCTTATCGCTTTCTTCGAGCAGTGTAGCAAATTCGGTATCAGGTGTGTCTTCAGCGTATTTTTTGTCGAGTTCTTCGACAGTGGGCGCGTCGTCTGAAGGGGCAGGAGATGGTTTATCGCCAGCCGTTTCGCCTTTTTTTTCGAGGGTGCTCATAGTTTGTGACCTGTGGAATTGTTTTTGAGGGACGGGGGTTGTTAGACAGACTAAATAATCTATAAAGGATACCGAAAATAAGCAACCAAATTTTCCTCCGCAGGCGGGCGTTTAAATTCATCTCGATCTTGTGCATGCCAAAAAAAAGTAACATTTTGATGTGTGTGATGTGTTAAAAAATAAAGCGATGGGTTGTTTATGAATGTCGAATTGTTATATCAAAAATACGGTCCCATGGTGTTGCGTCGCTGTCGGCGGTTGTTGCGAGATGAAGATCGCGCGATGGATGCTATGCAGGATGTGTTTGTGCGGGTATTGCAACGCGGGGATCGTTTGAAAGTGACCTATCCGTCGAGTTTGCTGTATCGCATTGCGACCAATGTGTGTTTGAATCGCATTCGTGACCAGCGGCTCGATCTGCCGGGCGATGCAGTGTTGGTGCATATTGCTGGGATGGAAAATCCAGAACCTCGATTGGATGCCCGGGCGATGCTGGACCGGCTTTTTGCGCGACATAGAGATTCGACGCGAACAATTGCGGTTTTGCATTTTGTGGATGGCTTCACATTGGAGGAAGTCGCTCAAGAGGTTGGGATGTCGGTTTCTGGGGTGCGAAAGCGGTTGCGAGGGTTGCGAGAATCGCTGGAGAAGTTGGAGGAACTATGACGAAGCGACGCGGTGATTGGATACTGGAGCGTTTTCGACTGGGTGAATTGCCAGAAGAAGAAATGGAAGCTATTCGAAGGACGCTGGATGCGGATCCAGATTTGAGGGCGCGTCTGAAGGCATTGGAAGGGGCAGATCGAGAGGTTCACGAGTCCTATCCGGCTGATTGGGTGGCGCGACAGGTGGCGCGTCGATTGGAGAGACGAGAGGTGCCGAGTATATCGCGGTTCGGTCCGCGTTTGGCATTGGCCGCGGTGGTGTTGCTCGCCGTTGTTTTTGCGATTTATTTGCCGGGGCCTGAAGTGCCGCCGACCTGGGATCGAAAAGGCATGGATGGCATTCGGTTAAAAGGCGTAAAGCCAGATTTGTTACTATATCGAAAAAGGGCGTCTGAGATTGAACAATTGGCGGATAGCAGTGTGGCTTATGCAGGTGATTTGATTCAGATTTTTTATCGCGCAGCGGGCAAGCCTTTTGGGGTGATTATATCTGTGGATGGGCGCGGTACTGTGACGCGACATTTGCCCGCATCGGGAACAAGAGCCGTGCGCTTGATACAGGGCGATCCCGTGTCTCTGGATTATTCTTATGAACTGGATGATGCCCCAAAGTGGGAGCGGTTTTATTTTTTGACAGCAGATACGTCTTTTGACGTGCGCGATGTGACACAAGCGGCAAAGGAAGGGCTTGATTCATTGCGGGTGGGAAGAGAGTTTGAGCAGTTTGCCATTACGCTTTATAAGGGAGCCGAGTGATGTTGCGTCAATGGATAATGTTGTTGGGGATTGGGCTGCTGTTATGTGCTCAGGGAATTGAGGCGACGCAAGTTGTGCGGCGTTTTGTGCTGGCTGTAGGTGCCAATGATGGTGGTGCAAAGCGCGAGACTTTGCAATATGCTGTATCGGATGCTCAAAATTTTGTGCAGGTCATGGAAACAATGGGC
>JAJEAX010000376.1 GCA_022822565.1 Candidatus Latescibacterota bacterium
GAGTAAAAAAATTAACAGGACATCTCTATAGAGAAATGTCCTGTTGTGCGTTGGACGAGGAGGCACAGGGGCGTGTTATACCTCTAATTTAAAAGAAACGATCTGCATCACGAGGTGGCGTGGTGGCGAAAGATACGAGGATGAGAATGAGCGCAGAAACAGGGACGATAATGCCAGCGGGGATCAAGCCGGTTCCGCCAATGCTGTACGCGCCTTCTGCGTTAAGGGAATCTGCATAAAAAAATAGCCATAGACCAATTACACTCAGGATTGCCGCGGTTGCGCCTTGCTTTGTGCTGCGTTTCCAGTACAGTGCGCCGACGAATACGGGGACTAATCCCGCGAAACCCGTGAGTGACCATGCGCCGAGTTCAAAAATTGACCGCGTTGTAAATAGCGATGCGACAAAGGCCAGGACGAGGAATGCGGCGACAAATAGACGCCCGAACAAGACCTGCTGTTTTTCGGACAACTGGTTGTCAAAACCGTAAAATCGCACAATATCTTCGGTAAACATCGCGCCCAGGGCAAGGGTTTGGGAGTCGAGCGAAGACATAATTGCAGCAAAAACACCTGCCGCAAGGCATCCCGCCAGCACGCCACCCGTATGTGCCAGAATCAATTCAATCAAAATGGGGCCGTTCAGCGGTGCTGTAAAATCAATGCGCCCGACCATTCCGAGGGTGACGCTGGGCACCCACACGGCGGCGATACACAGGGGATAGAATACTATGGGCGTTTGAAATGACCGCGCGGTTCGGGCGGAGAGCCAATGGCCGTAAATATGGGGAAATGCCGCGACACTGATGGGCAGCATGAGATAGGAGAGCATTTTGAATACGGTATAAGATCCGCTGCCAAAAACCACAAATTCGGGGTGCGTATCGCGCAGCGTTGCCATAGCTTCGCCGATCCCGCCGTAGTGATCCATGATGACGAGATAGGCAATGATGCCCACGAGAATAAATACTGTTGTTTGAAAGGTATTTGCCCAGGCGGTACTTCGCATCCCGCCATAGGTTACGTATAGAAATGTTACGCCACATACGAGCAAACTGCCAGCCCAACCAGGCCACTCACCGCGCGTGATTGCCGCGAGCGCATCACCGCCACCTTTGACTCCTATCAGGATGTAGGGCAGCATCAACAACACCACGACGACAAATAAGAGCGTTCCCAATGCTGGCGAGGTATAGCGGTCCCGGATCATCTGGATTTGGGTGACATAGGAAAACCGTTTGCCCAGCCACCAGCTTTTTGTGCCGAGATAATAAAAGAGAAATGGAATCAGAATGGAAGAACTCGCGCCCATTAGACCGAAAACAATAATCCCCAGGCGATAGGCTTCTCCAGATGCCCCCAGCATTGTAAATGCCGTTAGATTGGTGCCCAGCAATGTCATCAGCAGGACCACAGGACCAATGCTTCGGCTTGCGACAAAGTAATCTTCTGCGGTATTGCGAAACAGCCGATGTCCCAGGGTGCCGACCACGATAACCAGCCCCAGATAAATCGCGACAACCGCAATAATCATTCCCGATCCTCCGCATCTAAATGATGAGGCCAGGCCATGCGCACGATTACGAGCATAGAGAGTGTGGTCAGGACGCACAGGCCGATGTGGTAAAGCAAATTGATTGGCAGTCCCAGGATTAGGGCGTCGTTGTCCCACATCCAGATATTGAAAAATAATATCAGCAGAACGAGCAAAATACTCAGGGGCCAGATTTTTGTCTGTTGTGACATGGATTTTCCCTTTTTGTTTTGATCGAGATTACGGCCTTTGCGCGCCTTTGGCTTCGAGGTACACTGAGTACAAACACATGCCGCCTGTCATGAAGAGGCGGTTTTTCTTTTGTCCGCCAAAGCAGAGGTTGGAACACACTTCGGGCAGGTGAATTTTGCCAATGAGGTCGGCATTGGGCGCGAAAATTTTGACGCCGTTATCTTCGGGGTTGCCCCAGCCCGAACTGCTCCACAGGTTGCCGTCAATGTCGCAGCGAATGCCATCGGCAAATCCAGGTGCCATGTCGGCGAAGATGCGACTGTTTTCGAGGTGGCCATTTTCCACGTCAAAAGCGCGAATATGTGCGGGTCCTCCCAGTCCATGAGAGGATCCGGTATCGGTGATATAGAGAATTTTTTCGTCGGGTGAGAAACACAGCCCGTTGGGACGCACAAAATCGTCGGCAACGACTGTGGCATTTCCAGTGGTGGGATCGAGACGATAGACGTTGGTGGGCAGTTCGGCATCGGCAATGTGGCCTTCGTAGTCGAGCATGATGCCGTATCCCGGATCGGTGAACCATATACTGCCATCGGAATGCGAGGCGACGTCGTTGGGGGCATTGAGTGGTTTGCCCTCAAAGCTGTCGATGAGGACGGTGATGGTTCCGTCGTATTCGGTACGCGTGACGCGCCGCGTGCCGTGTTCACAGGTAATCAGGCGGCCTGCCTGGTCGCGGGTGTGACCATTGCAATAATTGGAAGGTTGACGATAGACGCTGAGGCTACCATCGCTTTCGTTCCAGCGCATGATGCGATTGTTGGGGATGTCGCTGAAGAGCACACAACGCGCGTCTCCAAACCACACCGGGCCTTCGCCCCAGCGCAAGCCAGTACAGAGACGTTCGACCGCGGCGTTGCCTATGGCGTATTTTTCAAAGCGCGTGTCCAGAATTTCGATGGCGGGATCGGGATAAGGGACAGGGCTGCCGTCCCAGGGGCGGTTTTTCCAATCGGACATTTTTTTATCGTGCCTCTATTGTCGCTTAAGTGAAAATTCTATCGGCATAAACATCCAGACTTTGCGGCGTTCTCCCTGGTGTTTGCCGGGGCGGAATCGATATTGTCGCGCTGCCTCTAATGCCGCTTCTTTGAAAATTTCCGGGCCGTGTACGAACTGGACGTCTTCTACGTTGCCTACCTTGTCAACCAGTACTTTGACCATGGCTTTGCCTTCGAGGCCCTTTTTTCGCGCTTCAGCGGGATATTCCGGCACGACAATTCGACTTGGATGTGGTTTGTAGTCAATCTCAGTATAGTCGAGTGGTTCGTCTAAGTCTATCCCCTTTGTGGTCGCCAAATCGGGAATAAATATTTTGTCGAGGTCCAGTTCGGTCGATTCAATGGTCACATCTTCGGGTACCTCGTCGCCTTCAACGGCCAGTGGCACTTGAGGGCGCGGTGGCGGTGGCGGGCGTTTTTGTTGACTGGTTTCGGGTATATCAATAGTGGGAATATTGATGGCGGTTTTCGTCAGATGTACGGTGGGATGGTATTCGGGATAGAGCAAAGCAACGACAATGAAGAGTATGAGATTCAACAGGCTCGCGCGCATCATGTTCGGCCAGTAGGGCAACTTTAAGTCAGCATCGGGGTTTTTTGAGCGCGTCTCTATCTGGACATCGCAGGGCTGGGCAGATAGTCTTTTTTGAAATTCGCGCTGCGCCTGGCGCGCCTGATAAATTTGACCACTTAACGTATTTCCAAATCTAATCTGGACGAGGTTCATGCGTCTCCCGTTTAATAAACAATTTTGATCAGTCAGGTATTCTTTAAATTTTCAACGAAGAATAAAGTTCCATTTCCAAGGAATAGAAGGGCAATAGAGGACAACAATTTATATGAGTCTGTGGCGTTTGTCCAGACGAATCCGTATCAAACCAGTTGTGTTTTGGGGCAATGGATTGTAATATAAATAGGATATTTGGGTGATGACAAAACTTACTGGAGGAAGAAATGAATCGTCAGATTACGCTTGCTGCACGCCCCGAAGGGTTTCCCGTACCGGAGGACTTTAAGCTCGTTGAAACGCCTATTCCAGAACCAGGCGAAGGCGAAGTGTTGTCGAGAACGCTGTTTATGTCGGTTGATCCCTATATGCGCGGGCGGATGAATGATCGGGCATCGTATGCAGCAAATGTACAAATTGGCGATGTGATGGTGGGCGGCACGGTGGGTGAGGTGGTTGCGTCGAATGATCCCGATTTTGAAGTTGGCGATATTGTTCAGGCACAAATTGGATGGCAGGCTTATGGCGTGTCTAAGGGATCGAATTTGCGCAAGGTCAATCCAGATCTCGCACCTGTATCAACGGCTTTGGGGGTGTTGGGCATGCCCGGGCTTACGGCGTATTTTGGATTGTTGGATGTTGGGCAGCCCAAAGAAGGCGAGACTGTGCTGGTGACGGGAGCTGCTGGTGCTGTGGGATCAATTGTGGGACAGATAGCCAAAATTGTGGGTTGCCGCGTTGTGGGTGTGGCGGGATCAGATAAAAAGATCGCCCATGTGGTTGATGAACTGGGTTTTGACGCCGCTTTCAATTACAAGGAGGTCGATGATTACAGTGCCGAATTGCAACGCCTTTGTCCCGATGGTATTGACGTATTTTTTGATAATGTGGGTGGCGCGGTTTCCGATGCGGCCTTTCCCCTGATGAATGTGAACGGTCGCATTTCCGTTTGCGGACAAATATCGCAATACAATTTGACCGCTCCAGAACAGGGGCCGCGGATGATGTGGCACTTTATTTCACAGAGATTGACGATGCGCGGTTTTCTGGTTTTTGACTTTGAAGACCAGCACGCCGAAGCTCTTAAACAGATGGCTATTTGGGTCAATGAAGGGCGGATTAAATACCGGGAAGATATCTGGGAAGGGTTGGAGAATGCGCCCGAGGCATTTATCGATATGATGCGGGGTGGTAATGTTGGGAAGCGCGTCGTAGAGGTGGCAGACTGAGATGGATATGACCGATTATCAGATTGAACATTTTCATCGCAATGGGTTCGTTTTTGTTCCAAATCCGCTGGGCGATGATGCTATGTTCGAGATTGACCGACGCCAGCGAGCGGTTGAACCGGAGTGGTTACAGGCCGAGTGGGCAGAGGGTTTTAACCGGGGGGCTTGCCAGTTTTTTATGGTGGGCGAGCCGTTGTTGCAGGCGGTGGAAAGACCGGAATTTGTGGGTATGGCGCGGCGCATTTTGGGGTGTGAAAATGTGCATGTGGGCGCGTGCGGGTTGGGCGATGCGTCGAAGATTGTTTCGGCAGATGGGCGTTTGCTGCAGCAGGTCCACTGGCACGCGGATGGGGGACCAGATGTACGGCAGGTGTCGATGCGTACGGCATTGGATAGACACGATTCATCCAATGCGCCGTTGCGCGTGTTGCCCGGAACCCATGTCAGGTCCCGCGAGGAGGTCGAAGAAGAATTGCGACAAATCGAAATAGCGACCGGTCAGCACGATGAGATGCCCGAGTTGTTGTTTGCCTCACATCCCCGCGAAGTGGAAGTGATTCTGGATCCGCGATGGACGCTGGTGTGGACGCCGAGTTGCTGGCATGCGACGGGTGTGAAGACGGCAGCGGGTCCAAGGCGTGCGATGGCGTGGAATTATTTTCCGAGCGGTGGTCGCAAGCGGGATGTTGAGGCACTGAAGTTCGCGATTGAAGGTTGGGAGGACTGGTCCGATGATCGGAAGCGGTTATGGGGGCTTGTGGTGTAAAATTACCAGCGCGCCGATGGCATATATTCCACCACCAATGAGAAAAATCCAGTCCGACGGCAAATGTACTTGCTGTGTCATCCATCCGAGCATGGGACCTGTTGCAGAGCCGAGGTCAGATGCTGTTACGTATCCGGCGACTGAACGCGAACCGCGCATTCCCGCCTCGGCGTGCATGATTACCGTTGCGCCAACACCACACAAAAAAAATATCACCACGCACAAGATCAACAATCCCATATTGGATGTGATTGACGCCGAGAACAGGGCCAACATCCCGGTGCCAAAATAAATGGTCCCACTCATCTTTCGTCCCAGCCGATCACTGATATGGCCCAGGAAGGGGGCGCCGAGCGCGTCGGCAATCCACCGTGAAGATAGCAACGCGCCGTTCAATGTGGCTACGCCAATGACCATGCCTAACAGGTTTAGCGATGTGCCCACGGTTTCGACGAGGACTACGCCCAGGGTGGACATTAAAATGCCCGGTCCGACACATCCGATCACAAATCCGCAAATCATCAATTCGGGTACCCAGCCCGAGTCCTCAACGCTTTCTTTTTTTTGTTTTTTATGTAAAACGGCGCGCCGGGATAACCATCCCAGGGGTGTTCCTGTCAACGAGATGATGGCGAATAAAAAGAGTGTGAGTGTAAATCCAATGATGTCGTGAGCCAGCCCGCCTAAAAAATTACCCGCCAACGACCCAAGGCGAGATACGCCGTTGTAGAATCCCATCCTTTGACCGATCATAGATGGCGGCGTGGTATCTACCACGGTCATCAAGCCAATCTGGCGTATAAATGACCAGGACAATCCCCAGAGCATGCGTGCAGTAAGCAAGATGGGAAAAGAGGTGGCTACACCGTAAACAGCCGTCAATAAGGCTCCGAGAATCAGGGAGCCTGTCATCAAAGCCGTCAGATTATAGCGCTGACACAATTTTTCAGCCAGGGTGTTTGTTATCAGGCGCACCCAGCGATTTACCGAGAGGATGATGCCGACCTGATAAGGCATCAGCCCAATTTCGGCATAATGCGTTGGCAGCACGGAGTACAACATCTGGTCGCCCAATAGCGAAAATGCCGTGGCCAATGCAATAAATACAACAGCGTGTGACGATTGCATCATGGATGATGTTCGACATTTTCTCCGCGATGCTCGCCGTCGATAAATGCCTGCGTAAATGCCGTTACCTGTGTGATCGCATCTTCGACGAGTGCTGCACCGGCTTCTGCCGTGGCTTCCAGAGGTTCCTTGTCCGCTTGATCCTGCATTGCATCGTGACGCACGTTTTCGGGCCACAGTGCCAGCGCGAATGCCGTTTCAAATTCCTGTGCGTGTCCCGGGTAGCGTTTTGTTTTTAAATTTTGTTCGGCCACGTCTTTTGACATGAGATCCCAGTAAGAAGTCCATTGCAGATTTACGTCGGGGCGGTCGATCTTGAAAAATAACCGCCATTGACCAAATATGCCCCGCAGGGGCGCTACATTGCCGCCGTGGCCATTTAGTACAATGACATTTTTTACGCCATGACGCACCAGGCTTTCGACGGCGTCGAATAACACGGCCAACCACGACCCGGGTTTGGCCGTCACGGTTCCCTTGTGTACCATGTGGTGTTCGGAGATGCCCACGGCCATCGGTACATTGACAATTACCTGGGGATATAATCGTTTGGCTGCCTCCACCGCGACATGGGTTGATGAAGCGGTGTCGTGTTCCATTGCCAGGTGCTCTAAGTGCTGCTCGTTGCTTCCCACCGGAATAATTGCCGTTTGAAATTCTCCGCGTTCCAGTGCTTCCCGAAACTCGCGTCGCGTCAATTTCGCCAGCAAAACTTGCTCGCTCATTGCGTCTCTCCTTGTGTTGTTTGTGAGTAATACTCCTCGGGCTGGTCAGATGGTCCCTCTGTGCCATTTTGTATCTTGTGACGGATTAATCCCTGCATCGCCTTGTACATGACATAAATTGAAATGGTGGCCCAAACAAATGCAATTGGATATGCCAGTATCTCTATGCCGAAATACCGCGCCAATATCCCCGCATCGGTGCGCTCTGTCTGCATCCATAAATCCGTGCGAAAATCGTACAAGCTGTACAAACACAGGACAATACCCGTCCAGATTGCCAATACATGGGATAAACGACCAAATCGAATCGTTACGACAATCAATACGAGACCGCAGATCGCACCAAACCAGAAATCGAGTGTCCCAAATGGCGTGTACAGCACAGCCATTCCAATTTGCAGAAGGCCGATCAATCCGAGCAATATTCTTTGCATGCCAAGCCATCGGCCCGTGTAAATCAGCAATGCACCGAGAATGGCCGATCCCACATAACCCGCTGAACTGATGAGTGGAAATATTCCGCCCCGGCTGATCACATGCCCCGATTCATTCCACCGCACGCGCAGTTCCTCTACTTCACCGCCTGTTGCAATCGCCATACTCGCATGGCCCATTTCGTGAATCCACACCACAAATACGCGAAAGGGTTTTATCACGGGTGTGTCCCACAATGCCAGGGCGACAACCGCCAATAGCAGATGCAGCCAGAATGTTCTTATTATGATCATTTTCAATGCAAACCTATCGTCCAGATTCCAAATTCACGGAAACGGCGTCCAATTTGTCTCGCAATGCGGGATCCAGATCCCATCCCACGCCCCCGATATTGTCTTCTAAATGCGCGATGGTGTCGCCACCCGTAATTGCCACGGTTACTTCGGGGTGCGATAGGACCCATGATAGGGCGACTTGCCCCGGTGTTTTGCCCAGTTCATTTGCTATATCAAACAAGGTGGTCAGGACTTTTCCCTCTGCGCCTGCCATCATGGTTTCGTATTGGTGCATTCGGCGTTTTGCCCACAGCGAACCTTCGGGTGGAGGCGCGTCGGGTTTGTAAAATCCGCTCAACATCCCCACGGCTAATGGGCTGTAAACCATCACCCCCAAACCCTCGCTTTGTACGAAGGGGAAAATTTCCCGCTCCAATGCGCGGTGTAGCAGATTGTATGGATTTTGCATGCACATATAAGGTGCCAGATTCAATGTGTGTTGAATCCAGAGTGCTTTGCACGCTTGCCATGCCGAGTGATTGCAACACCCGATATAGCGCACTTTGCCCTGATGCACGAGATCGTCCAATGCGCGTGCGGTTTCTTCAATCGGTGTCGATTCATCGAAGTTATGCACGAGATACACGTCGATACAATCGATGTCCAATCGGTTCAGGGAACGCTCCACTTCCCGCATGATGTGATAGCGGGATAGACCCTGATCATTTGGTCCTGTACCGATGCGGCTAAATACTTTCGAGGTAATGACCATATCGTCTCGCTTGCCCTTTAAAGCTTTGCCCAACACCACTTCTGATCGCCCGATATGCGTGCGCTCATCTCCTGGCCCATAGGTATTGGCGCAGTCGATCAGGTTGATGCCCAGATCTATCGCCCGCTCAATAATCCTTTGACCTTCCGCCTCGTCTGCCTGTCCGCGAAATCCCAGACCCAGTGCCAGCCGACTTACTTTCACGCCCGCAGCACCAAAGTTGACATATTCCATAAAATCTGCTCCCGTTAGTTGTTCATATTTTTGCCAATAAAATAGAAAGGTAATCATACCCTTTTGATTTTTTAGACTCGACAAAGAGCCTATTATTCTCGATATTTATTTTTAGGAAGTATAATAAAATGATAATAGAAAAGTCATTTGAGTAATGAGGTCATTATGAAAGAAATATCTTGTGTTCATTCCGATCCAGATATTATGAGTGGTGTGCCCGTTTTTCGCGGTACGCGTGTGCCGGTTCAAACCCTTTTTGACTATTTGGCCGATGGATGTAGTATATCGGAATTTCTCGATAATTTTCCCACCGTCTATCGAGACCAGGCACTACAAGTACTCACCCACGCTTCGACGCACTTTAATTGACTTCGAATCCCATGTTTATTCTTCACATTTCACCAGTCGCTTGCCAATATTATCACCTCGTAGCATGCCGATAAATGCGCGGGGCGCGTTTTCCAATCCCTCGACAATATCTTCCCGGTAATTGAGCCGGCCTTCCTTTAGCCAGGCCGACATCTGCTGCAATCCCTCGGCGTGTTGGTCTGCGAAATCACCCACCAAAAATCCCTGCATTTGCAACCGCTTGCCAATAAAGCCAGCCATCATCCGGGGTCCCATTTCCGGTTCGACGAGGTTGTATTGTGAAATTTGTCCGCAAACGGAAATCCGGCCTCGCATGTTCATGAGGGAAAAGACCGCATCGGTAATGGTTCCGCCTACGTTGTCGAAGTACACATCGACGCCATTGGGGCATAAGCGTTGCAATTCGGCGCGGTAATCCACTGTGGTTTTGTAGTTGAATGCGCCATCAAAACCCAGACCGTCAATGGCATAGTTCACTTTTTCATCGCTGCCGGCTATGCCAATGGCGCGGCATCCTTTGATTTTTGCAATTTGCCCGACCAGCGACCCCACGGCGCCAGCGGCTGCCGAAACCACGACGGTCTCGCCAGCTTTGGGTTTGCCGACTTCCAGTAAACCAAAATAGGCTGTCAATCCCGGCATACCGAGAATGCCGAGTGCGGTTGAAACAGGTCCCAGTGAGGGATCTATTTTCCGGAGGCCCTGCGCTGATGAAATCCCGTAAGCCTGCCATCCGTGATCGGCCCAGACAATATCTCCGGGCTGGAACTCTGGATGGTTGGATGTGATTACTTTGCTTACACTTCGCCCAATCATAACCGCACCAATTTCTACATTTGGCGCATAGGATTTCCGATCGTTGATGCGCCCGCGCATGTAGGGGTCAACGGAGAGGTACTGCGTTTTTAAGAGTAGTTCTCCTTCGCCGGGTTCGGGAATGGGCGATTCTTCAATTGAGAAATCGGATGTTTTGGGATATCCGACTGGACGCGCAGCCAGTCGAATTTGAATATTTTTCTCTGCCATATCAACTCCAGATCAGGATTTTCAGGATGAAAGGATGAACAGGATTCCCTTCACCGTCACTGCCAGTAAACTACTTTTGTCCATTTTTCATCTGCATTCATCTGCGTCCATCTGCGTCCATCTGCGGATCACTCTGCATAAACGGCTTCCCGCAAGCCTTTTAAATATCCGACGGCAAATAGCCGCGCGATGCCGTGCTCGTCGCCAAATTGCTCGTCTCCCATTTTGGGATAGTGGTCTGGACGGCATACGCCGTCAAATCCAGTGTCTCGATACGCGCGCAAACATTCGACGAGGTCTGTTTTGCCATCGTCGTGAAATGCTTCTTCAAATTTATCGGGCTGACCGACAACATCTCGAATGTGTAAAAAGTGGATTTTTTTCTGTTCGCCAAAGTGCCGGATGACCGAGGGCAAATCGTCTGTCATCAGTGTAAAATTGCCCTGACAAAGCCCAATGCCATTCATCGGACTCGGTACGAGGTCAACGAGTTTTTGGTAGTTTTCTACGCTGCTCATAATGCGTGCAATGCCGCGGATGGGCGATAGCGGTGGGTCGTCGGGATGAAGGGCCAGTTTGACGTTGGCTTCTTCGGCTACGGGTACGACGCGATCGAGAAAATACTTCAGGTTGGCCCACTGTTGTTCCTCTGTCACGGACTCTGTGGGGATTTCTTGTCCGGCTATTGGCTCGCCGTCAATATTGCGTATGGGACGCTCGGCGGGGTTGCCCTGTGATTCCAGTGCTTCGAGATCAAAGCCACTTACATGCGCGCCGCCCCGAGATGAAATGGATCGGGATGTACGCATGACGCCCAGTATGGGCATCCACGCATAACACCACACGGGGATTTCGAGTTTGCCCATGTTCCGGAGCAGTTCACAGACGACTTCAATTTCCTCGTCCCGTCCGGGTAGGCCCAGTTTGATTTTTTCCATGGGCGGTCGCGATTCAATGACCTCAAGAGGTATTCCGGCCGCTTCGTAAGCGGCTTTTGCTTGTGCCAGAGATGTATAACTCCAGGGCTGTTCTTCTGGCTCTGCGTCCGGTTTTGGGCGCAGTGTTATGCCTCCAACCGCGCCTTCGACCCCGCATTGTTTCATGAGTGTCCACCGCTGACTGGCTTGTGGCGGTGCCAGGATAGCAATTCTCAACATGACTATTTCCTTTCACTGTTGGTGTTTTTGCCATTTTCATCGCTGCCCAATATATGCAGACCGGATGCGACATGCCATAAAAAATCCATGCCAAGAACGCGAGCTAAAAAGCTTTTGAGAAGCTGTGTTCTTGCATATATTGACAATGATAAAAGGGAATCACTACCTGGCGTACCGGGAGGCTCTGCTATGACTTGTTGGAAAATTCTCGCTGTCATCCTGTTGATCACACCACCTCTGTTTGCTCAAGAGCAATCTGAAAATCGCTACCAGAGCGCGGCGGAGCGTTTTTTTGCGCGCAATGACAAAAATAAAGACGGCAAATTGTCGCGGGAGGAATTTCCCGAACGACAGCGCCGTCTGTTTGAGCGAATTGACACGGATAAAGATGGCTTTGTCACACTCGAAGAAGATATTTTTTATCGCAACAATCGACGGAGGAATACCGTGAATATTCCAGAAGGTGTAACTGTCCACCGAGACCTGATCTACGGGCGGGTTGGGGAAAGAGAGCTTCCCCTCGACCTCTATCTTCCGCCCGATACATCATCCCCTGTGCCGGTGGTGATATGGGTTCATGGGGGTGGTTGGCGTGGGGGATCCAAAGGGAATGGCGGGCGGGCGCTCAATATGACCACCCGCGGATTTGCCGTTGTTGACGTGGAATATCGCCTCAGTGGTGAGGCCCTCTTTCCCGCGCAAATTGAAGACTGCAAAACAGCCGTGCGCTGGGTGAGAGCAAATGCCAAGAAATACAATCTCGATTCCGACCGCATTGGCGCGTGGGGATCGTCTGCTGGGGGGCATCTCGTGGCGATGATGGGTTTAACGCATGATGAAAATGTATTTGAAACGGATGACCACAGCCAATATTCGAGTCAGGTTCAGGTGATTTGCAACTGGTTTGGCCCCACTGATTTTTTGCGTATGAATGATTTTGAAGGCAGAATTGATCACGACGCAGCCGATTCGCCCGAGTCCAGGTTAATTGGTGCTCCTATTCAGGACAATGTGGAGAAAGTCGCTGCGGCCAATCCCATTACTTATGTCAGCAAGAACGATCCGCCTATGCTGATTATACACGGGGAAAAAGATCTATCGGTTCCGTATAACCAGAGCGAGTTGCTTTATGCTGCGATGCAAAAAGCGGGTTTGGATGTCACGCTTTACAAGGTTGTCAATGCCGATCACGGCTTTCGCAATGCCACGCAAGATAGCCAGGCATCGCTGGTTGAAATGTCTGTTCAATTTTTAGAAAAACATCTCAAATCTCAAACTGATGCCGCGTCGCCATAAAAGTATCATGTGAATGAATAAGCCCTGGAGAACTCGATCTCCAGGGCTTTTGTTTTTAGAAGTGATAATTCATACCGGAGCAAATCAACGAAACTCCAAACTCGCCACAATTTGTTCATATTCGGTTAGTGGATAGCCTGCATCCCGGCTGCCATTGCCGATCATGTAATACCCCACCTGATTGTGGATGGCTATGGCTACCAGAAATCGGGTGCCGGGATAATCTCGATTGGATCTTTCCAGTTGAGAATAGCGGAATTGCCA
>JAJEAX010000257.1 GCA_022822565.1 Candidatus Latescibacterota bacterium
TTGGAAATTGCCAACGGTTCAGTCGTCGCGTCTTATGAACGAGGCGGTGCATTGTATAGCAAGGACGCGCCCAAAGGTCCAGTGGCAAAAAAATAATGCAAACTAAAAGGAGGATAACATGGACCGGGAAACGATGACAAACGAAGAGAATTACGCCTTTGATTTAACGGGTTATTTGCATATATCGGGGGCTTTGACCCGTCCCGAAGTCGCGCGGTTAAACGACGCGATAGATCGGGCCGGATCGCTCGAAGGCATGCTCGGCTGGGAAGACGATTTGCGAGAACCATTCCGCGATTTGTTGATCCACCCCCAACTCGTGTGGTATCTGAATCAAATTGTCGGACACGGTTTCAGACTCGACCGCGCACCCGAAATACTGTGTGACGAAACCTGTGACACCTCTGCCCCGCTGGCAGGCGGCAATGAGCCGAGAGACCCCGCACTCGCATATTATCACCAGAACAATCGAAGATTTTGCGAAGGCGTGCGCGTACTCTGGGCACTCTCTGACGTAAAAGCCGGCGATGGCGGGTTTGTATTCGTACCGTGTACCCACAAATCAAACGTAGAAACGCCAGAAGATATATTGACCGGCGTAGATGACTCGGATTATCTTTCTCAACCCGAACTAAAAGCGGGCGATCTGCTCATCGTCGGTCTGAGCGTCGTACAGGGCATGCGCCCGTGGCAAGGCGAGGGACCTCAACGCTTGCTATCCTACGAATACGTGGGCCGTGGCGTGATCCGTTCTGCGGGACCTGCCCCTGAATCGGAAAAGATGCCAGTATCCGACTTGATGGCAGAACTAACACCTGAACAGAGCGCATCGCTGTATCGCCCAGGATATCGCGACACAACGCCGCCACCAACGTTAAAAACAGATGGCGAGACAATCGCATTGGACGAATCCCACGAAATTTTTCACCCGTCTTTCCTGATGAAAAATCCAAATTCGGGCATTGACGAAAAGGAATTTTACTTTTGGGATCTGAACGGGTATCTGGTACTGCGCGGGATCATGGATGAAGAATGGCTGGCACAGGCCAATACCGCCATTGACAAATTTGAGGATCGAATCGTCGTTGGTGACGAACTCGCACGCGGGTCAAAAAGCCTCGCGGGCACGGGCAGACCCCTGTTGGGTGGATTGACCCAGTTGCCCAGCCCCCACTGCGACCCATTCCGACGAATGCTCGCCCACCCGGCTGTTGAACATCGGCTAAACTGGATGGGAGCCAGTGGTGGTCGCACGGGCGGGGGAACGGCATTTTGCGCGGTCAAAGGCACATCGGGCCATTCCCTGCACGACTCCAATGAACCGCTCAATCCAGGACGGGGATATATCTATCAAAATGGGCGCAGCTATTGCGAAGCCGTAACCGTGACCTGGCAATTGCGCGATGTATCCGAAGCCGACGGTGGATTTGCATGCGTACCGGGATCGCACAAAGCGTATTATTCACTCCCCCAGGGTGTACGCTCCTGCGACGACCACATGGGTCTTGTAAAACACGTAGAGATGAAAGCAGGCGACGTGCTCTTCTTCATGGATGGCGGCACGACACATGGCACATTGGCGTGGAAAAGCGACATCTCGCGGCGGGGGATTTTGCACAAATACTCATCGCGCAACTTCAACCGCAGCGGCGGAGAATTGACCCATCCAGAAAAGCGGTGGGGTGACCTCGTTTCGGGCATGACCGATGAACAGATGGCAGTCATGCGCGGCCCCGACCGCGATGTGTTCGAAAAGAACGTGCCCAGGTTAGAAATTGCCGACGGCTCTGTCGTCGCGTCTTACGAGCGAGGCAGTGCATTGTACAGTCAGGACGCGCCCAAAGGTCCAGTGGCAAAAAAATAATGTAAAATGCCACAACACAAATGAGCGTGCCTCTTGACAGTTCTGGTCATGCAGTCTATTTTTGAAAGGTGAGGAGCTGGAGACTAGGGACTGGGGAGTTGGGTGGTCATCTTACGTTTTGTACCTTAAAACGGGCGAGGCATGCCTCGCCCCTACATTTTACCTCTCACCTTTTGAATGGAGGATATAAATGGGTATCAATGTGGGTTTTGTGGGTGCTGGTGGACGTGCGCGATCGCATATGCGTGCGTTAGCCAATATAGAAGATGTCGAGATCGTTGCAATTTGCGACATAAAAGAAGAAACGGCGCAAAGCGCGACTTCAGAATTTGGTGGTACGGCTTATACCGACTATCGCGTGATGCTGGACAGTGAAAATTTGACCGCGATGTATGTGGTCGTGCCGACATTTGCACATTACGATGCAGAGATCTTGGCGGCGCAACAGGGCGTACACATGTTATTGGAAAAACCCGTAGTGCCGTCAATGGAAAAGGGATTGGAAATTCTGGAAGCCGTTCAAAAATCGGGTGTACTGACCTCTGTGGGCTATCAACAGCGATATACGGGCTGGGCAAAACAGGGACGTGAATTTTTGAAAGACAAGACCATCGCCATGGCCCTGGCCTATCGCTGGGGCGGGTTGCCGGGCACCCCCTGGTGGCGCGTGATGGCGCAGTCGGGCGGACAAATCGTCGAACAGACCACGCATCAGATCGACTTATTGTGTTACCTCGTGGGCGATGTTGCAGAAGTACACGCGTATTATGCCACCCGCGCATTGAACGATGTCGAAAATCTCGATATCCCCGATGTATATGCTCTATCGCTCCAATTCGAAAATGGTGCTGTGGGCACGCTGAGTTCTACATGCGTTCTCCGCAATGGCGGTGGCTCAAATGGCACTGATATTATCATGCGCGATATGCGAGCAACCGTGGATGGAAGTGGTGTAACCGTATTTCCAGGCGGTGCGGCCGAAGTCGGCGAGATGCCCGAATCGGAAGATATTGATGAAGTATTTATGGCTGCAATTCGCTCTGGAGATGGCTCGGGAATTTTGTCTGACTTTGAAGACGGTTTGCGTAGCCTCGATATTTCACTCGCGGCAAACAAATCTGCTGAAACGGGCCAACCCGAGCGAACTTATTTTTCACAAAATCGTTGAAAGATAAAGCCCCAGCCTCCAGCCCCTTGAGGGCGCGGACAAACAACTCAATTCACAATGGAAGGACTATGCTAAAAAGAAATATCAAAAAAAAGCGCAAACGGAGCATGCTGCGAGAATTTGGAATCGCCATATTTTTAGCCATTTTGATCCGGGGAACGCTGGTACAAGCGTATCACATTCCCTCGGGTTCGATGGAAGATACGCTATTAGAAGGCGATTATGTACTGGGCGACAAACTGACCTTTGGCACGCAAATACCCGACCGCGTGCCCATACTGAACACCAAATTGCCCTCATTTCGCGTACCGGGATTTTCAACCCCTCAACCGGGAGATCTGGTGATTTTTGAATTCCCCCGGGATGAGTCGCGCGATTTTATCAAGCGGTGTATTGCAGTTGAAGGGCAAACAGTGGAAATCAAAAACAAAATTGTATATGTAGATGGAAAACGATTTGAAAATCCAGAAGGCGTTAAGCACGAAGACCCCAGAGTAGAACACAAACAGCATAGCCCGCGCGACAACTACGGACCGAGCACAGTGCCACCGGGACACATTTTTGTAATGGGAGACAATCGCGACAGCAGTTACGACAGCCGATTTTGGGGGATGGTTTCCATGGAAAAAGTAAAAGCACACCCATTATTTATTTATTATTCCTGGGATAGCCAAAAGCCTCTGTGGAATATTTTTGAAAAAATCCGTTGGAGCAGGTTGGGCTTGTTAGAATAACTGAAAAAAATGGTACTTATAAGGCCCGATGAAATATCGGGCCTTTTTTTGCAGACAAAATTCAGAAAACAGAAAGCAACCGCAGATGAACACAGATGGGTACAGATGGGATTGGGAAAGATCAATAGCCGGAGCACCCCTCGCTTTGTGTCTCTTATTAGCTGTCTTTAGTCTCATCGGGCAAAGCAGAGCGGCAGAGGTGGTATTGCTTTACACGGGAGACACTCAGAGCTTCCTGGAAGTGTGTGGCTGCGCGGACAATCAGCTCGGCGGCATTGCGCGGCGCGCAACAATGGTAAATGACTTAAAGCAATCGTATCCCAATGCCCTGTTATTAGATGCTGGCGGTTTATTTGCGGGCGATACCGTATTGGACCAATTGCGTTGTAAAATGCATTTGAAAGCCATGAAAGCCATACATTACGACGCGGCCAATGTCGGTGTGGGAGAATTGCGGTTTGGACAAGCGTTCTTTGAAACCATGCGCGATTCGGGCGGCGTCCCTTTTGTAAGTGCAAACTTGAAGATAAATGGCGTGCAAATGGGTGCGCCCGTGAAAATTTTGGATACAGGTGATGTGCGCGCAGGTATCATAGGTGTGGCAGGTGAACGGGAGATTGAAGTACACGGTATGGCAATGGGGGCAAATACCTCACATATAAATATGCCCGATGGCATAGATGTTAAACTCGATGGCATCCGGGAAGCGGTCGCATCTGTGCGTCAAAAAACCGATCTCATAGTTGTATTGAGCGATTTGGATCGAGAGGCAGAACGCGACCTCGTACAACATATCGCCGATATAGATATCGTGATCAGCGCGCGGTCAACCGAGACAACCCATCGGATTGGCAATACCCTATTGCTGGGCACTCAGCCTCAGGGCAAAGCAATAGGACAAGCGATATTGACCGTCGAAAATAGACAGGTGACAGCAGAACACATCACCTCCGTATTGCTCTCAGAATCCATTGGCGAAGACCGCACAGTGAAACGACTCGTGGATGAATTCTACAATCTGGTTCAAAAAAATTCGGCATTGCAGCAGACGGCGCGACCGAGATTTGCGGGTTTTGCCCTGGAAGATCAGGTGCGTCAGGGCACCAATAGATATGTGGGCGTAGAGACGTGTAGTGGATGCCATGCTGCCGAGGCTGCAGACTGGAAACAGTCGCATCATGCGAATGCATTTAATCGCTTGTTACAAAAACAAAAGCACTATCAGCCCGACTGCGTAACGTGTCACACCACGGGATTTGGATATCCCACGGGATTCCGAATTGGCAAAGATGTCAAACGACTTACAAATGTGCAGTGTGAAGTGTGCCACGGGCCGGGAGAACAACACGCGCGGCGTCCCGAAATCCGCAATATTCGCCGCACGCCATCTCCCGATTTGTGCCAGCGCTGTCACGATGCAAACCAGACGCCCGACTTTGACACCCGATTTGCCGATATGCTGGCAGAAGTGAATCACAAGGGACACGGTTCTTCTCATACAATAACCAAATCGGAAGAGCACGGGGATATGGGACAGAGCCAAAATGATCGCCCTCTCGTCGAGCTATTTGTGATGGCAGATTGTCCTTATGGCATACATGCAGAACAAACCCTTGCCCCTCTGTTTCGCAAAGTGAAGGATCAAATCGACTTTCATCTGTATTTTATCGCAGACGAAGCGAGCGCAAAGGATGTCGCATCGCCTCCCCCTGCCGCACACACGACACGGACAACACAGCCTGGATGTCAGGCGACCACCTCGACGGGATCGGGCCGCTTTCGCAGTTTGCACGGCGATAGAGAAATAGCAGAAGGCATCCGGCAAACCGTTGTGATGTCGCTGTATCCCGATCGGTTCTGGGATTATATTTTGTGTCGCAATAAATCGGGCATTGCAACCGATTGGCGCGTTTGTGCAAAACAGGTAAACATGGATGCGGACAAAATTGCCGAATTGTCCGAAAGCGACGCGGGTGAAACACTATTTGCCGAAAATATTCGCCGAGCCAATCTGTTGGGAATTAACGCATCGCCCACATTGCGCGTAAATGGGCGCGATGTCAAAACCTCTCCTCATGAGGTGTCGCAATTGATATGTCGCAATAATAAAAATTTACCCTTCTGTGCAGATGTTCCCGAGTGCCAGAGCGATCGGGATTGTGTACATCCGGGCAAAATTGGCCTGTGCTTAAATGGCGGAACGCCCCACGCGCAATGCGAAGTGCGCGATCCCATCTCTTTTCAAACGACTATTCTCAACGACGCGACCTGTACAGTGTGTGATACCTATTCGTTTATTCGATCCACACTATCGCTCTTTCCCGGCACTGAGTTTCAAACCGTAGATGTGAACAGCGAGATGGGACAGAACCTGATTGCACATTATAAACTGGATCGGGTGCCAGCTTATGTGCTGGATGGCAAATTTGAACAAACAGCCCGTTTTAATCGCCTTTCACATATCGTACAGCGCATTGGCGATCATTTTGTGCCAACTGTGCAGATGACTCCAATTACTCGGATTTTTCACGGACGGGATATAGAGGGTATGGACCTGTTCTTAGATGTGAGCATATCCGAATCACTAAAAAGAGTGGAACACCTTTTGCAATGGATAAAAAAAGTCGAGGATCCCGAACGCTTGCGCCTGCATTTTGTAGGCAACGACAAACAAAACGCGCTATTTCGGCAGGCACAACAGGTCGCACCCGAGCGAATAGTTGATCTCCTTTTCTGCCACAAGCAGAAGGCATCTTCCGACACATCTTCTGTGGAAAATTGCTTAAAACAGATGGGCATTGCAGCTATCGGTAAAGACAACAGGGCAGAAGTATTTGCCACTGCTCAAGCACTCGGCATAATACCAGCAATATTGCCAGCTGTAGTAATCGATGGTCGTTTTGTGGTACAGGCCAATGGTCTGAATCAGGTGGAATCAACATTTTATCGCCTGCATCCGGAATTGTTCCAGCGCGACAGGAACACAGCCAGGCCTTATGGCGTCAAATAAAGTACTTGTCCGTTTTCACGATTAATCAGTAAGGAGATCGACATGATATGCGCCCGAATATTTTGCGCTTTCGCGCTGTGTAGCCTGTTGACAACTTCTGGGTGTAAACCAATCCCCACAGAGCCTGAACCCAGTTTAGACGGGCTTGTTTATACCAACAACTCATGGGGATTTCGAGTCAGTCGTCCCAGCGACCAGTGGGGTATCGATGTATCAACCCTTACATCGCAAAGAGATATCAATGGTTTATCACCTGTAACTGTACGCATTCTCAGTCCTGGGATTACAAGTGACTTTCGTCCGCAAATGCACTTGTATCCACAAGCACTACCAGCTCGCTTTGTCACAATGACAGTGGATCAGATCGTTCAGGCGTTTGAAGAAGAGTATCTAATGCGGGCATTTGATCAATATCGCATTATCGGTGAAAAACAGCGCATTCGGCTCAATGTAGGTGAGGCGATTCAGTGGCAATTCCGCTATTCTCAACTGGAAAGATCCAATCGAGATTATCCCGGCACCCGATTTCTGGTAGCCATAGCCATCCACAATCAGGTGGGGTATTACATGATCGGCAATGGCAGCCGGGATGCAGGCTATCCACTAACC
>JAJEAX010000236.1 GCA_022822565.1 Candidatus Latescibacterota bacterium
TGAACATCGACAAAAGCCGCACTTTCCACGTCATCTCGCTCGGCAAACATAGCAACCGGCCACTTTCCTCTGCCGCCAACACCCAGATGAATACACTGCACTGCCATACATCGCCTCCTTGAATTGTTAGTTTTTGATAATATCGAGTTCAATATAAATCTTTTTTTTAGCCATGCACGTTTTCTTTCTCCCGTTGTACTTGACATCGCGCTTTGCGTGTCCTATCGTGCGATATGCACATCAACTTTCCTGGAGGCAATATGAAAATCAAAACCATTGAACTCATCAATCTCGACGTACCCTTCACGCCACACAGCCAGAAACACCTCGGCTACTGGCTTCCCCACTGGCGAATACACCAGATTTGCCATATCACACTCGAAAATGGCATTGAGGGATGGGGAGAAACCATACCCAACTACACCTGGGCCAAAGTACCGGGCGATATCGAAGACAGAATCGTCGGCAGACCCGCGGCTGAATTGATGTGGGATGACAGCCTCGGCGCTGGCGTTCAGATGGCTCTGTTTGATGCCATCGCAAAAGCGCAAGGCGTACCCATATACCGTTTGCTGGGCACAAAAGTGCGCGACTGGTGTCCCATATCGTGGTGGAATATGGACATGCCACCCGAAGGATGGGCAGAAGAGTGTCGGCAAGCCGTCCAGGCGGGATATACCAGCTCAAAACTCAAAGCCCGCCCATGGTTTGACCTGCACGCAGCCATTCAGGCTGTTCAAAAAGTAGTTCCACCCGGTTTTCACCTCGACCTCGACTACAACGGCACCCTCGCCAATTCCGCCAATGCAATCCCGCACCTAAGAGAATTGGAAGCCTATTCCGAAGTGGCGATGATCGAAACGCCGATACCACAAAACGACGTGGCGGGCAACAAACAAATCAGAAATCTGATCGCGCGGCCCATTGCCATGCACTACAACAATCCCCCCATTGAAACGACCATGAAAGAAGATGTCACCGATGGTTTTGTCATCTGTGCAGGCGCCTCGCGCCTCCTCAAACAAGCATCTGTATGCGAACAATGGAACAAACCTTTCTGGTTACAACTCGTCGGCTCTGGCATTACAACAGCCTGGGCAGCGCATCTGGGCGCAGTCCTCCCCCAGGCCAAATGGCCGGCCATTACGTGCATGAATATCTGCGAACATCAACTCATAAAACCTGCGATTGAAGTTCGAGGCGGCTTTTACCGCGTCTCCGAAACCCCGGGCCTCGGCGTAGAAATTGATCCCGCCGCATTGGAACAATACGTCGCAGACTACACCTGGGTCAATCCCCCGCGCCACCTGTACGCGTACCGCCGAAAAAGCGGTGAAGTCACCTATTACGCCTGCACAAAGCAGGACATGCACCACGTCTATCCCGAAGATTCCCAGCCCATATCAGAACCCGACTCATCACTCGACGTCATTGAAGACGACGGCACAGAAGCATTTGACAAATTGTACAGTGAATCGCAAAAATCTCCCGTGCGAAAAACTATCTGAATCAGGATTTGCAGGATTAGAGGATGGGCAGGATGAAAGGCGAGAGTATCCGCAGATGAACGCAGATGAAGGCGGATTATGGTAAATTTCTGTCGAAGTTGTATTTTAAAAAAGCCCGCCAAGTGTAAAACAAGTCGCTTGACAGACCTGTTCATCACAACTTGACGGGCTTTTGTATTGTGCCTGAGGGTAGGCTTAGATATCGAGACCCTTGTAATACGCTTCCACAGATTCCCAATCGACAGTCTCATCCATAGGCATGCCCAGGGTCTCATAATACCTTTTTCGCGATTTCATATCGGCAATCAAAATCGCACGAGCGTGAATAGCGACTTCATGTGCGATTTCACTGGGCACAACAACAACGCCATCGTCATCGCATCCCACCATATCGCCGGGCCGCACCTGCACACCGCCGCATCCGACAGGAACCTGTGCTTCAACTGCCATAATTCGCCCTGGAATAATCGTTCGACCTCTCGCTCGAGAACAAATTGGGGTTTTCTGCAAAATCAACTCCCCAGTATCCCGGCAATAGCCATCCGTCACAATCCCAACAGCGCCTTTGGCAATCAAACCAAGACTATTTGCAGATCCCCACATGCCGACCTCACCACTTCCGCCCGTATCTGTAACCACGACATGTCCTTCTCGAATCTCATCGCGATAACTCAGATTGCCCACCTCGCTGAACCACGCGCCGTGAGCCTTCACAATCTCTTCGGTCGTATCCAACTTCCACATCGGGCGATTTGCAGGCACACACCGAACGGTAAATGCCACGCCCCAGAACTTCATCCCCTGCCACAAGGGGCGAATATCGGCATCCACCAATCCCGTATTGAAATACCCAACTCCATCCATGGCATCTACCACATCGACAACCCGCAAATAACGGTAGTATTTTCTCAGCTCAAAAGGATCGTGCTCAGACATTTTTGTTTTAAAAACTCTCGAGTTTATAGGTAAGGCCCAACTTCAACCGCCGCTCTTTGGGATCGTGCGTAAAGCCATCGTAGGCTTGCTCTATATTCACCAGAGGTGGCCTGGTGCCGAGCAGGTTCATTCCGGAAAATGCGATATTCACCCCTCTGGACACGTTCCACAGAAAACTCACATCCCATGTGACAAACGAGTCAATCGTGCCGAACAAATTTTTAACAGTCGCATTATCGGACCCCATTGATCCGCGATCCTCATAAGACGAAATATAGTTCAGATAACTCACCAGACTATAGGTATTCCAGTGATAGCCCGCCGATACCCGCCCCTTCAACTTGGGAAGCGATGTCGCTATCGGATTGCCAAAATTCAAGTATCCCGCGGCGTCTGCCGCATCCTGGAGTACCAAATTGCCATGCATCAGAGCCTTTGTCTCATACGACAGCGTATAAGTGCCATCCAGACTGGCCGCAAATTGCCCTGCACCCGCTGGCATCCGCGTGCCCAGATGTACATCGATGCCCGAAGTCTTGACCCCGGGCCAGTTGACGATATCAACGCGCACCCGCTCGAGTTCTGAGGCCGCGCATGTGCCCGTGCCTACCCCATCTGGACAAACAATGAATTGCTTCAGGGCATTCTTATTGGCTTCATCGGCATATAAGTCGGTAATTCTCCCGTGGGGCATAGCGCCGATGACATCGCTGAAATCGTAGCTCCAATAGTCGAATGTCGCTTCAAATCCAGCCTCTGTCACCAGCGCGAGACCCGCATTATAAGTAAAAGCCTGTTCGGGGCTGAGGTCCTTGCTCCCGATTCTATCGACCGTCTGGTACGCACCCGTCTGGTTGATCCACTCGAGCGTCGATAACGGACTTTCATTTACATCGTCCAGCGATGGCGTGCGAAAAGTCGTCTGCACCGAGCCACGCAGAAACAGAGAATGGGTAGGAGATTCTGAAAGGCCCACGCGCCAGCCGACCTTGGGATCGAAACTGCTCGCCACATCGTGGAACTCGTAATTCGCGGCGAGTTGCACATCAACGCGCTCTCCCAGACTCAGGGGGATTTCGCCAAAAAAGCGGTGTACCGTCTGGTCTTCGGAGTATGGCCGATTCACATTCGTGAACGCATAGGGACCGAACTTATCTTCCTCTGAGCAACCCTTATCCCCCGGAACCGGACATGGGTTGATGGTCACATCACCCGGATCGTTCGGATCGCCAGTAGCACTGAGCTTGCGGAACTGATACCCGGCGGCATAACTCGCGTTGAGCCAGACATTTTCTGTCCACGTTCCCGTCAACGTCGCATCGGCGACCAGCATATCCGCGGTACTCTGTAGATCAACTTCCTGATTGGCGAGCCATTCCCGCAACTCGGGACTATTCTCGAGACCAGAGCGGTAATCGGGATTCGGCGAGTTCTCAAAATTCGAACCATGTTGATCCGTGAATTCGATGGCATTCCCGAAGGGGTTGTAGTAATGACAGTTGCCCTGTCCTGCTACCTGGTTGTAGATCCGTCCGAGTCTCATCCCCGCAAGAGACGTCGGATCTGCCTCCACGTCAACGCCGCAATCTGGTCCCCCAAAACCGCGGAAGCCGAGGAATAACCGCTCGATGTACACCCCCGGCAAATTGTAATTGCCCGAAGTGCGCGAATAAGCAAGACCCACATCAAAATGGGCATCTCGACCGCCGAACGCCTTAAAATCGCCATTTGCCGAAGCCGCCATCCGCAAAGTATTCGATTGACGGCTCAAAATACGTCCGGGACCAGAGTTTCCAAAGGGCCGACCATTGAAATACCAGTTCTCCCCACCCTGGCAGGCGTCGTAATACAAATCGCCGGGATTTGCACCGTAGTCCTCGCAGAATGCCTGCCGTCCCGGATGGTCGGACGCGACTTCCATAATGCTCGTATCTGTCAGTGGGAACGGAGGGTACGAAGGCGTCGTGTACCAATTGGGGATCTCGGCCTCGGCCCACAGGTACTCTACGTGATAATCCGTACCATTGTCCAGAGTGCCATTGAGCTCAGCAAAAGCACGGATATGACTCATTTCCTCCACCAGGTTCTCATACTGCTGATAGCGGAATCGGCATGTCCAGGATTCCCGGAAACCGCCAAATTCCTCACATCGGGGAGCGTGTATGGCAGCGGTCCACGGAGCTGGCGCACCAACGGCAAAGGTGCCGGGATTTCCCAAACTCGACCATCCAAGGCGTTGCCCGCCACCGTGCCACGGCTGCAACAGGTAGTCTCTATTCGAGACCGGTAACGCCTGGCGTCTCATCCATTCCACAGAAATAACCGCATGAGTTCCATCGGCGAGCTTTTTACCCCATATCGCACCTATATTTGTATCGCCAGCGCCTTCGAAATACTCGTGGGCACCCGAGATTTCAAAACCCTCAAAATCGGAGCGGGTCAAAAAATTGGCGACCCCGGCCACAGCATCCGATCCATAAATCGCCCCCGCGCCTTCTTTGAGCACCTCAATCCGATCAACGGCGATAGAGGGAATAACATTCACATCGACAAAGCGTCCTCCAATCAAGCGCGCCGGGACATAAGTCTGCCGGCGGCTATTGATCAACACCAGCGTCCTTGAAGCCCCCAGCCCGCGCAGGTTCACATTGGCAATGCTCTCCGCAAGCGTGGCAGCCTGGCCCGCATTGTACCAACTGCTCCGTTCACCGATCACGCCGTGGCTCGCACCCAGGTTCTTAAAAAAATCAACGGCTTGCGGAGAACCCTGTTCAGCCATCTTCTCTCGCCCAACCACCGCAACTGCATACGTCAAGCTGATCGGCGATTCTTCAAATGCCGTACCCGTCACTACTACTTCGTCGAGGTAGAGCGCAGAGGGATTCATCTGCAACGCAACCGTCACTGCCTCTCCTCCCACCACCGTAATAACCGCGGTCGCGGTCGTATAGCCGATCAGATCAGCCCTCAATTCATGCATACCAGAAGGCACATTTGGGATGGTAAAACGGCCTTGCGCGTCCGACATTGCGCTCAGTTTCAAAGTCGGAATATGAACCTGTACCACTTCCAATTTTTCGCCGCTTGAGGCATCGGTCACTGTGCCAGTAATAGTTCCAACAGATTGTGCCTGGACTACGTTAGGAAGCAATACCGCACATACCAGAATCGGAATAAACCTGCTCAAGAACGCCATAGGTCCTCCCCTTTTTATTGTTTCAACCGTACCTTTAATTTTCAGGCTTACATTAAGAAAAAATAGGTTGAAATTCTCTCAATGTCAAATTCATGCTTGAAAATGTTGAGAGATCCGATACTCTTATCCGCGCGATTCGCGCACTTCGCTGCGAAGCCCCATCCACACGCAGACCGCCATTCCCAATAGCACAATAGCGAAAGGAAAGCCAGTTGTGAGTGAAGCTGCTTGCAACGCACTCAGGCCTCCGCCGAGCAGAAGTGCGATAGCGACTAACCCTTCAATCGTACACCAGAAAACGCGTTGCGCAACTGGCGCATCAACCCTGCCGCCGGCTGCGATCGTATCAATAATCAGCGATCCTGAATCCGAAGAAGTAACGAAAAACACGACGGTCAGCAGCATCGCCACAGATGAAAGCAACGTCGCCATCGGCAGCTTATCAAACATTTTGAACAATGCGATTTCGAGCTTCCACGCCTCGACATTCTCGGTTACACCGGTATAGCCCTCAACAATGTGCTGATAAAACGCCGTACCGCTAAAAGTACCGAACCACAGCAGGCATAAAAGCATTGGCAGAAAGAGCACAAAAACGACAAATTCGCGCACTGTGCGCCCCTTTGAAATGCGGGCGATGAACGTGCCGACAAACGGCGCCCAGGCAAACCACCACGCCCAGTAGAAAGTCGTCCAGTCTCGCACAAAGGCTACATCCTCTCTTCCAATCCAATTGCTGAGCGGGATAATCTGAACGAAATAACTGCCGAATCCAGCGAAGATACTGCGAAAAATATAGAGCGTTGGTCCAAGTGATATAACAGCTAACAGCAACAAAAACGCGAGAACGATATTAAACTGACTGAGACGTTTAATACCGACATTAATACCCGTCAGCACCGATATCAGCGCGACGGACGTGATCCCCACTATCAGCACCACCATAGTGGTGTTACTCGCGGGAATATCAAACAGATAGTTTAATCCGGACGTCACCTGCTGAACCCCCAGACCGAGGGAGGTTGCAAGCCCAAACAACCCCGCAAATATGGCGAACGTATCGATAATGTGTCCGGGCCAGCCCCAGATCCGGTCGCCAAACAAGGGGTAGAATGCCGAGCGAATGGTAAGGGGCAATCCCCGATTGTATGCAAAGTATCCCAGAGCGAGTCCAACGACGCCATAGATCGCCCAACCGTGCAAACCCCAGTGGAAAACCGTTGCCGCTATACCGACAGCAACGGCCTCCTCTGTTCTGGGCGTAATGCCGAGTGGCGGTTCCTTAAAGTAGTACACCGGCTCTGCCACCCCAAAAAACAGCAACCCTATGCCCACGCCAGCAGCAAAAAGCATGGCAATCCAGGTTAAATAGGTGTATTCTGGCTTTGCATCCGCCCCCCCCAGGCGCACTTTTCCAAGGGGAGATAGCGCCACATAAAAACAAAAAATCACGACGAGATTGGCTGCAATGAGAAAAAACCAATCGAGATTCGTAGTGAGCCACTCGCGGATATTTTTGAATCCTTCAGTCGCGGCTTCCTGGAAGACAAGAGCGCCAGTGACAAATGCAATAATGGTAATACCGGAAATCACAAACACTGGCGTCAGGTAAATATCTAAACCGAATAGCTTGCGATACTCCTTATTATGTAGTCCTTCTAAATGCGTTTTCAAAATATTCCTTTCGTCAACGCCCAATTTGATACGTGATCGCCAGCTTGAACCGCCGGCCTTTGGGATTGTGCGTCAAGCCGTCAATCCCCATTATGTGGGGTTTATCCATATCTCACACCTGTGGGGACAACATCTGTCTCTTTGCCCTCTCGCATCGTCAGAGCCGTATTCAGCGTACTCCACAGATCGTGCTCGGCGCGATATCCGAGCAGATTTTGCGTTTTTGTCCGATCAAATTCAAAAAAATTTGGCGCAGGCATGGTCGCTTCTGTATAGCCTACGCCGAGATAATCGGCAACTTTTGGAACATCGTCTTCCCAAACTATGAGCATTCCGCCCAGAGTAAATGCCTCGCCCACGGCTTCATCGCGCTCCAAACTCAGAGAAAGGCCGAGGGCGATATCGCGCACATCTGCCCACTCTTGTTTAAAACTCCTACCATCGGGGCACCTGCTAACCAGAACCCGCGCGCCATCTCCCCACGCTTTTTCCAGAGATGCGAGTTGTACCCTCTGTTCATCTGTAGGATTTTTCACACGGCGCAATCGTTCGAGCAGAGGTCTGAGGGAACAAAACTTTGGAACGCCATCTTCGGTCAAAAATTCACTCGGTTCAAAAATAGTCGCAAACCGACACACGACGCTCGGCACGCCGTATTGAACATGGTAATTCGTCACCAGTTCTTCGCCGATCCACTTGGTCAAAAAATACGGCATCGCATGAGTCGCGCTGACCATATCCTCAGAAACTGGCTTCTCGAACAAACGCCCAGCTTCTTCAACTCTCCAGTATATTGCTTCTGTACAGGCATAGACAAAACGCTGCAAATTAGGGACTTTCTCGCGCACCGCTTCGAGCAAATGTAGTGTGCCCAGCCCATTGATTTGCATATATTCGATATGGCTGTGCGGACTTGCAAAAGCCGCGGCCAGGTGATATACAGCATCCACACCCTCAACCGCACGAGATACGGCCTCGTAGTCGCGCAAGTCGCCTTCTATGACCTCAACTGCATCGATGCCTTCCCACTTGCCCGCGCGGCTGGCATCGCCGGGATAGACAAAGCCGCGTATGTCGTGTCCTTTAGCGAGCAGGCGTCTGACCAGATTGCCCCCTACTCTTCCGTGCGATCCCGTCACGAGAATTTTCATAAATCCCTCCCCAGTTCTCTCTCTAATGAACAAAAGCGCGATAAATAGCGACCAGTGCTGTATCGAGATCGGCTTCTTCGACCCCCACAATAATATTGATCTCTGAAGCCCCCTGATCGATCACTCGTACATTCACACCTGCATCTGCCAGCGCAGTAAACAGACGCGCAGCAATGCCAACTCTGTGTGACATCCCCTCGCCAACTGTCGCAATCAGCGCAAGTCCGTGGATCAGCTCGATGCGGTCAGGCTCAAGAATGCGTTGAATGTCTTCGACGAGAAGTTCGCCCTTGCCGTCCAATTGCTCATCCTGTATGATCACCGACATTGTATCGATGCCAGACGGCGTGTGATCATAACTGATCCCGTGCCGAGCAACC
>JAJEAX010000209.1 GCA_022822565.1 Candidatus Latescibacterota bacterium
ACCGCTTGAAACAGCGCGGCAGCCTCGGACTGAATCCGCAGAGACCGTCTTTTGGGCAGTAAGGTCGTCTCCCCCAACATGGGCGATGAGACCCACACATCGACCTGACCCGGATTGATATTGATATTGCCCTTTGGACACTTGGGCCACAGCGCGTGAAGTCCGCGGTACGCAATCGGCACAATCACCACATCCTGGGGCAATTGTGCAAACACCCCGTGTTGAAGCGGAAATTGTTGAATCGCAAAAGCAGCGGTCGTCGCCATGGGATAAATAACGCCTGGTCGCTCTGTCAACGCCTGTGCCACGCGCTGTGTCGTATGACCCGCTGCACGGGATCGCTCGAGCATCACATAGCCATCGACATTTTCCAAGATCTGATCAAAAACCTCCGACGTCATCCCAAACTGCGTGATCTGTTTCGACCCAATTTTGATACCCGAGCGCGCCAGCCCCGTGCGCGCCAAAATTACACAAGGTTCGGGTCTTTCCCATCCCATTGCATTCATAAATTCTCGAGACTGCAAAACCCTGTACAAAACGGGATGGTCAAACAAACTCTGATGCGTTGGCAAAAAAATAAGACGCCGATCTTCCGCATCGGCTCCCAAATCTCGCACAATGGCTTCAAAATGGGGATCGATATAAACGTTGACGCGAATATCAAAAATATCCAGCGTGCGACGCCCCCAATCGAGCCAGGTGCGCCATCCGGCTTCGCGGCGACGGATGGGATCGTCCTCTCTTTCCAACAATTTCTTTTTTTGACGTCCCACCTTGAGCGAAGTCCCCATCCACCTGACAAAACGCATCCCTCGCTGCAACTTTGAAAATTCCCCTCGACGCCCGACATCGGGATATTCCAAAAATCGTCCCTGCGCCGTATCTGCGAGCAAAGTGGGAATTTCCACACGGGAAACACTTTGTCCAACGCGATCGATTTGCGCGTTCACATCGCATATCAGCTTAACCGACAAATCAATCATATCCCGCGTCAAATAACTATACTCCTGCCCATACCAGTACAGCCTGGGGCGCAGCTTGGTGGGATCTTCCTGATGCGCGTGCAAAAATTCAATCAACAGCGCCTTGATGTGCAACACATCATCATCTATTCCATCCAACTCCACATAGCCCGCCTCGCGCAACCGCGCCAAAGCCACCTCTGCATCCACAATAACCTTCCACACCGACACGCCAAACCAGCCAAAATTTGTCAAATAATTATACCGCGTTGACAACAACCCCCCCGCGGCGATCAAATTGAGCGTGCGCTGTGCCACATCTTGCAACAAATCGCGCAAAGTGCCCACAATCTGCTCGCCATCTCGTTCACAGCTATACTCCTCAGCCCAGTGCGCGTCCTCATCTGCCTCCACATTGTCAAGAGCCTCTGCAACGGCGCGGGCATGCGACATCGGCACCTGTGTAATATGCACCTGAGCCAGAGCCTCTTCAACGGCTTCGGGCGCGTGCAACTCCGCCTGTGCCAAAGCCTTCAAATACAGAGACTGATACAACTTCAAAAAATCTTTCGCATCCCCGCGTCCGCGCTCGACAAATTGTCGCCGCAGTTGCAAATACATTCGGCTGCCCGTGTGATATTGCGGAAGCAACTCCGCAAAAGGACGGTACGCCTCGTCCAAACGCTCATTGCGGACCTCGGGCAGGTCTCGAAAAATCGCATCCACAAGCTGAGCGCGAAATTGCAGTGCCTCCATATCCATCGCCCCACTCTTACTTTTCGGCCAGACCAGCGCATCTGGATCGAACGCGTCAAAATAGCCATCGTGACGCACGGCTTCGAGCATAAGCTGGACCGATTGGTCATAAATAGCCAACATCTGCTCCAAATCATCGAGCAGTGTTTCGTGCAATGGGCGAGTATCCGATTTATTGCGTGAGATCATAAGAGAAGCCTAAGCACCTGTCTTGAGCACATGCCGCTGCAAGCCGGGAATATGAATATCTTTTACGTAAACGGGCCAATCTATGCGCGAAACATCACAATTAAAAATCTCTTTATCTTCTGCATCCAGGCTGTCAAACAACTGATTCATATTGTCGTTTTGAAACACGCAATCCAGAGAAATATAAGAACCGTAAATATCGGTAAGCACCAGCGTATTTTCCAAAGTAGCATTCAAAATCGATAATTGGCGTTTGCGTCTTGAGACATCGACCATTGGTACCCAATCCAGTACCCGTTGCAAAATTTTGAGTGGCAATAGATACTTATAGCGCAACTTTCGACGAAATTGTGACAGTGTCGGATAGGTCCACGGTGTCACCGCAATGGGTTTGCCATTGCGATCGCGCATTGGATTATTCACAAAATACTCGTACACATACTGGACGACCTCACCCACCGTGACCGGATTTTTTGCACTTGTTGTCACATGATAAACCTTCAAATCGGCATTTGCACGGATAGAAGGCAAAACACCGATAATCACATTGATAATAATATCCACGGGAATAACGTCTAAAACCGCTTCTGGACGCGCGGGAAAATCCGTCAGACGCCCCTTGCCGTAGTGTGCAATAAGCGGATCGGCCACTTTTAGCCCCTCCAGCCATCCCGGCTCTGGATCGGACAAACTGCTCTCAATAATAGAAGGGCGCACGATCACGGTTGGCAAATCGCCCCGGGTCTTGGCAATCATCTGCTCACCCATGGCTTTGGTAAAAGAATAACTGTCGTGCCAGCCCAACTCTCGCCCGCGCTTTATGCCGCGTGCCACCATCCGTTCCCGCACCCAGCGCTGGCGCAAGGCCTCCAACTGATGTTCCCGCCGATGTGCTGTAACGCGCTTGCCACGATCCTGTCGGTCCAGCAACCGCGTAAATTCCGCAAATCGCTCGGGGCTCCGCGACGACGCCTCTACTTCGCGGCTATACGTCAGAATATCTTCAATTTCCGAATCCAGACTGTAATCGGGCACGCGACCATTTCCCATCTGTTGTGCCACCGTTTGATCGGGCACGGGCGCGTCTTCAGAAATGATTCTCTTTTGCCGCCCATTGACATAAGCCGTTGAAACATGCACCAACAAAGCATCTCGACATGCTTTGGCAAATTCGACAACGCGCCTGGCTCCAAGCGTATTTTGCGCCAGGGCCAGATCCAGTGGCGCGTCAAAAACCACATTGGCCGCGCTATTGATCACAATATCAACTTCACGGGTCAACCGCGCATATGTCTCCGCGTCCATGCCGAGGTGATCTTGTGTCAAATCGCTCGGCACTGCAATGACTTTTTCGCGCATCACAGCATCAAAACGATTCCCGAGTTCTGCGCGCAATCGCGTAAAGGCACTGGATTGCAAAATCTCCCTTTGCAGTCGATCTTCGGCACTAATGGGCTTGCCCCCTCCCCGCCTTTGAGGTCGCACCATGAGATAAATGCGCCCAACATCTGGCGCGTGGCAAAGGATTTTTCCCACCAATCCCTTGGCCAAAAAACCAGTTGCACCTGTAACAAACAGAACCTTGTGATTCAAAAATGGAATAACGACACTCATAAAAAGACCCCGACATTTCTAAAAAAATTAAAACGCAACAGCACTAAAACCACCTCCCCAATTAAAGGCGACCATTAGACTTGTGTCAACCCCTTTCTCGGGCAGTTCACAAGCGCAAATCCTTATCAAAAATGGGGTTGACAAAAAAAAGACCAACTCCTATCTTGTCCATCTTCATGCCGTTATGAGCCTATTATTTTATGGAATTTTATGCATGGAACGCACCCTGCTCATCGTCAAACCCGACGCTGTTGCACAAAATGTAATCGGTGAAATTATTCGCCGTCTCGAAAAAAAAAGCTTTCGGATTGTAAACATAGAAATGGTTCGCCTCACGCGCAAACAGGCCGCCGAATTTTATGCAGTACATCGCCAACGGCCTTTTTACAACGACTTGCTCGATTTTATGACCTCTGGTCCCTGTGTACCCATAGCACTCGAGCGAGACAACGCCGTCGCATTTTTGCGCGAAGTCATTGGCAGTACCAATCCCGAAGAAGCCGCAGAAGGAACCATTCGCAAAGACTTTGCGACCGATATTCAAAACAATGCCGTACACGCCTCAGATTCACTGGAAAATGCAGCCAGAGAAATGACTTTCTTTTTTGGGTAAAACCTTATGAAAATCGACCTGAGAGATATACAGGAAGGCGAGACCGAACTTTCGTTTGAAGAAACACCCGCTGACCTGCACATTACCGGGGAAGACACCCAATTTGCAGGTACCATAAACACCCGTCTCGTCGTGTACAAATACGGCGATTCGCTCTCTGCCAAAGGTCAAACTACCTGTCTGGTGCGCCCCGACTGCGCGCGGTGCCTGGAACCCATCGAATTTCCCATCGCCATCTCATACACATTCGTTTTTCAAAAAGGTCGTCCCGACCAGATGAATGATGACGATGATGAAATGCTGATCTGGCTCAATGAAGAACCCGGCGAAATAGATCTGGGCAATGACGTGAAAGACTATATTTTGCTCGAACTACCCATGATTCCAACATGCGCTGCATCGCCTTCTGGCCCTTGCGAACGCTATGAGCAAGATCCCCATGAATTACTGGAATACGAGCGTGAAAAGAGCCTCGACCCGCGCTGGGATGCTCTCCGCGCACTAAAAGAAAACGAACAGTAAACAGAGCAACAATCGAAAAGGAATACCACCATGGCCAACCCCAAACGAAAAAGTTCAAATTCCCGCACAGGTAAACGCCGTGCCAATTGGAAGCTGCGCCAACCCACTTTTAACGAATGTCCCAACTGTGGGCAGCAAAAAATGCCCCATCGGGTCTGTGGAAATTGCGGTTATTACAATGGACGCGAAGTAGTTGAAATCGATGGCTTCTAATTTTGATCTAACATCGCGCAGACTTTGAGGAGCAGAGTACATCATGTATCCCCTTACAGCCACCATTACCGGGGTTGGGCACTATGTCCCAGAACAAACGCTGACCAATACCGACCTCGAAAAAATGGTCGATACATCCGACGAGTGGATCACATCCCGAACCGGCATCAAAGAACGCCGCATTCTCGACGAGGGATTGGGCACATCTTTTATGGCTCTAAAATCTCTGGAATCCATTCTGCACAACAAAGGACTCGATGCCAGAGATATCGATCTGATCATCGTTGCGACCATCACGCCCGACATGGTATTTCCATCAACGGCCTGTCTGGTACAGGACCAAATTGGTGCCACAAATGCCTGGGCTTTTGATCTGGCGGCAGCCTGTAGCGGTTTTTTATATGCTCTGATGGTGGGGGGACAATTCATTGAAACGGGCGCACACAAACGCGTAGTCGTCATCGGAGCCGACAAAATGAGCAGCATTACAGACTACGCCGATCGCGACACCTGTGTGCTCTTTGGTGATGGCGCGGGCGCCGTTTTACTCGAACCAGGCGAGCCCGGTTTGGGGCTTAAAGACTTTATCCTCTATTCTGATGGCAGCGGCGTAAAATATCTGCGACAACCCGCTGGCGGCAGTCTGCTTCCCGCCTCTCGTGAAACCGTTGAAAAAAAAATGCATTATATTTATCAAGATGGTCGCGAAGTTTTCAAATTTGCAGTCCCCAAAATGGCGGAAGTTTCCGCTCAAATTCTCGAACGCAACGGCCTTATCGGCAAAGACATCGCGCTTTTTGTGCCGCATCAGGCCAACAAACGCATCATTGACGCCTGTGTCAAACGCACAGATATACCCGAAGACCGCGTTATAGTCAATATCGACCGCTATGCCAACACCTCGGCTGCCACCATTCCCATTGGTCTGTCTGAAGCAGCCGAACAGGGCCGTCTCAATCGCGGTGACAACGTGTTGCTCGCCAGTGCCGGTGCGGGATATACCTGGGGCAGCACCCTGCTAACCTGGGCTTATTAGATGGGAAAAAAAACTTTTCTATTTCCAGGACAAGGTTCCCAATTCGTTGGCATGGGATACGATCTGTACAGAGGCGCACCAGAAGCGCACCAAATTTTTGATCTTGCCGACGATGTGCTCGATATAGACATTAAGTCATTCTGCTTCAACGGTCCTGCCGAGTCACTCAAACAAACCGCAGTCACACAACCGGCAATTTTTGCCCACAGCATTGCCGCTCTTGAAGTAATTAAAAGCCGGGGACTGCACCCCGACCTCGTGGCAGGACACAGTGTAGGAGAACTCGCCGCGCTCGTTGCGGCAGGTGTTATGCGCGTCGAAGATGGCTTTCGGGTCGTCAGCGTTCGCGGACATGCCATGCAAGTCGCGGGAAAAATTCGGCCAGGTACCATGGCTGCTGTGCTCGGTCTCGACGACGACGTGATGATTCGGCTTTGCGACGACCTCAGTTCTTCGGGCCATGTCACAACAGCCAATTTCAATTGCCCGGGGCAAGTGGTCCTATCTGGCGAGGAAAACGCCATCGACGAAGCACTTGAAAAAGCCAAAGCACTGGGAGCCAAACGCGCTGTGCTCTTGCCCGTAGGCGGCGCATTTCATTCGGCCCTGATGCAACCAGCCGTAACAGCACTGACCGACATACTCGAAGATGTGCCATTTGTAAGGGCGCAAATCCCCGTGATCCCCAATGTCACGGCTGAACCCACACGCGATCCAGACCTGCTCAAAGACCTGTTGATCAAGCAAGTTATTTCGCCTGTTCGCTGGACAGAATCCATGCAACGGCTCATAGAAGAAGGCATGACCGAAGCCCTCGAAGTGGGACCAGGCAATGTGCTCAAGGGTCTCATGCGCCGAATCGACCGCAATATGTTAGTCCGCGAAGCCGGCACATTGGAAGCCATTGAACAACTTTAGAACATTTAACCGGTAATTATCTCATGAACCGACTCACAGATAAAACAGCTCTTATAACAGGTGGGTCTCGCGGCATTGGCGAGGCCATTGCCCTGCGCCTCGCGCGCGAAGGAGCCAACATCGCCGTATGTGCCAGCCAAAGCACGGAAGCTGCAGAAGTCGTGGCCGAAAAAATCCGCGCACAAGGCAGAGAGGCCATTGTACGACAAACCGATGTATCCAATGCCGAATCAGTTGAAGCCCTTGTAGAGACCGTCCTCGACACTTGGGGCAAAATTGATATACTCGTCAACAATGCGGGTATCGCCCGCGACAATTTGCTGATGCGTATGAAAGAAGACGAGTGGGATGCTGTTCTTGACGTCAACCTCAAAGGTGCGTACCATTGTATCAAAGCCGTCACCCGTCCCATGATGAAAGCGCGAACCGGTCGCATCATCAACGTCTCATCGGTCGTGGGACTCACGGGCAATGCCGGGCAGATCAATTACGCCGCATCCAAATCGGGCCTTATTGGCCTGACCAAATCGGTAGCGAGGGAATTAGCCAGCCGCAATATTACGGCCAACGCCATTGCGCCCGGATTTATTCCAACGGACATGACCGCCAAACTCAACGACAAAATACAAGAACAGTTGATCGCACAGATTCCACTGGGCAAACTCGGTAGCCCCGACGATGTCGCTGCTGCCACAGCCTTTCTCGCCTCTGACGACGCTGCTTATATTACCGGACAGGTTCTCGTTGTCGATGGCGGAATGGTGATGTAAATAATCACTACACACTCACACGGAGGGCTTCACATGACCGATGATATTCACCAAAAAGTAACCGACTTGATCGTTGACCAACTCGGCGTCGATGCCGATAGCGTCAATGCCGACGCCCACTTTATTGACGATCTGGGCGCAGACTCGCTCGACACAGTCGAACTGGTCATGGCTTTCGAAGAAGAATTTGACATGGAAATTTCCGACGA
>JAJEAX010000154.1 GCA_022822565.1 Candidatus Latescibacterota bacterium
CGATGGGCCAATTTTATTTTTGACGGCTCGAGATGAAGAATTAGATGAAATTTTGGGCCTGGAGATGGGCGGTGATGATTATGTGACCAAACCCGTGCGGCCCCAATTGCTTGTGGCGAGGGTGCGCGCATTGCTGCGCAGGGCTGTTAGCACTCAGAGATCTACGATGTCAAAGCGGGTGAGGGTGGGGGATCTGATAGTGGATGCAAATTGTCGGGAGGTCAGGATGGGAGAACGCGTTGTTGATCTTACGACTTATGAGTTTGATTTGCTCTATTATCTGGCCAATCGAGCCGGTGAAGTGGTGAGTCGGCAAGATATTTATCAGGCGTTGTTTAATTACGATTACGATGGATTGGATCGCAGCGTGGATGTGTATATTTCGCGCCTTCGCCAAAAACTCAGCGGAGATATTTCAACATCTGTTTCGATCAAGACCGTGCGCAGTGTGGGTTATCTTCTGTCGGGACCAGCGCAGGGTGACGTGTGATCCGCAGATGACGCAGATGAACGCAGAAAAAACGCGAATGATTTGAGCGTTTTACGCAGATGAAAAAGAGGGGCTGTAAAGTGTGAAGGATGAAGTGTGATTATGCGAGCGAGTAACCTATGAGGAAACAGTTTATCCGTATTTATGCGGGAATTGCCATTGTTTTGCTTTTGAGTGCGTTTGGACTTTTGGCAATGTCAAAGCAGTGGGTCGCTTCTGTTCGGCAGGCTGATTTTGAGGACAAGACCCAGGTGCTTATCGCAATGGTTCGCGAGGAGCTTGAGGCTGTGGATGTGGATCCGGTGGCGCAGTTGCTGGTGCTCAATATGTTCAGTTTGACGCACCGCATGCCCATTACGCTGGAGCCGTTGTTTGTTTTGCCGCTTTCTTCGGTAGAAAAAGGCCGTTTGAAAGCCGGAGAGGTTGTGACGATTTCCATAGAGAAAAGATTGCAGACATACCAGATGGCACCCAATGGCGATGTTATTGTGTTGGGACCATACCTGCTCGAGGAGATGATTCGATGGCAGGATGATTTGATTGGTGCTGGAGATGGTGAGGACGATGGCGGCAATTTCTTTTTTCAGATCGATGTTTTATTTTTTGGCATTTTGGTCGCGATTTTGTTGGGTATAGGTGGGGCGATTTATTTTTTGATTCACCCTTTTGAGCGTCGGGTTTACGCATTGTCGGATGCTGCGGAGCGATTTGGGAGGGGTGATTTGAGCAGCCGGTCTCCGGTTGGGAAGGGTCAGGCTGTGGCGGATTTGGCGCGCAGTTTCAATGGTATGGCCGATCGCATTGAGGGGTTGGTAGATGGACAGCGAGAGCTTTTGAGGGTGGTGTCGCACGAACTGAGAACGCCTCTGGCACGTATTTTTTTTCTTCTCAATCAATTGAAGAATAATAGTGTGTCGGAGGATGAGCATACGGATATTCAGCGCATTGAACGCTCGGTGTATGAACTCAATGATCTGGTTGAAGAGTTGATGGATTTTGCGCGATTAGAACAGGATATTTCACATCGCACAGAAATCGATGTTGATGCACAAATGCGAGAATTGCCCGAAATGGTAGCGGAATTGCGCCGAGATGTTTCTGTGGATATCGACAGTGAATACCTGATGGTCTGGGCAAATGCGACGCATTTCAAACGCGCGCTTACCAATCTGGTTACCAATGCAGTGCGACATGCCAGGCACCATATCTGGATTAAGGGAAAAAAAGTGGATGAAATGGCTCATATCAGTGTGGAAGACGATGGCTGTGGTATTCCCGAACATTTGAGAGAGAAAGTATTTGAGCCTTTTTATCGGGTAGATGAAGATTCAAATAGTACGGGGCTGGGGTTGGCGATTGTGAAGCGTATTGTGATGCAAAATGAAGGGCAGGTGCAGGTGGAGAACAGGACAGAGGGCGGGGCGAGGTTTACGTTGATGTTTCCGCTTGGAGAAAAAAGGTCAAACGACCTTAATTGACATTTATGGGAATTATCAGATATGAAACGGTGTTTAATTGCCATACTTCTGATGACTGCAATGCTCTGGTGCGACGCGGTTGCTCAGGCGCAAGAAAAGCAAGAGGAGTCGCCGCCTGCTTTTGTCGATGAGGATGGCGATGGTCTTGATGATCGCGTGACCTTCCGCCATCGTCAAGGTCTGCGATCTCGGGGAAGTGCGCTGTTGTGGGTGCTTTCGGCGCGATTGACGGAAGTGCAGCGGATGGCTCTGCAGGCGAGGATCAATGAATTACTCGAGGGAGGGGCAACACCCCGTGAGATTAGAATGGCTATTTTTGCCGAACTCGAGGGTTTTGGCGTCGATTTAACAGAAACATTTTTGACGCGATTAAATGCGGTGTTGACAGAAGATCAGATGTCTGAACTTCGCAAAAAGGCCGAGGCTCTAAAAGCGAATGGTGCGACCTATTACAGGATTTACAGAGAGATACGCGACGAGTTGGCTGTTATGGGGATTAATTGGGAGGGGCAGAGACCCGATTACTCCAGTTCTCAGTTGACAGAAGGCGAGATGTCTGATCTCCAAAAGAAAATCGATAAACTAATTGCCGATGGTGCCTCTCGTGTTGAAATTCAGAAAGCCATTCATGCAGAGTTGGAAGAGATAAGGCGGCGCAATAGACGCAGGAGTCGCACTGCGGGTGACCGCGGTGGTCCTCCGCCGAGATCACCTGAGAGAGAAAGAAGCGGGAAACAGGGAAACTGAATCAATCTGAGAGGGGAAAAAGCGTTTCAAATATTTTGTCCGTTCGGTTTTTCCAACTCGCCCAACCCGCGCCGTCGTTTACTTCGCCTCCGGTAAAGGTATAACCTCTCTTTTTTAGTAGTTGGGCAAATGACGCCGTGCTCTTGCCCAGATCATTTCCCTCCATTGGGCTTCGCAAGTCGTATTTTCCCCAGTCCAGATAAATATCTATGGGCATTTGTTTTGTGGCCTGAAAGATCAGGTCTGCATCTTTTGCTTCTGCGGTCTGATCCCAGGATAGGGATTGTATGCCTATTTTGCCAAATATGTCGGGATGTGTAAAGGTGGCGTAAAATGCCATAAATCCGCCGTAAATTGTTCCGATATTTGCCCGACCTTCGCGGTTTTTGATGGTGCGATATGTCCGGTCGATGTAGGGCACGATCTCATTTGTAAAAATGCGATTGTACGCATCGCGTTTTTCCCCTACGTATTCTGCGTATCCACCTCTGAAGAGAGATGGGACAAAGACCACGATTACGGGACGCGCGCGCTTGCCGATGATATTGTCCAGCGAGACATCCATCTTTCCCAGCGACCACTGCCGGCGCGCGGCGTGAACATAAGCGACGGGGTATTGTTCATTGCTTTGATGATAACCCGCTGGGAGATAGATTTCCAGGTTGCGCTTTCCCCCAGTTTCCGCACTTTCAAAATGTATGGTATCAATTTTGCCGTGAATACCATCTCGTCGCGCTTTGAGATGGTCGGGAGCCTGCCAGCGCGGCATGCCAAAATAGGATGCGCGGCCAAAGAAGAGGGTTCGAATCTGTCGCGGGTTGAGCGGGTCGGGGATGGATCGCTGTAAGTCCAGGGTGTAGCGATAGGTGATGCGGGCGTCGGGTTCGAGTTGTGCGGTGGAATAGAAGAAGTTCGTTCCCTTAATTCGGTGCATGGGGTGGTCGTATCGCCGCCCTACGTGATCGCCGGTTATGGTGACGTCTTCGGCTTTGCCGCGATATACAAAATGCACGAGGTTCTCGCCTTCGAGGATTGGAAAGTTTTTCTGTTTTGCCATGAACTGATCGATCTGCGTTTTCTTGTCTGGGGATTGTTTTACTTTTTCGACAAATTGTGCGAAGTGTGAGTTTGGCGCGATGGCTTCTGCGTCTGATTTTGCGATTTGGGTTTCTGGTATGACTTCGATGCAGGCGATTTCCGACATGCTGCGCGCGTAAAATCTGCCATTGGCAAGGCTGGCATGCGTCCAGGCTATGTCGTCGAAGAGTTTTAAGCGGGCTGTTTCGCGGTATCCTTCGCCCAAAGCCTGCGCGACGGCGAGGCTGCCTTCTTTTGTCATGATTACGAGGTGGTTATCCACGATGATGGGGAAGCCATCTCCCGGCTCGCGCGATCGCCATAAGCGTTCTCCGGTGTTTGCATCGATGCAGGTGAGGATGCGGCCGTTATAACCGAATAGGAGATTTGTGTTAAAAACTGCGTAGCTATATGTCCCCCGAATGTGGCGCGTCCGCCAGATTTCCTCTGCGGCATAGGTTTCGCTGTCGGCTCTCAAGCCGATTAGCATGCCGCCGTTTTTTACAAAATATCGCCCTTCGCCTATTTCGACGGGATGCCCGCTGGTATGTCCCGCGCCGGTCTGCCCGCGATGTGCGAATTGCCACAGGATTTCACCGGTTTCGGGAGATAGGCCCGCGAGATATTTGTTGCCAAAGAAGACGAGGTGTTTGCGGTTGTCAAAGGCGAATAGGCCAGGCGATTGGTAGTTGACCGAGTCGCTAAATGCCGACCAGATCAGGTCTCCTGATGCGGGATCATAAGCCGAGACCGCATGTGTTCCCCCTGTTTGGACGATGAGGCGGTTGTCGTGTAAAATTGGGGATGATGTAAAGCCCCAAAACGGCACTGTTGCTTGGTGTTTTGCGACGAGGTCTATCGCCCAGAGTTTTTTTCCTGTGTTTGCATCAAGTGCGAACAGTTTTCCCCGGGGACCTAATGCGATGACTTTGTCCTCTGTCACTATGGGCGTTGATAGGGGACCACTCTGCGAGCCGTAGTGACCGAGATATGCGGCACCGATTTTGTATTTCCATCGCTGTGATCCGTCTGTTGTGTTGAGGCCGATGACGTAATCAAAGGTTTCATCGGAGTACATGGTTACGGCGAGGTCGCCGCGAATTGAGATGGATGAGTACCCGGCACCGAGGGGCTTTTTCCAGACAATTTTCAACGCGTAGGGTTGGTCAGAGGGGAAGATGCCCGCGTCGTTGACTCTGAAGTCTCTGTTGGGACCGCCCCAGTTCACCCAGTCCGTTTTCGCGTCTGCTGGTTGGCAGAAGAGCAGAAGAAAAAAAAGTATCTTCACGCGATTTTTCATAACAATTCCTTCGAGCAGATATTCAACGCGATGTGAGTTGAGTAACTTCAAGAACTCTTTGAAGTCGTGTGGTAGTTGGATCGTAGCCATAATTAATTTGCCGCATCAGTTCAACGGCCTCCAGGCGTTCCTGTGGCGTTTTGGCGTGCCAATATGCCTTTTCATCTGATTCTTCAGAAAGGGATGTCACAGAGATTACGCTCTTGTCCATTTTGAAGGTCTCTATGGCATTCATGCGTCTCTACCAGGGATTTTAGGAAATT